>NZ_JACTAH010000001.1:1818465-2121543 GCF_014489115.1 Thauera sedimentorum | reverse complement strand
CCGAACAGGACCGTGAAACGAGAACGCGCCGATGATAGTGAGGATACCCTCGCGAAAGTAGGTCATCGTCAGACTAACCCACAAACAAACGCCGCTCGATCACAACGATCCAGCGGCGTTTGGCCGTCTACAGAGTCTAATTGATCACCTTCGTGATCCGGGAGGACGGGCGCGTGCTTCGCGGCGCCTGCGCCATATGCCGCAACCCGTCAAAGGGGCCGGTGCTATCCTTGCCTGGCAACAGTGTCTTGTCGGGAGGGACTCCATGCAGGTATTGCCGGTGATTCTGAGCGGCGGTTCCGGGACGCGGCTCTGGCCATTCTCCAGAGAGCGCCACCCGAAGCAGCTTCTGGAGGTGGTGGAGGGGGCTTCGATGCTGCAGGCGACGGCCATGCGCTTGCGCGAGCTCGCCGATCAGCTGGATGTTTCCCCGACGCCTCTCGTTGTCTGCAATGAAGATTACCGCTTCTTGACGGCAGAGCAGCTGCTCGAGTGCGGCTACCCGACTGGTGACATCCTTCTTGAACCCGTTGGCCGGAATACCGCGCCGGCGCTGACGCTGGCCGCGCTGCTCGTGCTTGGCAGGCAGGATGACGGCTTGCTCCTGGTAATGCCGGCCGACCATGTCATTGCTGACGGCGGTGCCTTTGCACAGGCTGTCTCGGCTGGTGTTCCGGCTGCGCTCGCGGGCGACATCGTTACCTTTGGCGTGCGGCCATCGCGCCCGGAAACGGGTTACGGCTATATGCGTGTCGACAGGGCGGTGGATTCAGCTCCCCGGCCGGTCGAGGCGTTCGTCGAAAAGCCAGATGCGCGAACCGCGGAGCATTATCTTGCAGATGGACGTTACTTGTGGAATAGCGGCATCTTTCTGCTCAGGGCATCCGTCTGGCGGCGGGCCATCGGGCAGTTCTCGCCGGAGATCCTTCGTGCATGCGAAGACGCGGTTCAGCAGTCGATAAGGGATGTGGACTTCGTACGTGTGGGCGCGGAGGCTTTTTCTGCCTGCCCTTCCGACTCGATCGATTACGCGGTATTGGAGAAGTTGCCGGCAAGTCCGGACTGCGGGGTCGGCATCATGGCGGTACCGATGGATGCCGGTTGGTGCGATGTCGGCGCATGGGACGCATTGTGGGGTATATCGGCGAAGGATGCCGATGACAACGTGTTGCGCGGCGACGTAGTGGTCGAGGAAACGCGTTCGACCATGGTGATCTCCTCTGACCGCTTGGTCGCTTGCATCGGCGTTGAGGATCTCGTAGTGATCGAGACTGCTGACGCTGTGCTGGTGGCGCGCAAGGATGCCACGCAGGCGGTCAAGAACATCGTCGCACGTCTCAAGAGGGAAGGGCGCTCACAGGCCGACGCGCACCGCAAGGTGCATCGCCCCTGGGGGTACTACGATTCGATCGATGCGGGGGAGCGCTTCCAGGTCAAGAGAATCGTGGTGAAGCCAGGTGGCACGCTCAGCCTGCAGATGCATCATCACCGCGCCGAACACTGGATCGTGGTGCGTGGCACCGCTCGCGTCACACGCGGCGACGAGAGCTTTCTGTTGGCCGAGAACCAGTCGACCTACATACCGCTTGGAGTTTCGCACCGCCTGGAAAACCCAGGAAAACTGCCCTTGGAGATCATCGAGGTGCAATCCGGCAGCTATCTTGGTGAAGACGATATCGTGCGTCTGGCGGACTACTACGGTCGAGGCTGACAGGGAGAGGCGATCGATCTCTCCGCCAGTCTCGTACAGCCGACGCTGCTTACCAGAACTGCCACCAGGGACGCGTGTCAGCGGGGCCGCCGGCGAAATAGACGCTGTCCGGAAAGTTCTTGCGCATGACGCGCTCCGCGTCGTTGCGCAGATCGCTCATGCCCAGGGCGTCGTAACTCTGCATCAGCAGGAACAGCGCTTCCTCGATTGCGGGGGCCTGAGGATAGTTTGCGATGGCCGCCTGCGCGCGGTTGATCGCGGCGACATGGGCGCCACGGCGATGATAGTAGCGGGCGACATGGACTTCGTGTCCTGCGAGCGAATTCACCAGGTACTGCATCCGCATGCGGGCGTCGTCCGCGTAGCGGCTTTCCGGGAAACGTGTGACCAGCTCCTTGAAGGTGTCGAAGGACTCCTGGGCGCCCTTCGGGTCGCGCTCGGACAGATCCTGGTTCGCCAAGGCGGCAAGCAGGCCGAGGTCCTCGTTGAAGGTGACCAGACCCTTCAAATAGTAGGCGTAGTCGACATGCGGGTGGTTCGGGTGCAGCCGGATGAAGCGGTCGGCGGCGGCGAGGGCCAGCGCTGGTTCGTACGACTTGTAGTAGGCGTAGGCAATCTCGATCTGGGCCTGCTGGGCGAAGCGGCCGTAGGGGTAGCGCGCTTCGAGTTTCTCGAACAACTGGATCGCGCGGTCGTACCCGCCTTCGGTCATCGAGGCCTTGGCTTCGGAGTAAAGTTTCTGGGCGTTCCAGCCCGCCGTTTCGTCGATCTGTTCGGGTAGCAGGCCGCAACCGCCGAGCAGCAGAGCGCCAATAACCGCTAAACTTCGCAGGGTGAACCTAGCCATCGAGAACTCTCGCTTGAATGAACGCGACGATTATAGCCCAGAGGACGAGGAGCCCTTGTGCGTCGTCAGGATGATTCCGCCCGAACTTGGTGGCCTGCGGCTGGACAAGGTGTTGGCGACGCTGTTCGCGGATCACTCGCGCAGCCGACTGCAGGCCTGGGTGAAGGAGGGGCGCGTACGGCTTGACGGCACGCGGTCCGAATCCAAGCACAAGGTGCGCGGCGGGGAGGTGCTGCAGGTCGAGGAAGCGCCGGAGCTTGAGGTCGGTGCGGCGGAAGCCGAGGACATCCCGCTTTCGGTCGTCCATGAGGACGAGGTGATTCTCGTGGTGGACAAGCCCGCCGGTCTGGTGGTGCATCCCGGTAGCGGCAACTGGAGCGGAACGCTGCTCAACGCCTTGCTGCATCATGCTCCGCAACTGGTCGGGGTGCCGCGCGCAGGCATCGTTCACCGTCTCGACAAGGATACCTCGGGGCTGCTGGTGGTCGCGAAAACCCTGGTGGCCCAGACCGACCTGATCCGTCAGTTGCAGGCCAGAACCGTGAGCCGGCAGTATCTCGCATTGGTGCGTGGTCAGTTGAACGGAAGCGGGCGGATCGATGCGCCGATCGGCCGTCATCCGACCCAACGCACGAAGATGGCGGTAATCGAGGGTGGGCGGGAGGCCGCGACCCGGTACATCGTTCGCGAGCGATTCGCCGATTGCACTCTGGTGGAATGCGAACTGGAGACCGGCCGCACCCATCAGATCCGCGTGCACATGGCCCACAAGGGCTACCCATTGGTCGGTGATGCGGCCTACGGCAGCCGGCGGCGTGGCAACGTACTGCTCGACACCTTTCCGCGGCAGGCGCTTCACGCCTGGCGCCTGGGCTTGATTCATCCGTCGAGCCGGCAAGCCATGGACTGGGAGTCGGCGCTGCCGGAGGATTTCTCCAACCTTCTCCGCGAGCTGCGCAAGGCGGAACCGGATGTGTCCTGATTTCATCGTCCCCGACTGGCCCGTTCCGGACCGGGTGAAGGCAATCGTCACTACGCGCAAGGGTGGAGTGAGCGGCGGGGCGTACGACTCATTCAACCTGGCCAGCCATGTCGGGGATGATCCCGGGGCCGTGGCGGCGAACCGCGCTTCCCTGCGTGCCATCCTTCCCGGGGAGCCCTTCTGGCTGGAGCAGGTGCATGGCACGGAGGTCGTCATGCCCGAGACCGGCTCTGGGGAACCTGCTCCGCCTGCTGCGGATGCGTCGTGCACCCGGCAGCCTGGCGCGGTCTGCGTCGTCATGACCGCGGACTGCCTGCCGGTATTGTTCTGCGACGATGCCGGCTCGGTGGTCGCCGCCGCGCATGCAGGCTGGCGCGGGCTGTGCGCCGGCATACTCGAGCGTACGGTCGACGCCATGGGTGTCTCGCCCGAACGGCTCCATGCATGGCTGGGACCGGCGATCGGGCCCGAGGCCTTCGAGGTGGGCGACGAGGTGCGCACCGCGTTCCTGCGCGAGGATGCCGGCGCCGCGGCGGCCTTTGCGGTCGGGAAGGAACAGGGCAAGTGGCTGGCCGATCTGTACCTCCTGGCAAGGCTGCGCCTGGCACGGGCCGGTGTGGTCCGGGTGTTCGGTGGAGGGTTCTGCACCTACGCGGACGCGGAGCGTTTCTACTCCTATCGGCGGGATCGCGTCACCGGGCGGATGGCTTCGCTGATCTGGCTGGCACCCTGAGGCGGAATGGCTCACGAAGCGGCGAGAATGCCTATTGATTGACGTCGGAATCGGCTCTATCGTTGTGGCTCGCCTCTTCGGCCTGCCGCCTGGCTGCAGCGCGCCGGCGGGCGGGCGTGCCGAACAGCCACAGGTAGAGCGCCAGTGGGCCGAGGCCGAAGAACAGGAAGGTCAGCACGCCTCCCACCGCCGACGTGCTGGAGAGGGACGCGAGGATGGCGACGTAGAGCCATGCGATGGCGATGATGTACATGGCGCCGATTCTACTCCGGCAAGCGGGGCGGGAGCGGGCGCCGACGGCAGGTTGCAGGCCTGCCGCAACGATGCCTCAGGAGGGGCGGATGTCAGATTCAGATGAAAAGATCCCCGCGGCAGCCATGCAAGGCCTGGCGCAGTTCGGTCAGGTGATGGCACAAGGGTTTTTCGACATGCTGGCCAAGCAACATGCGGCGATGCAGGACTCGTCCGGCACTGCGGCGGCCGGCCTGCCCATGCCCGAGGCGGAGCGTCTTCAAGTCCTGCAGCGCAGTTTTGCCGAGAAACACGCCCAGCTGTGGTCGTCGATGCTGTCGCGCAAGAGCGGCGAGGCCGTGCCGCCGGTGGTTCAGCCGCCGGCCGGAGATCGGCGTTTCAGCGCGCCCGAGTGGGCGGAAAGCCCGGTCTTCGACTATGTTCGCCAGGCCTATCTGCTCAACGCCGGCTTCCTGCAGGAAGTCGCCGAACAGATGCCCATTGCCGATGGCCGCGCCAAGCAGCGCATCCAGTTCCTGACGCGTCAGTACATCGACGCCCTGGCGCCGACGAACTTTGCCGCCACCAACCCGGAGTTCATCAAGGCAGCCCTGGAAAGCAAGGGCGAGAGCATCTCGCGCGGCATCCAGAACATGCTCGACGACCTGAAGAAGGGCCGCATCTCGATGACGGACGATGCGGCCTTCGAGGTCGGTCGCAATCTCGCGGTCACCCCGGGCTCGGTGATCTACGAGAACGAGCTGATGCAGCTCATTCAGTACGCGCCGCTCACCGACAAGGTTGCGCAGGTGCCCTTGCTGATCGTGCCGCCGTGCATCAACAAGTTCTACATCATGGATCTCCAGCCGGAGAATTCCCTCGTGCGCTTCGCGGTGGAGCAGGGCTTCACGGTGTTCCTCGTCTCCTGGAAGAACCCCAAGCGCGAAGAGTCGTCCGCTACCTGGGACGACTACCTGGACAAGGGGCCGCTGGCCGCACTCGAGGTGGTGCGCGATGTCACCAAGGTGAAGAAGCCGAACGTGCTCGGCTTCTGTGTCGGCGGGACCATCCTGACCTCGGCGCTGGCCGTGGCCAAGGGGCGGGGCGAGGATCCGGTGTCCAGCCTCACGCTGATGACCACCTTGCTGGATTTCGCCGATGCCGGAGAGCTCGGCTGCCTGGTGGATGAGGCCAGCGTCACCGCGCGCGAAGCCGCCATAGGCAAGGGCGGTCTGCTGCCCGGGCAGGAACTGGCAAACGTGTTCTCCGCCCTGCGGGCGAACGATCTGGTGTGGCAGTACGTGGTGGGCAACTACCTCAAGGGCAAGAAGCCGCAGGCCTTCGACCTCCTCTACTGGAACGCGGACTGCACCAATCTGCCCGGCCCCTTCCTGACCTGGTATCTGCGCAACATGTACCTCGAGAACAATCTGCGCGTGCCGGGGCGGCTCAAGATGCTCGGCGTCAAGGTCGATCTGGGCAAGGTCGATGTGCCTGCCTACCTCATGGCTGCACGCGAAGACCATATCGTGCCGTGGAAGAGCGCCTATCTGTCGCGCGGGTTGCTTGGCGGTGATGCCACTTTCGTGCTCGGCGCGAGCGGCCACATTGCCGGTGCGATCAATCCGGCGACCAAGAACCGGCGTAGCTACTGGACCAGCGAGGCGAAGCTCAGCGATCCGGACGAATGGTTCGAGGGCGCGGTCGAGAACCCGGGTAGCTGGTGGCTGCACTGGGCGCAGTGGCTGAAGTCCTTCGGCGGCAAGCAGGTCGCCGCGCGCGGGCGCATGGGCAACGCGAAGTACAAGCCGATCGAGCCGGCGCCGGGGCGCTACGTCAAGGAGCGCGCCTGAGCACTTTGCCCGGCCGGAACGAGCGAATGCGGTAAGCGGCAGCGGAGAACGGGAGGGGCGCTGTCGTGCTGAGTCGTGAATCCCCCCGGAGAGACCAGTTGGGAGAGGAGATAACATGTCAAGAATTGCACTTGTAACTGGCGGTATGGGCGGTCTGGGCGAGGCCATCTGCATCAAGCTGGCCGCGCTCGGCTATCGGGTCGTCACCACGCATTCGCCCGGCAACGCCAAGGCCGCCGAGTGGCTTCAGACCATGAACAACATGGGCTACGGCTTCAAGGGCTACCCCTGCGACGTGTCGGATTTCGAGTCCTGCAAGGCTTGTGTCGAGCAGGTGGCCGCCGAGGTGGGGCCGGTCGATGTGCTGGTCAACAACGCCGGCATCACCCGCGACATGACCTTCAAGAAGATGACCAAGGCCGACTGGGATGCGGTGGTCAGTACCAACCTCGACAGCGTGTTCAACATGACCAAGCAGGTGATGGACGGCATGGTCGAGCGGCGCTGGGGGCGGGTCATCAACGTCTCGTCGGTCAATGGCCAGAAGGGCGCCTTCGGGCAGACGAACTATTCGGCGGCCAAGGCCGGGATGCACGGGTTCACCAAGGCGCTGGCGCTCGAAGTGGCGCGCAGCGGAGTGACGGTCAACACCATCTCCCCGGGCTACATCGGCACCAAGATGGTCATGGCGATCCCGCAGGAGATCCTCGACTCGAAGATCCTGCCGCAGATTCCGGTTGGCCGCCTGGGCAAGCCCGAGGAGATCGCCGGTCTGGTGGCCTACCTGGCTTCCGAGGAGGCGGCTTTCGTGACCGGGGCGAACATCTCGATCAACGGCGGTCAGCACATGTTCTGAGCGGTTTTGCCCGGAAAGAAGCAAGGGCGGCGCAGTCCGGAGTGGCTGCGCCGCCCTTTTTTTGCGACGCAACATCCGCTCACAAAACTGTTTATAATCGCTCGCGCGGTGGCTTGCGCAGCGCCGCACAGCCATACGAAAGAGCGGCGTCGCCGGCGTGTGCGACGGTGTCTCAGCCTCAATCGAACTGCAGCAAAAGGACTCGACAATGACTCAGAAAGTCGCACTCGTTACCGGCGCCATGGGTGGCCTGGGTACCGCAATCTGCCAGGCGCTGGCCAAGGACGGCATGAAGGTGGTCGCCAACTGTCTGCCGGGCTTCCCGCAGAAGGAAGAGTGGCTGGCCCAGCAGAAAGAAGCCGGTTTCGATTTCGTTGCCGCTGAAGGCGATGTGTCCGATTACGAATCCTGCCAGGCGATGGTGTCGAAGATCGAATCCGAGGTCGGCCCCATCGACGTGCTGGTGAACAACGCCGGCATCACGCGCGACAAGTTCTTCCCCAAGATGGAAAAGGCGCAGTGGGACGCGGTGATCAACACCAACCTCAACAGCCTGTTCAACGTCACCCACCATGTCTCGCCGAAGATGGCTGAGCGCGGCTGGGGACGCATCATCAACATCTCCTCGGTCAATGGCGTCAAGGGCCAGGCCGGCCAGACCAACTACTCGACCGCCAAGGCTGGCGTGCTGGGTTTCACCAAGGCGCTGGCCTCCGAACTGGCGACCAAGGGCGTGACCGTCAACGCCATCGCTCCGGGCTACATCGGCACCGACATGGTGATGGCGATCCGCGAGGATATCCGTCAGGGCATCATCGACACCGTTCCGATGAAGCGTCTGGGCAAGCCGGAAGAGATCGGCGCGCTGTGCTCCTACCTGTCCTCCGAACTGGCCGGCTACGTGACCGGCGCCACCATCAACATCAACGGTGGCCTGCACATGTGCTGATGCCGCATCGGCGCAAGCAGCGTCCTGATGCACAACCCCGTCTCACGGCGGGGTTTTTTATTGCGCAGCGCGGTATAATTTTCGCACCATGAGAGTGCGGGTAAACCGCCGCCGAGGAGATGACCGAAAATGGCCGAGCAAGTGCGTCTGATCAAGAAGTATCCCAATCGCCGTCTGTACGACACCCGTACCAGTTCCTACATCACGCTCGCCGACGTGAAGGAGCTTGTGCTCGGTAGCGAGGAGTTCCAGGTGGTCGACGCGAAGTCCGGCGAAGATCTTACCCGCAGCATCCTGCTGCAGATCATCCTGGAAGAAGAGGCGGGTGGCGCCCCGATGTTCACCAGCGACCTGCTGGCGCACATGATCCGCTTCTACGGCAACGCCATGCAGGGCATGCTCGGCAAGTACCTCGAGAACAACATCAAGGCCTTCACCGACATGCAGGCCAAGCTGCAGGAGCAGGCGCGTTCGATCTACGGCGAGAACAGTCCCATGAACCAGGATCTGTGGGCCCAGTTCCTGAACTTCCAGGGTCCCGCCATGCAGAGCATGATGGGCGCCTATGTCGAGCAGAGCAAGAAGATGTTCCAGCAGATGCAGGAGCAGATCGAAAGCCAGACGCGCAACATCTTCACCGGGTTCCAGTTTCCCGGCTATAACAGCAAGACCGGACAGGACGACAAGGCCGAAGAAGCCTCGCTTGCCGGCAAGGGGCACGGCAAGTCCTGAGACTGCCGGCCTGACGGCGTCGGCTCACGACCGGTGACCGGCGCCTCCCCCGGAGATTTTCCCGACAGCATGAATCAGCACATTTCCCAAGGCGTGCCCCGTGTCGGGTTCGTCTCCCTCGGGTGTCCGAAGGCCACTTCGGATTCCGAACACATCCTGACCCGCTTGCGGGCCGAAGGCTACGAGATCTCCGGCAGCTACGACGAGGCCGACCTCGTCGTGGTCAATACCTGCGGGTTCATCGATGCCGCGGTCGAGGAGTCGCTCGGCGCCATCGGCGAGGCGCTGGCCGAGAACGGCAAGGTCATCGTCACCGGCTGTCTCGGCGCGAAGGACGACGTGGTGCTGGCAGCGCATCCGCAGGTACTCGCGGTCACCGGCCCGCACGCCACCGAGGAGGTCATGCAGGCCGTCCACAGGCACCTGCCCAAGCCGCACGACCCCTTCGTCGACCTGGTGCCCGCCCAGGGCATCCGCCTGACGCCGCCGCACTACGCTTACCTGAAGATTTCCGAAGGCTGCAATCATCGTTGCACCTTCTGCATCATCCCCTCGATGCGCGGCGACCTGGTGAGCCGGCCGATCCACGAAGTCATGCGGGAGGCCGAGGCGCTGGCCGACGCGGGCGTCAAGGAGATCCTGGTGATCTCCCAGGACACCAGCGCCTACGGCGTGGACGTGAAGTACCGCACCGGCTTCTGGGGCGGCAAGCCGGTGAAGACCCGCCTGCTGGATCTCGCCAATGCGCTCGGCGAGCTGGGCATCTGGATCCGCATGCACTACGTCTATCCGTACCCGAGCGTGGACGAGCTGATTCCCCTGATGGCCGAGGGCAAGATCCTGCCCTACCTCGACGTACCCTTCCAGCACGCCAGCCCGCGCATCCTCAAGGCGATGAAGCGCCCGGCCAACGCCGAGAACGTGCTCGAGCGCATCCGCAAGTGGCGCAGCATCTGCCCCGAACTGACCATCCGCTCGACCTTCATCACCGGCTTCCCGGGCGAGACCGAAGAGGATTTCGAGCAGCTGCTGCAGTTCCTCGACGACGCCCAGCTGGATCGCGTCGGCGCGTTTGCGTACTCGCCTGTCGAAGGCGCGGCGGCCAACGAGCTGGCCGACCCGGTGCCCGAGGATGTCCGCGAGGAGCGCCGCATGCGCCTGATGTCTTTCCAGGAGGACATCTCCACGCAGCGTCTCGAAGCCAGGATCGGCCGTGAGATGACCGTGCTGGTCGACGATGTCGATGAGGACGGCGCATTGGCCCGTTCGCCGGGCGATGCGCCGGAGATCGATGGCCTGGTGATCATCCCGGACGGCGAGGGGCTCGAGCCGGGCGACTTCGTCCGCGTGCGCATTACCGACTGCGACGTCCACGACCTCTACGCCGAACGGCTGGACTGACCGGAGGGGGCGCCGATGCTCGACCTCGCCTTCGCCCCGCGCAACGGATCCGGCCCGGTGGTCGGCGTGGCGCTGGGTGGCGGGGCCGCTCGGGGGTGGGCGCATCTCGGCGTGCTGGCTGCGCTGGAAAGCGAGGGCGTACGGCCCGATGTGATCTCCGGGTGCTCGATCGGCGCCCTGGTGGGCGCGGCCTACGCGTCCGGGAAACTGGCCGAACTCACCAAGTGGACTGAGTCGCTCGACTGGCAGGGCGTGGTGTCGATGCTCGACATCGGCCTCAAGGGCGGCTTGATCCGGGGTGACAAGGTCATCCAGTACTGTGCCCGCCATTTCATCGCCAGCGACTTCCAGCGCCTCTCCATGCCGTTTGCCTGCGTGGCCACCGAGCTCGAGTCCGGGCGCGAGGTCTGGCTGCGACAGGGCAAGGTCGCCGATGCGGTGCGTGCCTCGATCGCGCTGCCCGGGCTGATCTCCCCCGTCCTGCGGGACGGGCGGGTGCTGGTCGACGGCGGCCTGGTCAATCCGGTGCCGGTGTCGCTGTGCCGCGCGATGGGGGCCGACATCGTCATCGCGGTCGATGTGGGCACGGATCTCGTCGGCCGCACCCGGCGGCGCAAGTCTCCGCACGATCTGTCGCCGGACACCTGGAGCCAGCGTCTGCTGTCGATGGTGGGGCTGGGTAACGGCAACGGCAGCGAGGAAGGCGAAGAGCTCAACCTGCCGTCGCTGGCGACCATCCTGACCTCGAGCATCAACATCATGCAGATGCGTATCGCCCGCAGCCGCCTGGCCGGCGAACCGGCGGACGTACTGATCACGCCCAGGGTCGCGCAACTGAGCATCATGGATTTCGATCATGCCGCCGAGGCCATTGCCGAGGGCAGGGCGGCGGTCGAACGCGCCCGTCCGGCGCTGCGCCACATGCTGGGCCTGGACGCATGAGCGATCCGCAGGCACTGCTCGCACGGCTGACGCACCTGCTGGGGAGCGAGCGCGTGCTGACGGCGGAGTCGGAGACCCAAGCTTACCTCACCGACTGGCGGGGACGTTACCGCGGCTCGGCGCTCGCCGTTGTCCGTCCGGGGAGCGTCGAGGAAGTATCGGCGGTGGTGCAGGCCTGCGCGGCGGCCGGCGTGCCCATCGTGCCGCAGGGCGGCAATACCGGCCTCTGCGGTGGCGCCACGCCGCTGGCGGACGGGCGGTCGATTCTTGTCAGCCTGTCGAGGCTGAACCGCATCCGCGCCACGGATGCCGACAACAACACGCTCGTTGCCGAAGCCGGATGCACGCTCGCGGCCGTGCAGCAGGCGGCGGAAGGCATCGGCCGCCTGTTCCCCTTGTCGCTGGCGGCCGAAGGCAGCTGCGAGATCGGCGGCAACCTGTCCACCAACGCAGGTGGCGTGCATGTGCTGCGCTACGGCAACATGCGCGAACTCACCCTGGGGCTGGAGGTGGTCCTGCCCGATGGACGCGTCTGGGACGGTCTGCGCGGCTTGCGCAAGGACAATACCGGCTACGATCTCAAGCAGCTGTTCATCGGCGCGGAAGGGACCCTTGGCATCATCACCGCGGCGGTCCTCAAGCTCTATCCGCAGCCGCGCAGCCGCAGCGTGGCCTGGCTGGCCGTGCGCGACCCGCAGGCCGCCGTCGAACTGCTCGGACGCCTGCGCGCCTGCGCAGGAGAGCGCCTCAGCGCCTTCGAGCTGGTGGGCAGGAGTGCGCTGGAACTCGTCCTGCAGCACATTCCGAATGCGCGCCTGCCGCTCCCGGCGGCGCCGGAATGGTCGGTGCTGGTGGAGTTGAGCGATCCGCATGCCGATGCGGGACTCGACAGCCTGCTCACCTCCTTCCTCGAATCGGCGCTGGAGTCGGGTCTGCTGCTCGACGCCACGCTCGCGGGCAGCCTCGCGCAGCGAGCGGAACTCTGGGCGCTGCGCGAGAACATTTCCGAGGCGCAGAAGATCGAGGGCTTCAGCATCAAGCACGACATTTCGGTGCCCGTCAGCCGCATTCCAGGCTTCCTCGCCGAAGCAGGCAGGGCGCTGCGGGCAGCCTGGCCCGGCGTGCGGATCGTTGCCTTCGGGCACCTGGGCGACGGTAACCTTCACTACAACCTGTCGCGTCCGGCCGCAGAGGACAACGATGCGTTCATCGCCCGCACGAGCGAGGTCAATCGCATCGTGCACGACCTGGTCGATGCGGCAGGAGGTTCGATCTCGGCCGAGCATGGCATCGGTCAGTTGAAGCGCGGAGAACTGCAACGCTACAAGTCCGGGGTGGAACTCGACCTGATGCGCAGCATCAAGGCCGCGGTCGATCCGCGGGGTTTGATGAACCCGGGCAAGATTCTCTGAAAGCACCGCGAACAGGCTGTCTGCCGGAATTCTGCGGTTCGACGAAAAAAGTACGAAAAGACGCTTTACAGCCCCGAGGGGTGTTCATATAATGCGCGCTCTTTCGCGGTCGGGGGTATAGCTCAGCTGGGAGAGCGCTTGCATGGCATGCAAGAGGTCAGCGGTTCGATCCCGCTTACCTCCACCAACCGAAAGTCAGGTCCCCATCGTCTAGAGGCCTAGGACACCGCCCTTTCACGGCGATAACCGGGGTTCGAATCCCCGTGGGGACGCCAGAACATGGCGAACCTGCGATGAGCAGGTGAGCAAACCGGCAGCGATGCCGGAGCAGGTCAGCGCGGAGTGGTAGTTCAGTCGGTTAGAATACCGGCCTGTCACGCCGGGGGTCGCGGGTTCGAGTCCCGTCCACTCCGCCACAGTAGTACCCACGAAGTCCGCATGATTCGTGGTTCCGGAGCAAAAAACGTTTCGGAAAAAGCTTGCGGTGGCCTTTACCGCTTGCTATAATCTTCGACTCTGTTGGGGGTATAGCTCAGCTGGGAGAGCGCTTGCATGGCATGCAAGAGGTCAGCGGTTCGATCCCGCTTACCTCCACCACAGGTCCCCATCGTCTAGAGGCCTAGGACACCGCCCTTTCACGGCGATAACCGGGGTTCGAATCCCCGTGGGGACGCCAGAACATGGCGAACCTGCGATAAGCAGGTGAGCAAACCGGCAGCGATGCCGGAGCAGGTCAGCGCGGAGTGGTAGTTCAGTCGGTTAGAATACCGGCCTGTCACGCCGGGGGTCGCGGGTTCGAGTCCCGTCCACTCCGCCACCAAAGAAACGGGAGCCGATATCGGCTCCCGTTTTTTTTTTCGTCCATACGCTGGCCGAGAGGTGTTTCCCCTGAGCCGAGTGAGCTTTCCGAACTGTGCTGGCGGACTGGCGCCGGACGGACGATTGCGCTACATTCGTCTCCATACGCAACGGTATGGAGACGTGCTCTCCGTTCGTGGCGTTCTTCAATCGAACAAGGGAGCGAGATTCAAGATGACGATCAAGAAGATCGGCGTGGTCGGCGCCGGCACCATGGGTAACGGCATCACGCAGGCGTTTGCAGTCTCCGGCTTCGAGGTGGTGATGACGGATGTGTCCGATGCCGCCCTGCAGCGCGGCCTGGCCACCATCGGGGCGAGCCTCGACCGCCTGATCAAGAAAGAGAAGATGACTGCCGCCGAGAAGGATGCGGCGCTGGCGCGGGTTTCCACCTCCGCGGACCTGGCGGCCGTGGCCGATTGCGACCTGGTCATCGAGGCGGCCACCGAGAACCTCGAGCTCAAGCTGAAGATCTTTGCGCAACTCGACGCGGCGGCAAAACCCGAGGCGATCATCGCCAGCAACACCTCGTCGATCTCGATCACCAAGCTGGCGGCGGCGACCGGCCGGGCCGACCGCGTGATCGGCATGCACTTCTTCAACCCCGTGCCGATGATGGCGCTGGTCGAACTGATCCGTGGCCTGCAGACCTCCGACGAAACCTATGCCGCGGTCGAGACGGTGTCGAAGGCGGTCGGCAAGACGCCTGTGCAGGTCCGCAACAGCCCGGGTTTCGTGGTCAACCGCATGCTCTGCCCGATGATCAACGAGGCGATCTTCGCGCTTGGCGAGGGCCTGGCGAGTGCTGCCGAGATCGACGAGGCGATGAAGCTGGGCTGCAACCACCCGATCGGTCCGCTGGCGCTGTGCGACATGATCGGTCTGGATGTGGAGCTCGCGGTGATGCAGGTGCTGTTCGAGGGCTTCAAGGACCCGAAGTACCGTCCGGCACCGCTGCTGGTGGAGATGGTTGAAGCCGGCTATCTGGGCCGCAAGACCGGCAAGGGCTTCTTCGACTACGCGAAGTAAGTGCGGCACGCAGCCCTGAAAGCAAGAAAGCCACCCTAGGGTGGCTTTCTTATTGAAGCCCGGAAGGGGCTTCAGCGGCCGGAGCGCATCGCGTCGAAGAACTCCGCGTTGCTCTTGGTGGCCTTGACCTTGTCGAGCAGGAATTCCATCGCGTCGATGTCGTCCATGCCGTACAGGAGCTTCCTCAGGATCCACACCTTCTGCAGCACGTCGGCCTTCAGCAGCAGCTCTTCGCGACGTGTGCCGGAGCGGTTGACGTTGATGGCCGGATAGACGCGCTTCTCGGCCATGCGACGATCAAGGTGCAGCTCCATGTTGCCGGTGCCCTTGAATTCCTCGTAGATCACGTCGTCCATGCGGCTGCCGGTGTCGATCAGCGTGGTGGCGATGATGGTCAGCGAGCCGCCTTCTTCGATGTTGCGCGCGGCGCCGAAGAAGCGCTTGGGCTTCTGCAGGGCGTTGGCATCCACGCCGCCGGTGAGCACCTTGCCCGAGGCCGGCTGTACGGTGTTGTAGGCGCGTGCCAGGCGGGTCAGCGAGTCGAGCAGGATGACCACGTCGCGCTTGTGCTCGACCAGGCGTTTGGCCTTCTCGATCACCATCTCGGCGACCTGCACGTGGCGGGTGGCCGGTTCGTCGAAGGTCGAGGCCACGACCTCGCCCTTGACCGAGCGCTGCATCTCGGTGACTTCCTCCGGGCGCTCGTCGATCAGCAGCACGATCAGCGTGACGTCCGGATGATTGGCGGTGATCGCGTGCGCGATGTGCTGCAGCATCACTGTCTTGCCGCTCTTCGGCGGGGCCACCAGCAGGCCGCGCTGGCCTTTGCCGATCGGCGCGATCATGTCGATGATGCGGCTGGTGGTGTTCTCCTCGCCGCGCATGTCGCGCTCGAGCTTCAGGCACTCCTGCGGGTGCAGCGGCGTGAGGTTCTCGAAGAGGATCTTGTGCTTGCACTCTTCCGGCGGGCGGCCGTTGATCTTGTCCAGCTTGACCAGCGCGAAGTAGCGTTCGCCGTCCTTCGGGGTGCGGATCTCTCCCTCGATGGTGTCGCCGGTGTGCAGGTTGAAGCGGCGGATCTGCGAGGGCGAAACGTAGATGTCGTCCGTGCCCGCCAGGTAGGAGGCCTCGGGCGAGCGCAGGAAGCCGAAGCCGTCCGGCAGCACTTCTAGCGCGCCATCGCCGTAGATCGGTTCGCCCTTCTTGGCCCGGTTCTTCAACAGGGCGAATACCAACTCCTGCTTGCGCAGTCGGTTGGCGCCGTCGATTTCATTGGCGACGGCCATCTCCAGCAGTTCGCTGACGTGGAGGGCCTTTAGCTCCGATAGATGCATGGCGGCGGGTATGGATGGTGCTTCGGTGGAGGAATCTGGCTCGGTCGCCGGAGAGGCGGTTTCTTCGCGGCGCCGGCTGCTGCGGCGGGGAGGCCGGGCGGCGCCGCGGGATGCGGCCGGAGCGATCTCCGGCGCGGTGGGGTCAGAGATTGCTGTCAATGAAGGCCGTCAGTTGCGATTTGGAAAGAGCGCCAACCTTGGTGGCTTCCACGTTGCCGCCCTTGAACAGCATCAGGGTCGGGATTCCGCGGATGCCGAATTTGGCGGGGGTGTCCTGGTTCTCGTCGATGTTCAGCTTGGCGACCTTGAGCTTGCCGGCATACTCTTTGGCGACGTCGTCAAGGATGGGGGCGATCATCTTGCACGGACCGCACCATTCGGCCCAGTAGTCCACCAGGACCGGCGTTTGCGACTGCAGCACCTCGGACTCGAAATTGCCGTCGGTCACGTAATGGATATGCTCGCTCATGATTCCTCACATCAGGGATGGCTGTTCTGGAACGGATCGGGGGAATCGGGGCCTGAGGCGGCCCGATGGGGCAGGGCCAGGAGTGTGGCCTCGCGGGAAGTTTTGCGAAACTTATGCGAACCCGGGGCCGGCGTCAAGAAAATATGGGGAACGGCGAAGCCGGCGTGGGCCTGAGCGTGGCAAAAATGCGTCGCGCTGAACTATAGTGGAGCGCCGTCCCATGGGCATCGTTTCCACGGGGCCGGACTGACGGAGAGAGAAAAAATGACCTATGTCGTAACCGAATCCTGTATTCGCTGCAAATATACGGATTGCGTGGACGTGTGTCCGGTGGATTGTTTCCGGGAAGGCGAGAACTTCCTGGTGATCGATCCCGATGAATGCATCGACTGTACGCTGTGTGTGGCCGAGTGTCCGGTCGAGGCGATCTATGCCGAGGACGACGTGCCGGCCGGGCAGGAGCATTTCATCGAGCTCAATGCCGAGTTGTCCAAGAAATGGCGGGCGATCGTCGAGCGCAAGGATCCTTTGCCCGATGCGGATGAGTGGGCGCAAGTCAAGGACAAGCTCGATCAATTGAAACGCTAGCGGTCGCGCGGGTGGGGCGCATACTTTCCGTCCCGTCGGCAATGCACTAACATGGCGCACGACACCGTCACTACCGGAGCTAGAAGTTAATGGGTATGCTCGTCAGCGAAATTCTCGCCATCAAGGGCAAGGTGCTTTATACGATCGCACCGAACCGGAGCCTGGCGGAGGCTGTCGCCATCATGACCGAACAGGACGTGGGCTCGCTCGTGGTATTCGACCAGGGGCGCATGGCGGGCATGCTCACCTTCCGCGAAGTGCTCGGCGCGGTGCATGCAGGCGGTGCGAAGTGGCAGGAGATGGCGATCGAGCAGGCGATGCTGCGTGATCCACTCTCCGCCTCGCCGAACATGGAAATGGACGAACTGCGGCGCTTGATGGTGGATCGCCACCAGCGCTACCTGCCGGTGATGGATGGCAACACCCTGCTGGGTGTGGTGTCCTTCCATGACGTGGCCAAGGCGGTGCTCGAGGAACAAAGCTTCGAGAACCGCATGCTGAAGAACTACATCCGCAACTGGCCCGCCGAGAGCGGCGAGCAAGGCTGAGCGGAGAACTACACGGGCGATGGGTGCCGCAGGGGGGCGCGCATCGTAGCTGTGAGAACAAATAGAAAAGTCCGGGCCTCTTACGGACAGTAGTCGGTTGGAAGACGTGGTGCCCTCGGTGGCGCCCGTTACGCCTCGGGAGGGCGGTGCAGTAACCACGTAGTTGCATGTGGAATGCGCATTTTCCAACATCAGGAGGAGACAACTTGGACAAGATCTGGCTTAAGAGCTACCCCCCTGGCGTACCCGCCGAGATCGATCATCACCAGTTCGCGTCGCTGGCCGACCTGTTCGAGCAGAGTGTGCGCAAGTACGGCAACCGTACTGCGTACATCAACATGGGCAAGTCGATCACCTACGAGGAACTGGATCGTCTGTCGGCGCGGTTTGCCGCCTACCTTCAGGGCGAACTGAAGCTGCCGCGCGGCGCGCGCGTGGCCCTGATGATGCCCAACCTGCTGCAGTATCCGGTTGCCATGTTCGGCTCCCTGCGCGGCGGTTATACGGTGGTCAACGTCAATCCCTTGTATACCGCCCGTGAGCTGGAGCATCAGCTCAAGGACTCCGGTGCCGACGCGATCGTCATCCTGGAGAATTTCGCCCATACGCTGGAGCACGTTCTGCCCAAGGTGCCGGTGCGGCACGTCATCGTCACCAGTCTGGGGGAGATGCTCGGGTTTCCGAAGAGCGCCATCGTCAATTTCGTGGTGCGGCGGATCAAGAAGATGGTGCCTGCCTGGCACATCCAGGGCCATGTGCGCTTCTCCGCCGCGCTCGAACTCGGTGCGCGACATTCGATGAAGCGTGCCGAGATCGGCCACGACGACATCGCCTTCCTGCAGTACACCGGCGGCACGACCGGTACGGCCAAGGGTGCGGTGCTGACACACGGGAACATCGTCGGCAACCTGCAGCAGGCCCACGCCTGGATCGGCCCCTATGTGAAGGAGGGCGAAGAGGTGATCATCACCGCCTTGCCGCTCTATCACATCTTTTCGCTTACCGCGAACTGCCTGACCTTCTTCAAGATCGGCGCCACCAACGTGCTGATCACCAATCCGCGCGATATCCCCGGCTTCGTGAAGGAGCTCGCCAAGCATCCCTTTACGGTGATCACCGGCGTCAACACACTGTTCAATGCCCTGCTCAACAACGCGGACTTCGCCAAGCTCGATTTCTCCCGTTTCAAGATCGCGCTCGGCGGTGGCATGGCGGTGCAGCAGGCGGTGGCCGACAAGTGGAAGAAGGTGACCGGGAAGGTGCTGTACGAAGCCTATGGCCTGACCGAGACCTCGCCCGCGGTGACCATCAATCCGCTCGACCTGGCCGAGTTCAACCATTCCATCGGCCTGCCGGTTTCATCGACCGAAGTGAGTATCCGCGACGACGACGGCAACGAGGTGGCGGTGGGGCAGCGTGGCGAGCTGTGCGTTCGCGGCCCGCAGGTGATGAAGGGCTACTGGAACCGGCCGGAGGACAGCGCGCGGGCGTTCACCGCCGACGGTTTCTTCCGTACCGGCGACATCGCGGTGATGGACGAGCAGGGCTTCATACGCCTGGTAGACCGCAAGAAGGACATGATCCTGGTGTCGGGTTTCAATGTTTACCCGAACGAGATCGAGGACGTGGTGGCCAGTCATCCCGGCGTGCTGGAGGTGGCGGCGGTCGGCGTGCCGGACGAGCGCAGCGGCGAGGCGGTGAAGGTCTTCGTCGTGAAGAAGTATCCGGCGCTCACCGCAGAGGCGATCGTGGCGCATTGCCGCGAGAACCTCACCGGCTACAAGGTGCCGCATCACGTGGAGTTCAGGGACGAACTGCCCAAGACCAACGTCGGCAAGATCCTGCGCAGGGCCCTGCGGGACGAGTCGGCGCACGCCGGTTGATCCTGCAAAGGGTGGAAAGGGTGTTGTCATGCAGCGCAATTCGTGGTTTCATCATGGCCACTGACCGTAGAAGCCGTTCAATGTCCCGCTGCAACCGCTCCCTCGCCGTAGTCCTGTCCGTACGCGTAGTAGTAGGCGTAGGCAGTCGCGCGTCGTAGCGGGTCAGGACAACAAGCAGGTCACCGAATCCAAACCCCCGCCGGCGCGCAAGCCGGCGGGGGTTTTCGTTTTTGTGCCGCCGGTCCTGACGTCGCGAACCATTCCAGGAGATCCGAAATGAAGCAGATGACCGGCGCCGAGTTGATCGTGCGCCTGCTCGAACGCCAGGGCGTGCGTACCATCGCCGGCATTCCCGGCGGCGCCATCCTGCCGCTGTACGATGCCCTCTCGGGCAGCACCGTGATCCGCCACGTGCTGGCGCGCCACGAGCAGGGCGCCGGTTTCATGGCGCAAGGCATGGCGCGCGTGTCCGGCGTGCCGGAGGTGTGCTTTGCCTCCAGCGGCCCCGGCGCCACGAACCTGGTCACGGCGATTGCCGATGCGCGCCTGGATTCGATTCCGATGGTGGCGATCACCGGCCAAGTGCCCTTGTCGATGATCGGCACCGATGCCTTCCAGGAGGTGGACATCTACGGGATGACCGTGCCGATCACCAAGCATAATTTCCTGGTGCGCTCGGTCGAGGAACTGCTCGAAGTCATTCCGGAGGCTTTCCGCGTCGCCATGTCCGGCCGGCCCGGTCCGGTGCTGGTCGACGTGCCCAAGGATGTGCAGAACGCCCGCATCGAGTTCGACGACTTCCCCCCGGTGGCTGCGCCCGAGGCGCTGCCTGCGCTCGACATGGCGGCGGTCGAGGAGGCCGCCCGGATGATCAACGAGGCCGAGCAGCCCGTCCTCTATCTCGGCGGCGGGGTCATCCATTCCGGCGCTGCCCGCCAGGCGGTGTCCCTGGCCGAGCAGGCCGGCTTGCCGACCACGATGACGCTGATGGCGCTGGGCGCCATGCCCATGGATCATCCGCTGTCGATCGGCATGCTCGGGATGCACGCTGCGCGCTACACCAACTTCGTCCTGGAAGAGGCCGACCTGCTGGTCTGCGTCGGCGCGCGTTTCGACGATCGCGCGATCGGCAAGGCGACGCAGTTCTGTCCCAGGGCGAAGATCGTGCACATCGACGTCGATCGCTCCGAGTTGCACAAGATCCGGCAGGCGCACGTGGCGGTCAATGGCGACGTCGCCCAGGTGCTGGAGGCCCTGCTGCCGCGCGTCAAGGCACAGTTGCGCAAGCGCTGGCTGTCGCATGTGGAGAGCCTCAAGAGCCGCTTCCCGGTGGAGTGGGCCGAGCAGGACGACCCGCGCAGCCACTACGGCCTGGTGCGTGCGGTGGCCGCCGCGGTGGGCGACGAGGCGGTGATCACCACCGATGTCGGCCAGCACCAGATGTGGGTGGCCCAGGCCTACCCCTTCCGCCGCCCGCGCCAGTGGCTGACCTCCGGCGGGTTGGGGACCATGGGTTTCGGCATGCCGGCCGCGATCGGCGCCGCACTGGCGGCGCCCGAGCGTACCGTGGTGTGCTTCTCCGGCGACGGCAGCTTCAAGATGAACATCCAGGAACTCGCCACGCTGGCCGAGGAATGGCTCAACGTGAAGATCGTGCTGATGAACAACAACTCGCTGGGCCTGGTGTACCAGCAGCAGAACCTGTTCTACGGCAAGCGCGTGTTCGCCTCCAAGTACCGTGGCGCGCCGGACTTCGTGAAGATCGCCGAAGGTTTCGGCGTGCCGGCGGTCGATCTCGACACCGCAGCCAACCCGCGCGGCACGCTTGCGCAGGCGCTCGCCACGCCGGGGCCCTGCCTGATCCACGTGTCCATCGACCGCGAGCAGTTTGTTTATCCCATGGTGCCG
This sequence comes from Thauera sedimentorum, assembly GCF_014489115.1. Taxonomy (NCBI): domain Bacteria; kingdom Pseudomonadati; phylum Pseudomonadota; class Betaproteobacteria; order Rhodocyclales; family Zoogloeaceae; genus Thauera; species Thauera sedimentorum. The sequence goes on along the minus strand of NZ_JACTAH010000001.1, from coordinate 2,100,277 downwards.
CCGGGCGCGGCCAATACTGAAATGATCGGAGGCTGACCATGATCGAACAGGTCGCAGAACCGCTGCAGCAATCCGGCTTCGCCAAGGTGATCCTGGAAATCGACGTCAACAACCACCCGGGGGTGATGAGCCACATCTGCAATCTCTTCGCCCGCCGCGCGTTCAACGTCGAAGGCATCCTGTGCATGCCGGTGTCCGACGGCAAGCGCAGCCGCATCTGGCTGCTGGTGTTCGAGGACCAGCGACTGGAGCAGATGATCCGCCAGCTGGAGAAGCTGCAGGACGTGCTCTCGGTGCGCCGTCATGGTGCGGAGCACGAGGTCTTCGAACGCCTGGAGGACTTCTTCCACTGAGCGCGGCGGCGCGGCAGGGCGGGGGAGGGCGCTGTGCTAAACTCCCCGGCCTTCCGCCCGCATTCTTGAGCACGAGTCCGCGATGTCCGGCAACACCCTCGGTACGCTGTTTACGGTCGCCTCCTTTGGCGAATCCCATGGTCCCGCGATCGGCTGCGTGGTAGACGGCTGCCCCCCGGGACTCGCGCTGAGCGCTGCGGACATCCAGGCCGAGCTCGACCGGCGCAAGCCGGGCACTTCCCGCCATGTCACCCAGCGCCGCGAACCGGACGAGGTGGAGATCCTCTCCGGGGTGTTCGAGGGTGTGACCACCGGCACCCCGATCGCGCTGCTGATCCGCAACCAGGACCAGCGCTCCAAGGACTACGGCAACATCTCCGAGACCTTCCGCCCGGGGCACGCGGACTACCCTTACTGGCAGAAGTACGGCATCCGCGATTACCGCGGCGGCGGGCGCTCGTCGGCGCGCGAGACCGCGGTGCGGGTGGCGGCTGGAGCCATCGCGCGCAAGTGGCTGCAGGAGCGCTACGGCATCGTGATCCGCGGCTGGATGGCGCAGCTCGGGCCGATCGAGATTCCCTTCGTGGCCTGGGAGGAGATGGACAACCCGTTCTTCGCCCCCAATGCGGCGATCGTCCCGCAACTGGAAAGCTACATGGACGACTTGCGCAAGTCGGGCGACTCGATCGGTGCGCGCATCAACGTGATCGCCACCGGCGTGCCGGTGGGTTGGGGCGAGCCGGTGTACGACCGCCTGGACGCCGACATCGCACACGCGATGATGGGCATCAACGCGGTCAAGGGCGTTGAGATCGGCGCCGGCTTCGCCAGTGTCGCGCAGCGCGGCTCCGAGCACGGCGACGAACTGACCCCGGAAGGCTTTCTGTCCAACAACGCCGGTGGCGTGCTGGGCGGTATTTCCACCGGGCAGGACATCCTGGTCAGCATGGCGATCAAGCCGACCTCCAGCATCCGCATCGAGCGTCGCTCGATCGACAAGCAGGGCGATCCTGCGGTCGTTGCCACCCACGGCCGCCACGACCCCTGCGTCGGCATCCGCGCCACGCCGATCGCCGAGGCCATGCTGGCGCTGGTGCTGATCGACCACGCGCTGCGCCACCGCGCGCAATGCGGCGACGTGAGCACCGCCACGCCAAAGATTGCCGGGCTGGCGCCGGACGGCGTGCAGGCGGTTCCCAGCCCGCGCGCCTGACGCGGCGCGGGCGTTCGCCGGATGCTGCCGTACTGGCGCCTGTCGGCCTATTACTTCTTCTATTTCGGCTTCGTCGGCGCGTTCTCGCCGTACTTCACCCTTTACCTGCAGTCGCTGCGCTTTACCGCCACCGACATTGCCATCCTGATGTCGCTGATGCAGGTGATGCGCATCCTCGCACCCAACCTGTGGGGCTGGCTGGCCGAGCGCCTCGGCGTGCCGGTGTTGATCGTGCGCGTCTCGGCGGTGGCAAGCCTGGCCGGCTTCGCGCTGTTCTTCCTGACCACCGAGTTTGCCGGCATCTTCGTCGGCATGGCGCTGATGGCCTTCTTCTGGAGCGCCGCGCTACCGCTGATCGAGAGCGTGACCTTCACCCACCTCGGTGCCCAGGGGCATCGCTACGGCAACATTCGCGTGTGGGGCTCGGTCGGTTTCATCGTCGCGGTGCTGGGCATCGGCCATGCGCTGGACTACCTGCCGATCGATTCCATGCTGTGGATGACCGCCTCGGTTCTGGCCGGCATCGTGGTGTGCGCCTTCCTGGTGCCGGATGCGGTGCGCCCGCCGGCGGGGCGGACGCAGGTCAGCCTGCGCGAGACCCTGGGACGGCCGGAGGTGCGCGCCCTGCTCGGGGCCTGCTTCTTCATGTCGGCGGCGCATGGCGCGCTCTATGTGTTCTATTCGATCTACCTGGTCGACAACGGCTACGGCAAGGCATTGGTGGGCTGGATGTGGACCCTCGGCGTGCTGGCCGAAATCGTGGTCTTCCTGTTCATGCCGCGCCTGATGAAGCGCTACTCGCTGCGCGCCATCCTGCTGTTCTCCTTCGTTGCGGCGGTGCTACGCTTCCTGCTGATCGGCTGGGGGGTGGGCAGCCTTGCGGTGCTGCTGTTCGCCCAGTTGCTGCATGGGGCGACCTTCGGGGCCTACCACGCGGCGGCGATCGCCGCGGTGAACCAGTGGTTCCCCGGCAAACTCCAATCGAGAGGACAGGCGCTCTACGGCAGCCTGTCCTTCGGCGCCGGCGGCATGGCCGGCGGCTTGGCGAGCGGCCTGACCTGGGACACGATCGGGCCGGCATGGACCTACAGCCTGGGGTCGGCGTTCGCGCTGGCCGGGCTGTTCTGGCTGATGAAGGGCTGGCGGCGTGAGTCGCCGCCGACGCCCGTACACGATTGAGGAGAGTGCTCATGCGAGCCTTGTTGCGCAATGCCCTGCCGGCCCTGCTGGCTGCGACCATGGCGGTGGCCTGCCAGACGGTGCAGACCACCGGCGGCGGAACGGTCGGCGTGGACCGCGGACAGATGATGATGGTCTCCGCGCAGGAGGTCGAACAGGCCTCCGCGCAGCAATACCAGCAGGTCCTGGCCGAGGCGCGCAAGCAGAACGCGCTTAACCGCGATGCGGCCACGGTGCAGCGCGTTCGCCGCATCGCCAACCGGCTGATCGGCCAGACCGGGGTGTTCCGCAAGGATGCCCCGGCCTGGCAGTGGGAGGTCAATGTGCTGAGCTCCAAGGAGCTCAACGCCTGGTGCATGGCCGGGGGCAAGATCGCCATCTACACCGGCCTGGTCGACCAGCTCAAGCTCACCGACGACGAGATCGCCGCCGTGATGGGGCACGAGATCGCCCACGCGCTGCGCGAGCACGCGCGCGAGCGCATCTCCAAGTCGGTGGCCACCGGCATCGGCGTGTCGGTGGCCGGCGCGCTGCTGGGCGTCGGCGAATCCGGACAGAGCCTGATGGGGCAGGTCGCCAAGGTCACCTTCGAACTGCCCAACTCCCGCCTGCACGAGACCGAGGCCGATCGCATCGGTATCGAGCTCGCCGCGCGGGCCGGCTTCGATCCGCGCGCGGCGGTGACGCTGTGGGACAAGATGGCCTCGCGCTCGGCCGGTGCGCCGCCGGAATGGCTGTCCACCCACCCCTCGCATGCCAGCCGCCAGCGCGATCTGAACGACTACGCCCAGCGCGTCATGCCCCTGTACCGGCAGGCCGGCGGGCGCCAGTAGGGCCGCGGCGGGCCGGCTATTCAGCCAAACGCCCCTGTGAAATAATCGAAACCTTTTCTTTTTGCGCGGAATACAACGGATGACACCCCAAACGCTGTACGAAAAGCTCTGGTCGAGTCACGTCGTTCACCAGGAGGCCGACGGCACGGCGCTGATCTACATCGATCGTCACCTCGTGCATGAAGTCACCAGCCCGCAGGCCTTCGAAGGTCTCAAGCTGGCCGGGCGCAAGCCGTGGCGGATCTCCTCGATCGTCGCCACCGCCGACCACAACACCCCCACCGACCACTGGGAAGAGGGCATCAAGGACCCGGTCTCGCGCCAGCAGGTCGAGACCCTGGACGCCAACATCCGCGAAGTCGGCTCGCTGGCCTATTTCCCCTTCAAGGACGAGCGCCAGGGCATCGTGCACGTGATCGGACCGGAGAACGGCGCCACCCTGCCGGGCATGACCGTGGTGTGCGGCGATTCGCACACCTCCACGCATGGCGCCTTCGCCTGTCTGGCGCACGGTATCGGTACCTCCGAGGTCGAGCACGTGATGGCCACCCAGTGCCTGCTGCAGAAGAAGTCCAAGACCATGCTGGTGCGGGTCGACGGCGAATTGGGTCGTGGTGTCACCGCCAAGGACGTGGTGCTGGCCATCATCGGCCAGATCGGCACTGCCGGCGGCACCGGCTACGCCATCGAGTTCGGTGGCAGCGCGATCCGCTCGCTGTCCATGGAAGGCCGCATGACGGTGTGCAATATGGCCATCGAGGCCGGCGCGCGCGCGGGCATGGTGGCGGTGGACGACATCACCATCGACTACCTGCGCGACAAGCCCTTCGCGCCCAAGGGCGTGCAATGGGAGGCCGCGGTGGCCTACTGGCGCAGGCTGACGTCCGACGAAGGCGCGCAGTTCGACAAGCTGGTGGTGCTGGACGCGGCCGAGATCGCGCCGCAGGTCACCTGGGGCACCTCGCCCGAGATGGTCACCACCATCGACGGGCGCGTGCCGGACCCCGCGCAGGTCGCCGATCCGGTCAAGCGCGAAGGCATGGAGCGTGCGCTCAAGTACATGGGCCTGGAAGCCAACACGCCGATGAGCGAGATCAAGGTCGACCAGGTCTTCATCGGTTCGTGCACCAATTCGCGCATCGAGGACCTGCGCGAGGCGGCCGCGGTGGCCAAGGGGCGCAGCAAGGCCGCCAACGTGCGTCGCGTGCTGGTGGTGCCGGGTTCCGGCCTGGTCAAGCGCCAGGCGGAGGCCGAGGGCTTGGACAAGGTCTTCATCGAGGCAGGCTTCGAGTGGCGCGAACCTGGCTGTTCGATGTGCCTGGCGATGAACGCGGACCGCCTGGAGCCGGGCGAGCGCTGCGCGTCCACCTCGAACCGCAACTTCGAAGGCCGCCAGGGCGCCGGCGGGCGCACCCACCTGGTGAGCCCGGCGATGGCCGCCGCCGCCGCGGTGACCGGTCATTTCGCCGACGTGCGCGCGCTGTAAGAACCGAGAGGAAAGGCAGAACATGAAACCGTTTACCGTGCTCGATGCCATCGTGGCGCCGCTCGACCGCGCCAATGTGGATACCGATGCGATTATCCCCAAGCAGTTCCTCAAGTCGATCAAGCGCAGCGGCTTCGGCCCCAACCTGTTCGACGAATGGCGCTATCTGGATGTCGGTCAACCCGGCCAGGATTGCGCCAACCGACCGAAGAACCCCGACTTCGTGCTCAACCAGGCACGCTACCAGGGCGCCCAGGTGCTGCTCGCACGCGACAACTTCGGCTGCGGCAGCTCGCGCGAACACGCCCCCTGGGCGCTGGAAGACTACGGCTTCCGCGTGATCATCGCGCCGAGCTTCGCCGACATCTTCTTCAACAACTGCTTCAAGAACGGAGTGCTGCCCATCGTGCTGCCGGCGGCAGTGGTGGATGAGCTGTTCCAGCAGTGCGAAGGCACCGAGGGCTACCGCCTGAAGGTGGATCTGGCCGCGCAGACCATCACCCGTCCGGACGGCCAGGCGATCGCCTTCGAGGTCGATCCCTTCCGCAAGGAATGCCTGCTCAACGGCTGGGACGACATCGGCCTGACCCTGCGCCACGCCGACAAGATCCGCGCCTTCGAAGACAGGCGTCGCGCCGAACACCCGTACTACTTCGCCTGACCGCGGTCGGGCGACCATAGATAGAGCTGGAGAGACTGGATGAAGATTTGCGTACTGCCCGGTGATGGCATCGGCCCCGAGATCATGGCCGAGGCCGTGCGTGTCCTGCGCGCACTGGACCTGAAGTTCGAGATGGAAGAGGCCCTGCTGGGCGGCAGCGCGGTGGATGCCACCGGCAACCCCTACCCGGAAGCCACCTCCAAGCTGGCACGCGAAGCCGATGCGGTGCTGCTGGGCGCGGTGGGCGGCCCGAAGTGGGACGGCCTGCCGCGCGAGCAGCGCCCGGAGCGCGGCCTGCTGGGCATCCGCAAGGAGCTCGGGCTGTTCGCCAATCTGCGCCCGGCCATCCTCTACCCGGAGCTGGCCAATGCCTCCTCGCTGAAGCCCGAGATCGTTGCCGGCCTGGACATCCTGATCGTGCGCGAGCTGACCGGCGACATCTACTTCGGCCAGCCGCGCGGCATCGAGATGCGAGAAGTGAACGGTAAGGGGGAGCGTTACGGTTTCAACACCATGCACTACACCGAGTCGGAGATCCGCCGCATCGGCCGCGTGGCCTTCGAGGCCGCGCGCAAGCGTGACAAGCGCCTGTGCTCGGTGGACAAGATGAACGTGCTGGAAACCACCCAGCTGTGGCGCGACGTGATGAGCGAGCTGGCGGCGGAGTATCCCGACGTCGAGCTTTCCCATATGCTGGTCGACAACGCCGCGATGCAGCTGGTGCGCGCGCCCAAGCAGTTCGACGTGATGGTCACCGGCAACATGTTCGGCGACATCCTGTCGGACGAGGCCTCCATGCTCACCGGCTCGATCGGCATGCTGCCCTCGGCCTCGCTGGACGAGAACAACAAGGGGTTGTACGAACCTTCGCACGGCTCCGCGCCGGACATCGCCGGCAAGGGCGTGGCCAACCCGCTGGCCACCATCCTGTCGGCGGCGATGATGCTGCGCTACACCTTCGCCCAGGAGGAAGCCGCGCAGCGCGTCGAGGGCGCGGTGAAAAAAGTGCTGGCGCAAGGCTTCCGTACCGGCGACATCTTCGAGCCGGGCACGAAGAAGGTCGGCACGCGGGAAATGGGCGACGCCGTGCTGGCGGCGCTGTAAGGTTCTAGGCATCAAGAGGAAGAGCGATGAACAAGGTTGGTCTGGTCGGTTGGCGCGGCATGGTCGGCTCCGTGCTGATGCAGCGCATGGTGGAAGAGGGCGACTTTGCCCATATCGAGCCGGTGTACTTCTCCACCTCCAACGCCGGTGGCAAGGCCCCGGCTTTCGGTGGCAAGGAAGCGAGCGAGCCGCTGCAGGACGCGATGAACGTCGACGCGCTCAAGGCCTGCGACATCGTCATCACCTGCCAGGGCGGCGACTACACCAAGGAGGTGTACCCGAAGCTGCGCGCCGCAGGCTGGGACGGCCACTGGATCGACGCCGCCTCCGCGCTGCGCATGGCTGACGACGCGGTGATCATCCTCGATCCGGTCAACATGCACGTCATCAAGGACGCGCTCGCCAAGGGCGGCAAGAACTGGATCGGCGGCAACTGCACCGTGTCGCTGATGCTGATGGGCCTGGGCGGCCTGTTCAAGCACGACCTGGTCGAGTGGATCTCGGCGATGACCTACCAGGCCGCTTCCGGCGCCGGCGCGCAGAACATGCGCGAGCTGATCGCGCAGATGGGCGCCATCCACGCCTCGGTGGCCGACCTGCTGGCCGATCCGGCCTCGGCCATCCTCGACATCGACCGCAAGGTGGCGGACACCATCCGTTCCGATGCCTTCCCGAAGAAGAACTTCCGCAACACCCCGCTGGCGGGCAGCCTGATCCCGTGGATCGACGTGCCGGTCGAGCACGGCCAGTCGAAGGAAGAGTGGAAGGGAGGCGCCGAGTGCAACAAGATCCTCGGCAAGCCGGCCTTCCGTACCCCGGGAAGCATTCCCATTGATGGACTGTGCGTGCGTATCGGTGCCATGCGCTGCCACTCGCAGGCGCTCACCATCAAGCTCAGGAAGGACGTGCCGTTGGATGAGGTGACCGAGATCATCGCCACCGCCAACGACTGGGTGAAGGTGGTGCCGAACGACCGTGAGACCACCGAGCGCGAACTGTCGCCGGCCACGGTCACCGGCACCCTGTCCATCCCGGTCGGCCGCCTGCACAAGATGGCGATGGGGCCGGAATATCTCGGCGCCTTTACCGTGGGCGACCAGCTGCTGTGGGGCGCGGCCGAGCCGCTGCGCCGCATGCTGCGCATCCTGCTCGATCGCTGATTCATGCGTCCGGTGCGGGCGGCTCCTGCGGCCGCCCGCACCGGACCGGCAGCGTAGTGGCGTGCGGACGGGCATGCACGGCTCTTTATCTTTGGCAAGAAACAATTGCTGCGCAAAGTTAAAGAAAATGCTAGATTGCTAGCCCAAGTCCATGATGCTATGTTCTTTATAGCTTGGCACCGGCAAGGGAACGCGCACAAAACGATGAAAACTTTGCTCAAGGCATCCCTGATCGCGACCGCGATTGCATCCATCCCGTCCAGCGCATTCGCGCTCGGAGCCGGGCCGATCAATGTTTTCAGCGGTCTGGGCCAGCCCTTGCGGGCCGAAGTGCCGCTGTCTGCAACGCCCCAGGAGTTGCAGTCACTGTCGGCGCGGATTGCACCCCCCGATGCCTTTCGCCAGGCCAACATCCCGTATTCCTCGGCGCTGAGCCTGCTGCGCGTCTCGGTAGATAATTCCGGCTCCAAGCCGGTGCTGCGCATCAGCAGTGATCGGCCGGTGAACGAGCCTTTCCTTGATCTCCTGCTGGAGTTCAGCTGGGATGCAGGGCGGCTGGTGCGCGAATACACCTTCCTGCTCGATCCGGTCGCCCTTGCGCCGGTGCAGCCCGCTCAACCCGCTTCGGCGCCGACCCAGGCTTCCAGCCGCGTCGCACCTGCTGCGGCGGCGAGTCCGGCGGCCGCATCCGGCAGCTACCGGGTGCAGCGGGGTGACACCCTGCGACGCATCGCCGAGGAAAGCCGGCCGGCGGATGTCACCCTGGATCAGATGCTGATTGCCCTGGCGCGCGAGAACCCCGCTGCCTTCGATGACGGCAACATCAATCGCATGCGCGCAGGCGCGATCCTGAACATGCCCTCGGCCGAGCAGGTCAGGGCGATCGACCGTACCGAAGCCAGGCGCGAAGTGGTTGCCCAGGCCGCCGATTTCGAAGCCTATCGACGCCGTTTGGCGGGCGCTGCGGCAGCGACCCCCGCGGCACCCGACACGGCCGACCAGGCGAGCGAAGGCAGGATTACGCCGCGTGTCGAAGAGACTGCCAGGCCCGATGCGAGCACTGACCGGGTGCAGGTCTCACGTGCGGCGGACGATGCGGCTGCGGAGTCCGGCGACGCGGCAAGGACGGATCGGCTCAGGGCGCTCGAGGAAGACCTGGTCGCCCGCGATCGTGCGCTCGAAGAAGCCAATCAGCGCCTGGTCGAGCTGGAGCGCAGCATCCGCGATCTGCAGAAGCTCATCGAACTGAAGAGCGAACAACTCGCCCAACTGCAGCAACAGGCTGGAACCGGCACCCCGCCGGCCGCCGTGCCTGGGGCAGAGGCGCCTGCGGCCGCAGCGGATACACCGGCGGCCGAGACGCCCACGCCGGCGGCGGAGGCCTCGCAGCCGGCACAGGCGCCGGCACCGGCCGCGGAAGCGCAGGTGTCCCAGGCAGCTCCCACTCCGGCCCCTGCGCCGGAACCCAGTGTCGAGCCGAAGGCCGAGCCCGCACCGAAACCGGCGCCGCCTGCGGCCCGCAAGCCTGCACCGCAGCCTGCGCCGCAACCGCAGCCCAGTTTCCTGGACGAATTGCTCGGTGATCCGATGACCCTGGCGGCCGGTGGCGGCGTGCTTGCCTTGCTGCTCGGCTATGCCGGTTTCAAGCTGCGCCAGCGTCGCAAGCAGAGCGAAGGGGCCGGATTGTCGTCGGCGTTGATGTCGGAGGCGCCGACGGGCCCGAATTCGGTGTTCGGCGTGACCGGTGGGCAGAGCGTCGACACCAGTAGCAGCAGTGTGCTGCAGACCGATTTCAGCCAGTCGGGGCTGTCCTCGATCGACACTGACGAAGGCGTCGATCCGGTGGCAGAGGCCGATGTGTACATGGCCTACGGGCGCGATGCCCAAGCCGAAGAGATCCTTGTCGATGCGCTCAAGGCCGATCCCAGCCGGCTTGCGATCTATCTCAAGCTGCTGGAGCTCTACGCGGCGCGCAAGAGCCTCAAGCAGTTCGAGACCATCGCTGCGGATCTCTACGCACGGACCAGCGGCGAGGGCTCCGAGTGGGCCAAGGCTGCGGCGCTCGGTCGCGAGATCGATCCCGAGAATCCGCTTTACGCGGCGGACCGCGGCGGTGAGGCCGGCGACGTCGAGGAGAGCGTTGGCGACAAGGCTGGCCAGCCCTCGCCGGCTACCGCGGCTGCTGCCGGTGCCGTGGGAGTTGCGGCATTGGCGGGCGGTCTGGTGGCGGGCGAGGAGCCCGAGCAACCCGAGCAAGCTGCGGCCGTCGATGATGCCGGTCAGGACCTGACCCAGTCGCTGGGCGCGCTGGATTTCGATCTTCCGGACATCGAGCCGGCGGAACAGCCCGCTGCGGAAGAGCCGCCCGTCGAGCCGGAAGTGCCCGAGGCCGGTGAGGAGGGTGAGAACCAGCTGAAGGACACCTGGGCGATGCCCGGCGGCCAGCTGGCATTCACCGGAACCGAGACCGGCGGAGAGAGCGAGGCGCTCGAAGTGCCCGTGCCCGAGGTGGACAGCAATGTCCTGGACTTCGATCTCGATTTCGAGGAGCCCGCTGCGGCAGCGCCCGAAGCCGGGAGCGCAGAGCCCGATCTCGAGGAGGGCGCGGCGCAGACCGACGCCTCGAATCTGACGGCCACGGTTGTTGCATCCTCCGCTCAGAGCGAGGGGGAGGCGGCCGACGAGGCCTTCATCGATCTCGATGCGCCTGCATCTGACGCGGCCTTCATCGATCTTGACGCGCCTCAGGAGGCGGGTGCGCCCAACGAGGCCGAGCCTGTCGATCTGGCAGCGACCGTCATTGCCGGCTCGGACACCTACGGCGCGGAGACGCAGATCGAGGGTGTGAACGCGTTTTCGGAACAGGGCGGGGACGTGGTGGATCTGGAGGAGTCCAGTTTCGACACCAATCTGCTCGACTTCGACTTTGAGCTCGACTCCCCGACTGCTGCCTCGGGTGGCGAGCCGCCGGCGCTCGATCTTTCCAGCATCGATCTCGAACTCGAGACACCGCAGGAAGCACAGCCGGATGTCGGCGGTGAGCGTACAGACGTCGCCGCTGAAGAGGCCAGGATGCCTGCAGGCGAAGCGGCGGGCGGGCAGGAGGTCGATACCAAGCTCGAGCTTGCCCGTGCCTACGAGGAAATGGGTGACAAGGAAGGTGCGCGGGAACTCCTCGACGAGGTGCTGCGCGAAGGCAGCGACAGCCAGCAGGCGGCTGCGCGGGAACTGCTCGCTCGCCTCGATTGAGCCCTGCCGGCTCGACCGGCGCATGACCACGGGCGGGGGGAACCCCGCCCGTTTCCGTTTCTCCGCACTGCTTTCGAGGTATGCTCGCCCTCCGCCGAGGCCGGCTGGATCGCCAGCCGCGGATGGTGGGGGCGTGATCAGAACGATGCATGCAGGTTTCTTGATTCTTTGCTGGATGCTGGGGGTGGGGGCCTTGCAGTTCCTTCAGCCCGGCGCGCTGGCGCTTGTCGTCTGCGGGCTGGCGGTCGTGGCGCTGTTTGGCGCCCGGCTGCGCACCCTGCGCCTGCTGCGGCGGGTGCGCATCCTGCTGATCGCCATCATCGTGCTCTTCGCGGGCTTCACGCCCGGCGAGGCAGTGCTCGCGGACTGGCCCGCCCTCAGCCCGAGTCGTGAAGGTCTCCTCCAGGCCCTGGCCCATGCCGGACGTCTGGTGGCGGTCGTGTGTTGTGTCGCCATCTTGCTGGAACGCCTGTCTACCGAGCGCCTGATCGGCGGACTCTACGCACTGAGCCGCCCGCTGGCCGTGTTCGGTCTGCCTGCGGAGCGGGTCGCGGTGCGGATGCTGCTGGTGCTGCGATACGTGGACAGCCCTCGTGCCCACGTGTGGCGCGAGTTGCTCCATGAGCCGGGCGAGGTGGAGAACGAGCGCCTCCAACTGCAACGTGAGCGACTCGGTGTACTCGAGTGGGGGGTGCTCGGAATCGGTTTCGCCTATCTCTTGTGGGCTTACGCATGAAGAGAATCGCACTTGGCGTCGAGTATGCGGGCGATGCGTTTCTCGGCTGGCAGAGCCAGCGGGGTGGGGGTGCGGTCCAGGATGCGCTGGAGGACGCGCTCGGCGCGATCTGCGCGCACCCGGTGCGCCTGCATTGCGCGGGCCGCACCGATGCCGGCGTGCATGCGACCGCCCAGGTCGTGCATTTCGACACCTCGGCCGAACGTCCGCTCGGCGCCTGGGTACGTGGTGTCAATGCCCTGCTGCCGCCTGCGGTCGTGGTGCGCTGGGCGGTCGAGGTGGACGACGGCTTCCATGCCCGCTACCTGGCTTGCGCGCGGCGTTACCGCTACATCCTCCACAATGCGCCGGTGCGCCCGGCACTGCTCGCGCGCCGGGTAGGCTGGTTCCATGCGCCGCTTGACGCGGCGCGCATGGCCGAGGCGGCGGCCTGCCTGGTGGGGCGGCACGATTTCAGCGCCTTCCGCGCGGCGGGCTGCCAGGCGAAGACGCCGGTGCGCAACATGTACGAGGTGAGCGTGGCGCGCAGCGGAGAGTTCATCGTCTTCGACTTTTACGCCGACGGCTTCCTGCACCACATGATCCGCAACCTCGTCGGTGCGCTCTGCTATGTCGGCAAGGGGCGTCATCCGGTCGGCTGGATGGCGGAATTGCTCGCCAGTCGCGACCGCAAGCATGCTGCGCCGACCTTCTCGCCGGACGGGCTCTACCTGTGCGGGGTGGACTATCCGCCGCGCTGGTCGCTGCCCGGCGATGGGCGTATCATCGCGCTGCCCCGAATTCCCCTGCTCTGAATGTCCCGTACCCGTATCAAGATCTGTGGCCTGACCCGGCCGGATGACGTGCGCGCGGCCGTTGACGCCGGCGCGGACGCGATCGGGCTGGTGTTCTATCCGCCCAGTCCGCGCCATGTGGAACTGGCGCAGGCAGCCACGCTGGCCGCATTGATCCCGCCTTTCGTCACCACGGTCGGCCTGTTCGTGAACGCGGACGAAGCCCAGGTGCGGCGCGTGCTGGATGCCGTCCCCTTGCAGTTGCTGCAGTTCCACGGCGACGAGAGCGAGGCCGAATGCGCCCGCTTCGGACGACCCTGGATCAAGGCGGCGCGGATGCGCCCCGGGGTCGATCTGCTAGAATTCGCAGCTTGCCATCCGGGGGCGCGCGGCATTCTCGTCGATGCCTTCGTGGATGGTTATGGTGGTGGCGGCAAGGTCTTCGACTGGTCGCTGATCCCGGACGGCTTCGACCGTCCGCTGGTGCTGTCGGGCGGGTTGACGCCGGACAACGTGAGCGAAGCCGTGCGGCGGGTGCGCCCGTGGGCGGTGGATGTTTCCAGCGGCGTCGAATCGGCCAAGGGTATCAAGGATGCCCGCCTGATCACCGCCTTCATCGCCGGAGTTCGCAATGCAGATGGCTGACACGCCTTACCAGTTTCCCGACGCCAGCGGCCATTTCGGTCCCTACGGCGGCGTGTTCGTTTCGGAAACGCTGATTCCCGCGCTGGAAGAGTTGCGCCAGGCCTACGCTGCCTGCCAGCACGACCCGGCCTTCGTCGCCGAGTACGAGTACGAACTCAAGCACTATGTCGGCCGGCCGAGTCCGATCTACCACGCCAAGCGCTGGTCCGAGCTGCTCGGCGGCGCGCAGATCTACCTCAAGCGCGAGGATCTCAACCATACCGGCGCCCACAAGGTGAACAACTGCATCGGCCAGGCGCTGCTCGCCAGGCGGATGGGCAAGCCGCGGGTGATCGCCGAGACCGGTGCCGGCCAGCACGGCGTGGCGACCGCCACCGTGGCGGCGCGCTACGGCATGGAGTGCGTGGTGTACATGGGCGCCGAGGACGTCAGGCGCCAGGCTGCCAACGTCTACCGAATGAAGCTGCTCGGCGCCACCGTGGTGCCGGTGGAGTCCGGTTCCAAGACCCTCAAGGACGCGCTCAACGAAGCGATGCGCGACTGGGTCACCAATGTGCACAACACCTTCTACATCATCGGCACGGTTGCGGGGCCTCACCCCTATCCGATGATGGTGCGCGATTTCCAGGCGGTGATCGGCAAGGAGTGCATCGAGCAGATGCCCGAGATGACCGGCCGCCAGCCGGACTACGTGATCGCCTGCGTGGGTGGCGGCTCCAACGCCATGGGCATCTTCCACCCCTATCTCGAGCACAAGGCGGTGCGACTGGTGGGTGTGGAGGCGGCGGGCGACGGGCTGGACAGCGGCCGGCATGCGGCCTCGCTCACGGCCGGACGTCCCGGCGTGCTGCACGGCAACCGCACCTATCTGCTGCAGGACGAGGACGGCCAGATCGTCGAGACCCACTCGGTCTCCGCCGGCCTCGACTATCCCGGTGTCGGCCCCGAGCACGCATGGCTGAAGGACTCGGCGCGCGCCGAATACGTCGGCGTGACCGATAGCGAGGCGCTGCAGGCCTTCCACGACCTGTGCCGCTTCGAGGGCATCATTCCGGCGCTGGAATCCTCCCATGCGCTCGCCTATGCAGCCCGGCTGGCCCCGCAGCTGGCGCGCGACAAGATCGTGCTGGTCAATCTGTCCGGGCGCGGCGACAAGGACATGCACACCGTCGCCGAGCGTTCCGGCATCCAATTCTGACTCCTCCCGGGGCGTACGCGAGTGCGCCCCGACGCATGAATACGAACATGTCGAAAATCCAGACAAGCTTCCAGCGTCTTCACGCGGAAGGGCGCAAGGCGCTGATCCCGTTCATCACTGCGGGCGACCCCGATCCCGCCGCCACCGTACCGCTGATGCACGCGCTGGTCGAAGGCGGCGCGGACGTGATCGAACTGGGCGTGCCGTTCTCCGACCCGATGGCCGACGGCCCGACCATCCAGCGCGCCTCCGAGCGCGCGCTGGCCAAGGGCATGACCCTGCGCAAGGTGCTCGACGCGGTGCGCGAGTTCCGCCGCACCAACAGCGACACCCCGGTGGTGCTGATGGGCTACGCCAACCCGATCGAGGCGATGGGCGTGCAGGCCTTCACCGATGCGGCGCAGATGGCCGGCGTCGATGGCGTGCTGGTGGTGGACTACCCGCCGCAGGAGTGCATGGAGTTCGCCCGGACGCTGAAGAGCGCCGGCCTGGATCCGATCTTCCTGCTCGCGCCGACATCGTCCGAGCAGCGCTTCGCCGAGGTGGCGGCCGCCGGCAGCGGCTATATCTACTACGTGTCGCTCAAGGGCGTGACCGGCTCCGCGAACATCGACCTCGACGAGGTGGCCGCACGCATCCCCAAGATCCGTGCGGCAGTGGGTATGCCGGTGGGCGTCGGTTTCGGCATCCGCGATGCGGAGTCCGCACGGCGCATCGGCGAACTGGCCGACGGCGTGGTGATCGGCAGTCGCATCATTGAGGAAATCGAGCGTAGCGTCCCCGACCAGGCTGTTGCCCGGGTGCGCGACTTCATCAAGGGCATACGCGAGGCCCTGGACCAGATCGGAGAAACGGCCCGATGAGCTGGCTGCAGAAACTGCTTCCCCCGAAGATCAAGCGCGCCGAAGTCAGCGCGCGCAACAAGTCCATTCCGGAAGGCCTGTGGAGCAAGTGCACGGCCTGCGAGGCGGTACTCTACCGCTCGGACCTGGAAAGCAACCTCAACGTCTGCCCCAAGTGCGGCCATCACCAGCGCATCCGCGCGCGCGCGCGCCTGGACATGCTGCTGGACGCCGAGGGGCGCTTCGAGATCGGCGCCGAGGTGGTGCCGGTCGATCCGCTCAAGTTCAAGGATTCGCGCCGCTACACCGAGCGCCTGTCGGCGGCCAACAAGGACACCGACGAGGCCGACGCGATGGTCGTCATGCAGGGCGCGATCAACACCGTGCCGGTGGTGGTGGCCTGCTTCGAGTTCGAGTTCCTCGGCGGTTCCATGGGTTCGGTGGTGGGAGAGCGCTTCGTGCGCGGCGCCCGCGCGGCCCTGGAGCAGCGCCTGCCCTTCATCTGCATCACCGCCACCGGCGGCGCGCGCATGCAGGAAGGCCTGTTCTCGCTGATGCAGATGTCCAAGACCACCGCGGCCATCACCCAGCTCGCCCAGCGCAAGCTGCCCTTCCTCACCATTCTCACCGATCCCACCATGGGCGGCGTGTCCGCCAGCTTCGCCTTCATGGGCGACGTGGTGATAGCCGAACCCGGCGCGCTGATCGGCTTTGCCGGCCCGCGGGTGATCGAGCAGACCGTGCGCGAGAAGCTGCCGGAAGGCTTCCAGCGTTCCGAGTTCCTGCTCGAGAAGGGCGCCATCGACCTGATCGTCGACCGCCGCGAGATGCGCACCAAGCTTGCCGAACTGCTGACCCTGCTGACCCGCCAGCCGGCGGTGCAGGCCTGACCGCCAGACGATGAATGCAAGCGCTTTGCCGTCCACCGTCGACGGCTGGCTGGCGCTGATCGAGCAGCGCCACGGGCAGCAGATCGAACTCGGCCTGGAGCGGGTGCGCACGGTGCGCGACGCGCTCGGTGCGGCCAGCGAGGCGCTGGTGATCACGGTCGGTGGCACCAATGGCAAGGGGTCGACCTGCGCCATGCTGGAGGCCATCCTGCTCGCGGCCGGCTACCGGGTGGGCTGCTACACCTCGCCGCATCTCCTGCGCTACCACGAGCGTGTGCGCATCGACGGCCGCGAGATCGACGATGCGGCGCTTGCCGATGCCTTTGCCGCCGTCGAACGGGCGCGCGGCGACACGCCGCTGACCTATTTCGAGCACGGCACGCTGGCCGCCTGGTCCGCCTTCTGTCGAGAGTCGCTGGACGTGGTGATCCTCGAGGTCGGCCTCGGCGGCCGCCTGGATGCGGTCAATATCTTCGATGCCGACTGCGCCATCGTCACCAGCATCGCCATGGACCACATGGACTATCTCGGCGACACGCGCGAGCAGATCGGTTTCGAGAAGGCCGGCATCTTCCGCGGCGGACGTCCCGCCGTGTGTGGTGACCCGCAGCCGCCGGCCAGCCTGCTCGCCCACGCCGAGGCCATCGGCGCGCGGCTGTGGGTGAGCGGCCGCGACTTCGGCTTCGGCGGCGACCGCCAGCAGTGGGGCTACTGGCGCTATGCCGCGCCCCCGGCCCAGGGTGAGCTGGTGCGCCGCGGCGGCCTGGCCTACCCGGCGCTGCGCGGGGCCAACCAGTTGCTCAACGCCTCGGCGGTGATCACCGCGCTGGAACTGCTGCGCGAGCGTCTGCCGGTGTCGATGCAGGCCATCCGCCAGGGCCTGATGCTGGTCGAGGTGCCGGGCCGCTTCCAGGTCCTGCCGGGGCGGCCAGCGGTGGTGCTCGACGTTGCACACAATCCGCAGGCCGCCGGTGTGCTGGCCGAGAACCTGGGCAACATGGGCTTCTACCCGGATACCTGGGCGGTGCTCGGCATGCTGGGCGACAAGGACGTCGATGGCGTGATCGCGCTGATGCGCGAGCGGGTCGATCACTGGCTGCTGGCCTCGCTGCCCGGGCCGCGGGGCCTGAAGGCCGAGGAGCTCGCAGTGCGCTTGCGCGCCGCCGGCGTGGAGGCCGACATACGCTGTTTCGACTCGCCTGCGGACGCGTTTGCCGCAGCGCGGAAAAGCGCAGCCGAGGGTGATAGAATCGTCGCCTTTGGTTCGTTTCTGACCGTGGCCGACGTGCTCGCAGCCATCCACGCGGAACGTCATTGAGATCATCGCGCGATGGACACTGACAACCTCGAGCTCAAGAAGCGCTCGCGGCGACGCCTGGTGGGTGCGGCGGCGCTGGCGCTGCTCGCTGCCATCCTGCTGCCGATGGTGATGGATCAGGAGCCGCGCGCGCCCAGCCAGGACATCCAGATCACCATCCCCAACCGTGACGCCGAACTGTCGCGCCCGATCGCCGGCCGTGCACCGGCCGACCCGGAGCCGGACGTCGCGCCGCCGCCGCAGGAGCAACCGCCCGCGCAGACGCCGGCCGAGGCTCCGGCCCCTTCCGCCGCCGCTGCCCCCGCGCCGCCCGCAGCGCCGGCCCCGGCCGCGCAACCGAGCGCTCCCGCCGCGCCGCCCGCTCAGGCTGCGCCTGCAAAGCCGCCGCGGGACGAGGCCGACCGCGTGCGCGCCATCCTCGAAGGCAAGGTTCCGCCGCCGCCCGCCGCTGGCGACGGCTTCGTCGTCCAGGTTGCGGCCTTCGGCGAGGCCGGCAAGGCGTCCGCACTGGCCAGCGAGCTCAAGGCCAAGGGATTCTCCGCCTACACTGAAAAGGCCGGTTCGGTTACGCGCGTGCGGGTCGGCCCCTTCGCCGCCCGTGCCGAGGCCGACCGTGCCGCCGAACGCCTCAAGGCGCTCGGCCAGAGCCCCGTTGTGGCCGCGCGCTGAACGGTGGGCAATGACGGTTTTCGACTACGTTTTCCTCGGCATCCTCGCCCTGTCTGCCGCCATCGGCGTGTGGCGCGGCCTGGTGAGCGAGGTGATGGCGCTGGTCGCATGGGTGCTTGCGCTGTTCCTGGCCTGGCGCTACGCGCACATGGCCGCACCGCTGTTCTCCAGCTGGATCGTGGAGCCGGCGTGGCGCCACGTGGCCGGCTTCGCGACGCTCTTCGTGGCGGTGCTGCTGGTCGCGGCGCTGTTGCGCTTCCTGTTGCGCGAGTTGCTGCGCGCCATCGGGCTGGGGCCGGCGGACCGCCTGTTCGGCGCCTTTTTCGGACTGGTGCGCGGGCTGGCGATTGCATTGGTGATAGTGTTGCTGGGCGGTCTGGTCGGAATTTCGCGGGAACCCTGGTGGTCCAACGCGTTGTTCGCACCGCCGCTCGAGACGGCGGTGATTGCCGCCAAACCGTGGCTGCCGGATGCGGTGGCCGATAGAGTTCGTTTCAGATAGGCAGGTCTTCCATGTGCGGAATCCTTGGGGTGGTCGCCACCTCTCCGGTGAATCAGTTGCTCTACGACGGTCTGCAGGTGCTCCAGCACCGGGGCCAGGACGCGGCGGGCATCGCCACTTCCGAGGGGGGGCGCTTCCTCATGCACAAGGGCTCCGGCCTGGTGCGCGACGTGTTCCGCACGCGCAACATGCGCAACCTCACCGGCAACTGGGGCATCGGCCATGTGCGCTACCCGACCGCCGGGTCGGCCTACAACGCCGCCGAGGCGCAGCCCTTCTACGTCAATTCGCCCTTCGGCCTGCTGCTGGCGCATAACGGCAACCTGACCAATTCCGAAGAGCTCAAGCGCGAGATGTTCCTCGCCGACCTGCGGCACATCAACACCAATTCCGACTCCGAGGTGCTGCTCAACGTGCTGGCGCACGAGCTGCAGCACGCCACCAATGGCCTCAAGCTCGACGAGGAAGCGGTGTTCCGTGCAGTGGCCGGCGTGCACCGGCGTTGCCGCGGTGCCTATGCCGCGGTGGTGATGATCGCCGGCTACGGCCTGCTGGCCTTCCGCGACCCCTACGGCATCCGTCCGCTGGTGGTCGGCCGCAACGACACGGCCGAGGGCTCCGAGTGGATGGTGGCCTCCGAGTCGGTGGCGGTGGACGTGCTCGGCTTCAAGCTGCTGCGCGACGTGGCGCCGGGCGAGGCCATCCTGGTGGACACCGCGGGCAATTTCAGGAGCCGCCAGTGCGCCGAGCGCACGGTGGAGGCGCCGTGCATGTTCGAGTTCGTCTACCTGGCGCGCCCGGATTCCATCATCGACGGCGTGTCGGTCTATGAGTCGCGCGTCAAGATGGGTGAATTCCTCGCCGACAAGCTCAAGCGCACGCTGCCGCACGCGGCCATCGACGTGGTGATCCCGATTCCGGATTCCAGCCGCCCGTCGGCCATGGAAATGGCGCACAAGCTCGGACTGCCGTACCGCGAGGGCTTCGTCAAGAACCGCTACATCGGCCGTACCTTCATCATGCCGGGGCAGGCCACGCGCAAGAAGTCGGTGCGCCAGAAGCTCAACACCATCCCGCAGGAATTCCGCGGCAAGAACGTGTTGCTGGTGGACGATTCCATCGTGCGCGGCACCACCAGCAAGGAGATCGTGAACATGGCGCGCGAGGCCGGCGCGGCAAAGGTCTACCTGGCATCGGCGGCGCCCCCGGTGCGCTATGCCAACGTGTACGGCATCGACATGCCCACCCGCGGCGAGCTGATCGCCTCCGACCGCGACGAGGCGCAGATCTGTGCCGAGATCGGCGCCGACGGGCTGATCTACCAGGATCTGGACGATCTGAAGGCGGCGGTGCGCGCGGTGAACCCGGCGATCAGCTTCTTCGAGACCTCCTGTTTCGATGGCCAGTACGTCACCGGCGACATCACCGCCGAGTACCTGAACGGCGTCGAGAACCAGCGCGGTGAGGCCAAGCCGGCCAGCGCGCAGCACGACGACCACGACGACGGCCAGCTCGACCTGAACCTCGTCACCAACAGCGACCACTGACCGGCGGGCCGATGGACGAGTTCGACTTCGACACCCAGGCGGTCCGCGCGGGCACGGCGCGCAGCCAGTTCAACGAGCACAGCGAGGCGCTCTACCTGACCTCGAGCTTCGTGTTCGACAGCGCCGCGCAGGCCGCCGCGCGCTTCTCCGGGGAGGAGGCGGGCAACGTCTACGCGCGCTTCAGCAACCCGACGGTAACCGCCATGCAGCAGCGTCTGGCGACGCTGGAGGGGGCCGAGGCCTGCGTTGCAACGGCCTCGGGCATGTCGGCCATCCTGTCGCTGGTGATGGCGACCATGCAGGCCGGCGACCACATCGTCGCCTCGCGCGGGCTGTTCGGCGCCACCCAGCAGCTGTTCGGCAACATCCTGGCCAGGTTCGGCATCGAGACCAGCTTCGTGCCGGCCACCGAGCTGGCGGCCTATCGCGCCGCGGTGCGTCCGCGCACCCGGCTGTTCTTCATCGAGACGCCGTCGAATCCGCTCACCGAGGTCGTCGATATCGCCGCGGTGGCCGAAGTGGCCCATGCGGCCGGTGCGCTGCTGGCGGTGGACAACTGCTTCTGCACCCCGGCCCTGCAGCGTCCGTTGGCGCTCGGCGCCGACGTCGTCGTGCATTCGGCCACCAAGTACCTGGATGGCCAGGGCCGCGTGCTGGGCGGCGCGGTGGCTGGGCGTGCGGACGTGGTGGACGAGGTCTTCAAGTTCCTGCGCACCGCGGGGCCGTGCATCTCGCCGTTCAACGCCTGGATCATCCTCAAGGGGCTGGAGACGCTGCGCATCCGCATGGACGCGCAGTCGTCCGCGGCGCTGGAACTGGCGCGCTGGCTGGAGACGCAGGCCGGCGTGCGGCGGGTCCATTACCCGGGTCTGAGCTCGCATCCTCAGCACGAACTGGCGATGCGCCAGCAGAAGAGCGGTGGTGCGATCCTCAGTTTCGAGGTCGATGGCGGGCGCGAGCGCGCCTGGCGGGTGGTCGATTCGACCCGGGTGATCTCGATCACCGCCAACCTGGGCGACACCAAGACCACCATCACCCATCCGGCTTCAACGACCCACGGGCGCATCAGCGCCGAGGCACGCGAGGCGTCGGGCATCTCCGAAGGCCTGCTGCGCGTGGCGGTGGGGCTGGAGTCGATCGAGGACCTCAAGGCCGATCTGGCGCGCGGCCTCGCCGCGTAGGAGCGGCCTTGGCCGCGATGCGGCCTTCGCAAGACCCTTCCGCGCATCGCGGGCAGGGCCCGTTCCTAGGGAATCAGTTCGTGGGTGCTGAAGCGCTCGCCGTCGAAGGCGAGATAGGGCGCGGTGCCGTGCCAGTCCGCCAGTACCCAGCGCTCGCAGCGGCGGCCATCGACCAGGTGTTCGTGACGCGCCGGCCGGTGGGTGTGGCCATGGATCAACGTGGGGTAGGCGTGTTCGCGCAGCAGGGCCTCCACCGCGGACCGGTTGACGTCCATGATGGCCATTTCCTTTTCCCGCTTGGCCTGCTCGCTGCGGCTGCGCAGGCTGTCGATGAAGGCTTTGCGTTCGGCCAGCGGGCGGGCGAGGAAGGCCGCCTGCCAGGCCGGGTCGCGGACCTGGCGGCGGTAGGCCTGATAGGCCAGGTCGTCGGTGCACAGCGCGTCGCCGTGGCTGAGCAGTACATCCACGGAGCCGAGACGAAGCGGACAGGGATCGGGCAGCAGGGCCATGCCGGCGCGTGCGGCATAGGCCTCGCCGAGCAGGAAATCGCGGTTGCCCGCGATGAAATGGATGGCACTGCCGGACGCTGACAGGCTGTGCAGGGCTTCGGCGATTCGGCGGTTGAGCGGGGCGTCGCCGTCGTCGTCGCCCGCCCAGTATTCGAACAGGTCGCCCAGGATGTACAGCGCCGGCACGCCGCGGGCCGGCCCCGCCAGAAAGGCGAGGAAGGCCGCGGCGGTTTCCGGGTGCTCCTCGGTCAGATGCAGGTCTGAGACGAACAGCGCCTGCATCTGGCCGGTGTGCTGACGAGCGGACGGAATCAGACGACTTCCGCGCGCTCGATCACCACGTCTTCCACCGGCACGTCCTGGTGGAAGCCCTTGGAGCCGGTCTTGACCGCGCGGATCTTGTCCACCACGTCCAGGCCCTCGCTGACGCGGCCGAACACGCAGTAGCCCCAGCCCTGCAGGTCGGGCGAGCGGAAGTTGAGGAAGTCGTTGTCGGCGACGTTGATGAAGAACTGCGCGGTGGCCGAGTGCGGAGCCTGGGTGCGGGCCATGGCGATGGTGCCGCGCTCGTTCTTCAGGCCGTTGTCGGCCTCGTTCTTGATCGGGTCGCGGGTGGGCTTCTGGTTCATGCCCGGCTCGAAGCCGCCGCCCTGGATCATGAAGCCGTCGATCACGCGGTGGAAGATGGTGTTGTCGTAGTGGCCGGCTTCGACGTAGGCGATGAAGTTCTCGACCGTGGCGGGGGCCTTGTCGGCGTCGAGTTCAATGGTGATGCTGCCGTGGCTGGTGTGCAGTTTGACTGCCATGTGCTGCTCCTGGGCTTGTCCTGGATGGAATGGGGGCGGATTTCAGCGGTTCTCGAGCACGCGCGCGCGCTTGACGACTACGTGTTCCGCGGGGACGTTCTGATGGAAGCCGACGTTGCGGACCGGCAGCTTGCCGATCTTGTTCACCACGTCGAGGCCCTCGGTGACCTTGCCGAACACGGCATAACCCCAGCCGTCGAAGGAGGGGTAGTCGAGGTTGGCGTTGTCCACCAGATTGATGAAGAACTGCGCAGAGGCCGAGTGCGGCGCCTGGGTGCGGGCCATGGCGATCGAGCCGGCGACGTTCTTCAGGCCGTTCTTGGCCTCGTTCTCGATCGGCGCGCGGGTCTGCTTCTGCGTCATCTGGGCGTCGAAGCCGCCGCCCTGGATCATGAAGCCGTCGATCACGCGATGGAACACGGTACCGTCGTAATGACCGCTGGACACGTACTCAAGGAAGTTGGCGACCGTCTTGGGCGCCTTCTCCGGGTAGAGCTCCAGGACGATGCGGCCCTGGGTGGTGTCGAGCTCCACCTGCGGGTTGGCGGCTACGGCAACGCTCATCCAGCCGAACAGGGCGAGCAGGGTGAACAGTTTCTTCATCGACGTGGAACTCCTTTGATTGCGTTGCGAAAACGGGGTGCCGGCGCTCAGGCGCCGCCCTCGTAGATGATCTTCCAGCGCCCGTCTTCCTTGGTCCAGTACTGGCGCTTGCGCATGGTGTCGGTGAAGCCGTCGCTGCGGTAGTCCTGCTCGAAGATGACTTCCACCAGCGCGTCCTCTCCCGGCTGGCGCAGCATGCTGAGCTTGCCGACCTCCACCTTCACCCATTCGCGCGCGTTCGCGAAGCGGCGCTTGCGCGAGCTCCATTCGGCGTAGTCGTAGCGGTCGTTGCGGAACTGGGCCGAGTAGTGCGACAGATAGCGCTCCACGTCCAGGCTCTCCCAGTCGCTGCGCCAGGCTTCGATCGCCGCGTTGAGGCTGCTGCGCTCGGCCTGCCAGTCGTCGAGCGACAGCCATTCGATGTCGTTGCTGATGATCACCGGGGTCAGGCCGGGCTGCACGAAGCTGCTCAGGCTGGTGAAGTCCTGGTTGGCCAGTACCACGCAGCCCTCGGAGGCCAGCGGCGGACGGGCATAGGTGTCGCTCGGCGTGCCGTGCAGCCAGATGCCGTAGCCGGTGCGCCCGAGGCGCTTGTCCCAGGGGTTCGGGTAGTTGAGCGGGAAGGCGCCCTTGCCGTAGAGGTCGGGCAGCTTGGCAGGGTCGATGAAGGAGGTGACGTGATAGACGCCGAGCGGGGTCTTGTTGTCGCCCTCAAACTGCTTGCCCGAGCCTGCCTTGCCCTGGCTGATGTAGTAGTCGGCCACGAAGCGCGGTTTGCCGTCTTCGTTGCGGTACACGTAGAGCCGTGCGCGCTGGGTGTCCACCACCACGGCATGCTGCTGCTCGGGGCCCATCTGCAGCAGGTAACGCGGCACATAGTTGGCCGCGCTGGGACGTTCGCGGTAGGCGCGCAGCCGGGCGATGGCCTCGTCGCGCAATTCCTGCACGCGCTCGGGGGAGTTCTCGGCGTTGCCGAAGGTCGACAGCGGGCGGGCGCGGGCGAGCAGCAGATCGCCGCGGATCAGGTGCGCAAGGCGGAAGTTAGGATACGCCTTGAGCAGCATCTCGGTGCGGTCGAGGGCGGCATCCAGCCGGTTGGCCTCGATCTCGCCGAAAATCTGCTGCAATGCGGCTTCCGGGCCGGCGTCGGAAATGCGCCTGTCCTCCGGTGCCGCCAGGGCGACGCCGCCGAGGAGGGCGAACACGAGCGCACCACTGCGGAGCAGGCGCCTGCCGATCTGCATCCGTCTCATCGACCGATCTTCTCCCTAGCGATCTGCCAGCGCTGGCCGCGGCGGACCATCTCGAGGATCTTGACGGTGCTGGCATTGAAGTTGGACGAACGATAGTGCTGCCGGAAGCGCA
This sequence comes from Thauera sedimentorum, assembly GCF_014489115.1. NCBI lineage: Bacteria > Pseudomonadati > Pseudomonadota > Betaproteobacteria > Rhodocyclales > Zoogloeaceae > Thauera > Thauera sedimentorum. The sequence goes on along the minus strand of NZ_JACTAH010000001.1, from coordinate 2,075,455 downwards.
CCTCCGCGCGGTCGCCGTCGATATCCACCTGCGGACCGTCGACCTCCACGCTGATGTCGCCCGGCTTGCCTACGCGCTGGCGGCGTTCGTTCTCCCAGGAAGAGCGGGAGCGCCCGCCGGGCACCTCGAAGTCCTTGTCGTAGGCGGCGAGATAGGCGTTCACATCCTTGGAGGACCAGGCCTCAGCCCAGGCCCGCACGGCGGCCAGCACGTCCTCGCTCGCCGTCGCCGCTTGTGCCGCGGGCGGGGCCGCCGGGGCTGGCGCGGCGGGCCGGGGTTCCGCCACGGCCTGGGCCGGCACCGGTGCCGGCTCGGGTTTCGGGCTCGCCGTTTCGACGGCGGCGGCAGGTGCTTCGCCAGCCGCTGCCGGGGGCGTGGCGGCGATGGGCTCGGGCTCGCGGGAAGGCGTGGTCACCGGCGCGGCGGCAGGAGACGGGGTGGGGCGTGGCGCCGCAGCCGGTGCGGGGGTCGGTGCAGGGGCCGGCGCGGCCGGACGTGCCGCCGGCGGGGTCTGTGCAATGACCAGCGGCGATGCCGCGGCCGGGCCGAGCGTGCGGATCAGGGCCAGCGGCGGCTGGGTGGAGGGCGGGCGCCTTGTCTCGCGCCCCGCGTCGAGCTGCAGCGCCCGCTCATAGGCCTCGTTGGCGAGCCTGGCGTAGAGATCGCCCAGATTCGCGTGTGCCGTCGCATAGCTGGGATGCGTGCGGATCGCCTGTTCGAGGGCGCTGCGAGCCTTGTCGTAGTCGCGCTGGTGAGCGTAGAGCACGGCGAGGTTGTTGTAGGGTTCCGGCAGGCTCGGGAAGTCCTCGGTGAGCTTGCGGAACGTGGAAATGGCTTCGGCGGTGCGGCCGAGCTCGGCGAGTGCGACGCCGCGCAGGAAACGGGCTTCGGCATTGGCCGGGCTGCCCGCGATCAGCTTGTCGGCGGCGGCAAGGGCGTGTTCGGGCTGCCCGTTCTGCAACAGGTTGCGCGCTTCGCGGTTCCTGTCGTCCGCATGAGCGGGGGCGAAGCCGATGGCCAGCGCTATGGCCAGTGCGCCGAGGGCGGCAGAGGGACGGATTCTCATGTACTATAATGCGTTGATTTTCGGGCGGATGTCCCTGCAACTCAGCAGGCGATTCTACCAACAACGCTCGATATCCCACAATCGAGCCACGACGGCCCCGGCGCGCCGTCGGGCAAAGGCGGGTCCGCTTCGGACCCGTTTTTTTGCGGCCCGTTTCCGCTTGCGCGGCATGGCCGGCATTGGCCGGGCCGGATTTTTCGGATGATGTCATGCTCACGATTCACAACTCCCAGACCCGCAGGAAGGAAAGCTTCACCCCGATCGAACCAGGCAAGGTCCGCATGTATGTCTGCGGAATGACCGTGTATGACTACTGCCATCTGGGGCATGCACGGGTGATGGTGGTCTTCGACATGGTGGCGCGCTGGCTGCGGGCGAGCGGCTATCAGGTCACCTATGTGCGCAACATCACCGACATCGACGACAAGATCATCCGCCGGGCCGGCGAGAACGGCGAATCCATCCGGACGCTGACCGACCGCTTCATCGCCGCAATGCACGAGGACGCCGACGCGCTCGGCGTGCTGCGCCCCGACCACGAACCGCGTGCCACCGAATACGTGGCGCAGATGCAGCAGATCATCGACAAGCTGGAGAAGAACGGCCTGGCCTATGTCGCGGCCAACCGCGACGTGTGCTATTCGGTGCGCAAGTTCCGCGGCTACGGCAAGCTCTCGGGCAAGTCGCTGGACGAGCTGCGCGCCGGCGAGCGGGTGGATGTGGATGCGGGCAAGCAGGACCCGCTCGACTTCGTGCTGTGGAAGCACGCGCGCGAGGACGAGCCGGCCGAGGTCAAGTGGGAATCGCCCTGGGGCTGCGGCCGCCCGGGCTGGCACATCGAGTGCTCCGCGATGAGCTCGCAACTGCTGGGCGATCATTTCGACATCCACGGTGGCGGTCAGGACCTGCAGTTTCCGCACCACGAGAACGAGATTGCCCAATCGGAGGGCGCGCACGGTCACGCCTTCGTGAACTACTGGATGCACAATGGTTTCGTGCGGGTGGACGACGAGAAGATGTCCAAGTCGCTGGGCAACTTCTTCACCATCCGCGACGTTCTCAAGCAGTACGACGCGGAGGTGGTGCGCTTCTTCATCCTGCGTGCCCACTACCGCAGCCCGCTGAACTACTCGGACGCGCATCTCGAGGATGCGCGCCATGCGCTGACCCGCCTGTATACCGCGCTGAAGAACGTCGCGCCGGCCGCCGGTGTGGCCGGTGTGGACTGGACGGAGGCGCACGCGCAGCGTTTCCGGGCGGCCATGGACGACGACTTCAATACCGCCGAGGCGGTGGCCGTGCTGTTCGAACTGGCCAATGAAGTCAATCGCAGCGCCTCGGCCGAACTGGCCGCGCAGCTGAAGGCGCTGGCCGGGGTTCTCGGCCTGCTGGAGCGTGATCCGGTGGTGTTCCTGCAGGGCGGCGCGGCGGGGGCCGAGGAGGCCTCGGCAGAGATCGAGGCGCTGATCGATGCGCGCGCGGCGGCCAAGAAGGCCAGGGACTATGCGGAGGCCGACCGCATCCGCGCCGATCTGCTCGCGCGCGGCATCGTGCTGGAAGACTCCGCCCAGGGTACGACCTGGCGCCGCGCCTGAATTGCGGCGCGCTGCGGCGGAAGGCCCGCCGCAGCAGCCTGCGCTGAATCAGCGGGTGAAGTTGCCGCGGCTGATGATGCTGAGGTCGACGTAGTCCAGGGCCACGTGGCGTCGCGACGAGTACTGCAGGCGCAGCCCGCCGGCGTCCCAGTTGCCCATGCCCTGCAGGGCCTCGACCAGCTTCTCGCGATTGAGGTCGCGCCCTGCGCGGCGCAAGGCCTCGGTGAAGGTCTTGGCGGCGAGGTAGCCTTCCAGCGCAGTGTAGGAGTAGGGCTGGCCGGCCTGTTCGGCGAGGCGGCGATAGTCGCGCACCACCGCGTGGTCGAGCCGGAAGGGCGAGGGCACGACCTGGGCGATTACCAGACCGTGGGCGTCCCTCCCGAGTTCGCGGATCAGCTGCCGGCTGCTGATCACCGACAGGCCGTAGAGCATGGGGCGGGCGTCGGTGGCCAGCAGGGCGCGCATGAAGGCGGCCGAGCTGTTGCCGGCCGTCACCATGATCAGCGCTGCCGGATTGGCGGCCACCACGCGCCGGGCGGATTCCGCCGCGTCGGCACCGCTCGAGGCGATTGGCGCGATCACGGCGGGGCGCAGGTTGTGCCGGGCGAGCGTCTTCTCCGCTGCGTCCAGGCCGGCCTGGCCGAACGGATCGGCGTGATGAACGACGCCGATCGACTGCACGCCGACCGAGACCAGGTGGTTCACCATGGCCTCGATCTCCTGCCCGTAGGACGCGCGAAGGTGGAAGACATAGGGGTTGAGCGGCTCGCGCAGTACGTCCGCGCCGGTGTAGGGGGCGAAGAACGGCACCCGGGCGCGGGTGGCGATCGGAATCGTTTGCACGCTGGGGCCGGTGCCGAAGCAGGCGAACAGGGCGAAGACGCCTTCGTCCTCGATCAGCTTGCGCACGTTCTCGGCAGCCTTCTCGGGCTTGTATTCATCGTCGATGGTGAGCAGCGCGATCCGCCGTCCCTGGACGCCTCCGCGGCTGTTGAGGTCGTCGAAGTAGAGCGTTGCGCCCGAGAGATACTCCCGGTTCAGTTCTGCCAGCGGACCGCTCAGGGCGCCGGAGTGGCCCAGCAGGACGGTGTCGGAGGTGACGCCCTGTTGGGCTTGGGCCGGTGCGTGTGAGGCGGCGAAGGGCAGCAGGGCGGCAAGGGCGAGGGTGCGCAGGAAGGTCATGCGTGCTCCGTATCTCATGTTCGGCGAGGGGCGGAGTTGCACCCCCGGGGCGACGTGCGCGTCCGGCAGGAGCGAATGTTCCGGCGCCTGGCCGGGCGTGCGGCGTGGTTCGCCGTCTGTCTGTCTCCACCTTCGCGGCGAGTATAACCAAGAACGGAGCTTGCCGGGCGCCGCCGGCGATGCCATGAGAATGGGCCGGCGACCTCCTTGCGGAAGCGGCCGGCCCATGTGGGGTCCCGGGGCGGTCCCGGGGATGCGTCAGGCGCTGAAGAAATCCCGGACCTTGTCCATCCAGGACTTGGCCTTGGGGTTGTGCCGGTCGACGTTGGTCTTCGACACTTCCTCGAACTCGCGCAGCAGGTCGCGCTGACGCTCGGTGAGGTCGACCGGCGTTTCCACCAGCACGTGGCACATCAGGTCGCCGTGGGCATGCGAGCGCACGTTCTTGATGCCCTTGCCGCGCAGGCGGAAGACCTTGCCGGTCTGGGTCTCGGCCGGAATCTTCAGCCGGGCCATGCCGTCCAGCGTGGGGATCTCGATTTCGCCGCCGAGCGCCGCGGTGGTGAAGCTGATCGGCATCTCGCAGTGCAGGTCGTCGTGATCGCGCTCGAACACCGGGTGCTTGCGGATGTGGATCTCCACGTAGAGGTCGCCCGGGGGGCCGCCGTTGACGCCCGGTTCGCCATGGCCGGCGTGGCGCAGGCGCATGCCTTCGTCGATGCCGGCGGGGATCTTCACCTCCAGGGTCTTCTGGCGCTTCACCCGGCCGGCGCCGTGGCAGGCGGTGCACGGGTCGGGAATGATGCGCCCGCTGCCGTGGCACTTCGGGCAAGTCTGCTGGATGGAGAAGAAGCCCTGCTGGATGCGCACCTGCCCGGCGCCGCCACAGGTGGGGCAGGCCTTGGGCTGGGTGCCGGGCTTGGCGCCGCTGCCTTGACAGGTCTCGCACTCTTCCACGGTGGGAATGCGGATGGTCTTGTCGGCGCCGCGCGCGGCCTCTTCCAGCGAGATCTCCAGGTTGTAGCGCAGGTCGGCGCCACGATAGACGTTGGACCTTGCGCCGCCACGACCGCCGCCGAAAATCTCGCCGAAGATGTCGGAGAAGGCGTCGGAGAAACCGTCGAAGCCCTGAGCGCCGCCCGGGCCTCCGCCCATGGAGGGGTCGACGCCGGCATGGCCGTAGCGGTCGTAGGCGGCCTTCTTCTGCGCGTCGGAAAGGATCTCGTAGGCCTCCTTGGCCTCCTTGAACTTGTCCTCGGCTTCCTTGTTGTCCGGATTGCGGTCCGGGTGATACTTCATGGCCAGCTTGCGGTAGGCCTTCTTGATCTCGTCGTCGCTGGCGTCGCGATTGACGCCGAGGACGTCGTAGTAGTCGCGTTTCGACATGGTTCCTCGCTCAGGCACTGATTCATGCAAAGGCCGAACCCGCACCGGAGGCGCGCTCCGGCAAGGGTTCGGCCGTTGGGTTGCCGCCCGGCGGGCGCCTACTTGTTGTCCTTCACCTCGGTGAACTCCGCGTCGACCACGTCGGCATCGGCCGCCTTGCCGCCACCGGCCGCCTGGGCGCCTTCGGCGCCCGGCTGCACGCCGGCTTCAGCCTGTGCCTGGGCGTACATCTTCTCGCCCAGCTTCTGGCTGGCCTGCGCCAGCGCTTCGCTCTTGGCGTCGATGGTGGCCTTGTCGTTGCTCTTGAGCGCTTCCTCGGCCTCCTTGATGGCGGACTCGATCACCGACTTCTCGCCTTCGTCGAGCTTGTCGCCGTGCTCGGCCACCGCCTTCTTCACCGAGTGGATCAGCGCGTCGCACTGGTTGCGGGCGTCGACCAGCTCGTGCGCCTTCTTGTCTTCTTCGGCGTGCGCGGCGGCGTCCTGCACCATGCGTTCGACTTCCTCGTCCGACAGGCCGGAGTTGGCCTGGATCTTGATCTTGTTCTCCTTGCCGGTGGCCTTGTCCTTGGCGGACACGTGCAGGATGCCGTTGGCGTCGATGTCGAAGGTGACCTCGATCTGCGGCATGCCGCGCGGCGCCGGCGGGATGTCGGAGAGGTTGAACTGGCCCAGGCTCTTGTTGCCGGAGGCCATCTCGCGCTCGCCCTGCAGCACGTGGATGGTCACCGCGGACTGGTTGTCGTCGGCGGTGGAGAACACCTGGCTGGCCTTGGTCGGGATGGTGGTGTTCTTCTGGATCAGCTTGGTCATCACGCCGCCCAGGGTCTCGATGCCCAGGCTCAGCGGGGTGACGTCGAGCAGCAGCACGTCCTTCACTTCGCCCTGCAGCACGCCGCCCTGGATGGAGGCGCCGACCGCCACCGCTTCGTCCGGGTTCACGTCGCGGCGCGCTTCCTTGCCGAAGAACTCCTTCACCTTCTCGATGACCTTGGGCATGCGGGTCTGGCCGCCGACCAGGATCACGTCGTCGATGTCGGAGACCTTGACGCCGGCGTCCTTGAGTGCGATGCGGCAGGGCTCGATGGTGCGCTCGACCAGGTCCTCGACCAGGGATTCGAACTTGGCGCGGGTGATCTTGATCGCCAGGTGCTTCGGCCCGGAGGCGTCGGCGGTGATGTAGGGCAGGTTCACCTCGGTCTGGCTGGACGAGGACAGCTCGATCTTGGCCTTCTCGGCGGCTTCCTTCAGGCGCTGCAGGGCCAGCACGTCGTTCTTCAGGTCGACGCCCTGTTCCTTCTTGAACTCGGTGACGATGTAATCGATGATGCGCTGGTCGAAGTCCTCGCCGCCCAGGAAGGTGTCGCCGTTGGTGGCCAGCACTTCGAACTGGTGCTCGCCGTCGATGTCGGCGATCTCGATGATGGAGATGTCGAAGGTGCCGCCGCCCAGGTCATACACCGCCACCTTGGAGTCGCCCGGCTTCTTGTCCATGCCGAAGGCCAGCGCCGCCGCGGTGGGCTCGTTGATGATGCGCTTGACTTCCAGGCCGGCGATGCGGCCGGCGTCCTTGGTGGCCTGGCGCTGGCTGTCATTGAAGTAGGCCGGCACGGTGATGACGGCTTCGGTCACTTCCTCGCCCAGGTAGTCCTCGGCGGTCTTCTTCATCTTGCGCAGCACTTCGGCGGAGACCTGCGGCGGGGCGATCTTCTTGCCGCGCACTTCCACCCAGGCGTCGCCGTTGTCGGCCTTGCAGATGGTGTAGGGCATCAGGTCGATGTCCTTCTGCACTTCCTTCTCTTCGAAGCGGCGGCCGATCAGGCGCTTGACCGCGAACAGGGTGTTCTTGGCGTTGGTCACCGCCTGGCGTTTGGCCGGCGCGCCGGTAAGGATCTCGCCGTCCTCGGCGTAGGCCACCACCGACGGGGTGGTGCGCGCGCCTTCCGAGTTCTCGATGACCTTCGGCTTGCCGCCTTCCATCACGGAGACGCAGCTGTTGGTGGTGCCGAGGTCGATGCCGATGATCTTGCCCATGTCTGATTTCCTTTCAGTTCCCGAATGTTCGATGGCCGCTGTGCCGGCCGGCTTGTTCCGAATATGGGGCGGCTGCGCCGGCTTTCAAGCCTGCAACCGCCTGGCGATTACTGGTCCTTGGCCTTGGAGACCATCACCAGCGCGGGACGGACCACGCGCTCGTGCAACAGGTAGCCCTTCTGCAACACGTTGATCACGGTGTTCGGCTCGGCGTCCGACTCCAGGGTGCCGATGGCCTGGTGCTTGTTGGGGTCGAACTTCTGGCCCAGCGGATTCTCCTCGGCCAGGCTGGCGCCCTCGAAGGCCGAGACGAGCTGCTTGAGCGTGAGCTCGACGCCTTCGCGCAGTTTCTCCAGCGTCTGGTTATCGGTGGCCAGCGCGGCCTCCAGGCTGTCCTTCACCGGCAGCATGGCGGAGGCGAACTTCTCGGCGGCAAACTTGGAGGCCTTGGCGATGTCTTCCTGTGCACGCCTGCGCACGTTCTCGGTCTCGGCCTTGGCGCGCAGCCAGGCGTCGTGATGCTCGGAGGCCTTCAGCTCGGCCTGGCGCAGGCTTTCCTCCAGGCTGGGCGTGGTGTCGACATGGCTCTCGGGCGCTTCCGCGCGGGTGTCGACGCCGTGGGCGCCGGTCTCGCCGGTATGGTTCTCGATGGCCTCGGTGCCGTGCGGCGCCTTGTTCTGCTCCTGCATTGTTGCGGACTCCGGTTGCTGGCAATAGGCGGCTAGCTTGGGGCGCGTCGCGGCATTTCAAGAGGGTGGAGGATAATTTTTCGTTATGCTTAACCCTTGGCGCTGGCAAGGGGCTCCGTGCCAGAATCACTTCTTCGACCTTGGACGGGTTCGCGCGCAGACATGGGCGACATTCCGCAGCAGATAGGCAAGTACCGCATCGTCCGCGAGATCGGCCGCGGCGCGACCGCCGTCGTCTATCTGGCGGAGAACCCGCACTATCCCGAGCCGGTGGCGGTCAAGCACGTGCGCTTTGCCGACCGCGCGAAGGACGAGGCCAAGTGGAACCGCCGCCTGATCAAGCTGCTGAAGGCCGAGAAGGCGGTGGCGACCCGTCTCGATCACCCGAACATCATCCGCATCTTCGACGCCGTGATCCAGCCGGACCAGGCCTACGTGGTCATGGAGTACTTTCCGGGCGAGTCGCTGGAGCGCTACTGCTCCTTCGAGCGCCTGCTGCCGGTGCACAGGGTGATCGGCATCGTCTTCAAGTGCTGCATGGCGCTCGACTACGCCTACCGCCACGGCATCGTGCATCGCGACATCAAGCCGGCCAACATCCTGGTCGACGACAAGGACAACGTGAAGATCACCGACTTCGGCCTGGCGCTGAATGTCGACAAGAAGATCGAGTCGGACTCCACCTTCATCATGGGCGTCGGTTCGCCGGCCTACATGAGTCCCGAGCAGATCAAGAACTACCCGCTCAACCAGAAGACCGACCTGTACTCGCTCGGCGTGGTGCTGTTCCACATGCTGACCGGGCGGCTGCCCTTCCGCGCGGGCAATCCGGCGCAACTGATCTACAAGATCATCAATGCCGACCCGCCCTCGGTCTCGCAACTCAACCCGGACGTCCCCGAGCAGATGGACGCGGTGATCCGCAAGGCCCTGGAGAAGGACCTGTACTCGCGCTACAAGAACGGTGCCGAGTTCGCCAAGGATCTCTCCGCGGTGCGCTACAAGATCATCGACGACAGCTACGTGCCGCCGGACACCAGCCGTTTTTCGGTGCTGCGCAAGCTGGGATTCTTCACCGAGTTCGACGATATCGAGGTGTGGGAGGTGCTGCGCATCAGTGCCTGGCGCAAGGTGGACGAGTTCACCACCCTGATGCGCGAAGGAGACGCGGACCAGCGCTTCGGGCTGCTGCTCGAGGGCGAGATCGAGCTATCGGTGAGTGACCGCAAGCTCATGACCCTGGAGCCCGGCGAAGTGTTCGGTGAAACCGCGTGGCTGGACCAGCGCGACCACCGCCAGCGCCTGAGCGTGGTGAGCACCAGGCCGTGCACCTACCTGGAGATCAACCCCGCGGCCCTTGCCCTGGCAACCGACGAGGTGCGCGAGAAGTTCCGCGCGCAGTTGTCCACGGTGGTCATCGACCGCCTGACCGGCCTGTCCAAGCGGGTGGGAGAGACGGCAGAAAAGGCGACGCGCGGCAACTACACCGCCACCGGCGGCCTGGACCTGCAACTGGTCGAAGACTGAGAACGTGCAGAATGGATCTGCTGCGCGGGCCGATGGAGGCCTTGCGCGGCGTTCAGACGCTCAGGTCGATCTGGCTGAGCGTACCGGCGCTGCCGTCTTCGCGCAGATAGACGCCGGAGCTGCGCATCATGCCCAGCGTGTCGTTGGCGGCGCCGCGCAGGTCGAACGGCGTGGCCACACGTCCCAGGTAGAGCGCGCCCACGCCGGCTGCGGCCAGGGTCTGCACGTTGCCGTCGCCCTCGGCGGCAGGCTGCCAGACGCGCAGTTGACCGAAGGCCGCGTCGCTCTCGTCGATCCAGCCATTGCCGTCGTCGTCCAGCGCCGCGAGCTCGGCGAAGCCGTCGCCCGACAGCGGGCCGAAGAGTTCGCTGCCGTCGTCGATCCGTCCGTTGTCGTTGCGATCGAAGGCAAGGAAGCCGCGGCCGCCGGCCAGCAGGGGCACTTCGTCGGCCTGGCCGTCGGCGTCCAGGTCGAAGCTGAAGCGCAGGTCCGAGAGCGCGCCGGCCGGACCGCCGAAATCGAACACCAGCGGGTCCTTGAGACGGGCATCACCCGCGCGCACGCTGACGCTGTGGGTTTCCACGTAGCTGCGTTCCATCTCGAGGGACAGCTCGAAGGCGATCTCGCGGCCGTCGGCGGTCCGCACCGTGCCGCTGGCCTGGAAGCTCAGCTGCTCGTGTTCGGCGTAGGTCTCGCTGTAGTCGTACTCGATGCCAAAGCCGGCACGCGCCGGACCGTTGCCGCTGGCCTGCGCGCCCTGGACCTGGCTGGTCGATGCTGCGGCGTCCGCCTCGGCGCGGGCGCGGCCGCGGGCGAATTCGGCCATGTCGAACAGGCGCATCGGACGGCCGGTGAAGAACTCGATCATGCGCGCCAGCAATTGCAGGCGCGGGTCGCCCTGGCCGGCCTCGTCGGCCGCCTCGGCGGCGTCTGCCGCCTGAGCGGCGAGGGCTTCGGCCGAGAGCCTGACCTGTGGCGCCACCGCCTGCGCGACGACGCGGGCTGCGTTGGCGGCGGGTTCGGGACGCGCGCCGGGGCGCCGTTCGCCGACCCATGCGGTGAGGCGTTCCGAAGACTCGAAGCGAGTCGTCGAAAGGTGTTCCGCCTGCATCTGTACGCTGGCCGCCGCGATCTTCATGGCCGTCTCCGAGGTTGAACCTGCCCGGAGGTATTAACGGCCGGTGGGCGGAAATCTTGAGTGCCCGATTGCAGGACGGCTCGGTGCCGTCCTGCGTCATCGCTTCAGTCGCGCCGGCCGACGACGATGCGCACCCGGCGGTCGCGCGGATCTCCCAGCGCGAGGCCGACCAGCCAGGTCAGCAGGCTGTAGAGCAGGGCGCTCCAGAAGGCGGTCCAGAAGTCGGCCACGTGCACGCCGCTCACCAGCGCAGCCACGCCCCAGAACAGGAAGGCGTTGATCACCAGGGTGAACAGGCCCAGGGTGAGCACGGTGATCGGCAGGGTGATGAGGATCAGGATGGGGCGCACCAGCGCGTTGATCAGCCCGAGCAGCAGCGCGGTGAGCAGCGCCGCGGTCCAGCTCTCCACCCGCAGGCCGTCGATCAGTTCCGGCAGCAGCATCAGCGCCACCGCGTTGAGGGCGATCTGCAGCAGCAGGCGCAGCCGCGGGCCCATCAACGCTGCGCCCCGAGTTCCCTGGCGCGCTGCCGGCTGCGCTCCAGCGCCTGTGGATCGGGCTCCGGCAGTTCCAGCCAGTTGCCCAGGTGCGCGCGGGTGATGCGGCACAGCGCATCGATCCAGGCGTCGTTCTCGTTGAGGCAGGGGATGTACTCGAACTGCTGGCCGCCGGCGCCGATGAAGGCGGTGCGGCATTCCATGGCGATCTCTTCCAGGGTTTCCAGGCAGTCGGCGACGAAACCGGGGCACATGACGTCCACCCGCTGCGTGCCCCCGGCCGCCATGGCCTCGAGCGTGGGCTGGGTGTAGGGCTTGAGCCATTCGGCCTTGCCGAAGCGCGACTGGAAGGTGACCAGTACGCGCTCGGCCGGCAGCCCGAGCGCCTCGCCGACCAGGCGGGCGGTCTTGTGGCACTCGCAATGGTAGGGGTCGCCCAGGTCGAGCGAGCGGCGCGGCACGCCGTGGAAGCTCATCACCAGCTTGTCGCCCTCGCCGGACCGGACCCAGTGGTCGCGCACGCTCTGGGCCAGCGCCCCAATGTAGCCCGGGTCGTCATGGAAGCTGCGCACGTAGCGGATCTCGGGCAGGTTGCGCCAGCCGAGCAGGCAGCGCGCGACCTCGTCCATCACGCTGGCGGTGGTGCTGGCCGCGTACTGCGGGTACATCGGCACCACCAGGATGCGGGTGCAGTTGGCGGCGCGCAGGCGCTCCAGGGCCTCGGGAATCGACGGGCTGCCGTAGCGCATCGCCCAGTCCACCCGGACGCCGTGTGCGCCGGACTGGCCGAGGTAGCCGGCCAGCAGCTTGGCCTGCTTCTCGGTGTGCACCTTCAGCGGCGAACCCTCCGGCAGCCACACGCTGGCGTATTTCTCGGCGGACTTCTTCGGCCGGGTGTTGAGGATGATGCCGTTGAGGATGGGCCACCACAGCGCGCGCGGGATCTCCACCACCCGCGGATCGGAGAGGAACTGCTTCAGATAGGGGCGCAGCGCCGCCGCAGTGGGCGCGGTGGGGGTGCCGAGATTGACCAGCAGTACCGCGGTGCGTGCGGGCGTGCCGTGGGTGTAGGGCGGTTCGGGCCGGTAGCGGGCCATGGGAGTCCTTGTGGAATGGGTCAGTCGCGGGTCGACAGTGCGTTGGAGAGCAGGCGGGCGGTGATGTCGACAATGGGGATCACCCGGTCGTAGGCCATCCGCGTGGGGCCGATGACGCCGACCGAGCCGACCACCTGACCGTCGACCTCGTAGGGGGCGGTGATCACGCTGCAGCCGTCGAGCGGCGCCAGGCCGGATTCGCCGCCGATGAAGATCTGCACGCCCTCGGCGCGGTTGGACAGGTCGAGCAGTTGCAGCAGGCCGGTGCGCTTCTCGAACATCTTGAACAGTTCGCGCAGGCGGACCATGTTGGACGACAGGTCTTCCACGTCCAGCAGGTTGGTTTCGCCCGAGATCACGTAGCTGGCCGCGGTCTCCGCGGTGGCCTCGGTGCCGGCTTCCACCGCCGCGGCCATCAGCTCGCTCATGTCGCTGCTCAGTTGCTTGAGCTCTTCCTGCACGCGGCTGCGGATTTCTTCGAAGGCGAGGCCGGCGAAGTGCTCGTTGAGATAGCTCGCAGCGCCGGTCAGCTCGTTGCTGCTGTAGGGCCGGCGGGTGAGCAGGATGCGGTTCTGCACGTCGCCCGCGGTGGTGACGATGATCAGCAGGATGCGGGTTTCGGACAGGCTGATGAACTCGATCTGGCGGATGCGCACCGCCTCGCGGCGCGGGGCGACCACCACGCCGGCGAACTGGGTGAGTTCGGACAGCAGGTGTGAGGCCGAGCTGATCAGGCGCTGTGGCTGGTCGGGCTGCAACTGGCCGCGCAAGGCGCTGATGCGCGACTTGTCCAGCGGCTGCACGGTGAGCAGCGAGTCGACGAAGAAGCGGTAGCCGCGCGCGGTGGGGATGCGGCCGGCCGAGGTATGCGGGCTGGCGATGAAGCCCATCTCCTCCAGGTCGCTCATGACGTTGCGCACCGTGGCCGGCGACAGTTCGAGGCCTGAATAACGCGACAGCGCCCGCGAGCCGACCGGCTGGCCTTCGGCGATGTAGCGTTCGATCAGCGTCTTGAGGAGGATCTGCGAGCGGGCGTCTAGCGTGTTCATGGCGGAGGCAAATATAGCGCGGATCGGGCCCCGGTGCAGCGCGCTGCCGGGCGCCGGGCGGATGTGGTTTAATCGCGTTCCATGAGCCAGCGCTTTCGCACCGTTGCCCTGATCGGCAAGTACCAGAGCCCAGACGTGGCCGAATCCGTGTCGCGCCTGGCCGAGTTCCTGCGCGAACGCGGGCTTGTGGTGTTGATCGAGCAGGGCACCGCGAGTTCGATCGGCATGGGGGGCGGCGAGTTTCCGCCGGCCACCTACGACGAGATCGGCGCGCGCGCCGATCTTGCGGTGGTGCTCGGCGGCGATGGCACCATGCTCAACACCGCGCGCCGGCTGGCCGAGCACGAGGTGCCGCTGGTCGGCGTCAACCAGGGGCGGCTGGGCTTTCTCACCGACGTGGCGCGCGAGGACGCGACCGAGCGCATCGGCGAGATCCTCGACGGGCGCTACACTGCCGAGTCCCGCTTCATGCTCGACGCCGAGATCCTGCGTGGCGGCCAGCGCGTGTTCCAGACCCTGGCGCTCAACGACGTGGTGATCAACAAGGGCGACCTCGGGCGCATGATCGAGTTCGACGTGGCGATAGACGGCGAGTTCGTCTACACCCAGCGTTCGGACGGCATGATCGTCAGCACCCCTACCGGGTCCACCGCCTACGCGCTGTCGTCCAACGGCCCCATCCTGCATCCCAGCGTCGGCGGCATCGCCATCGTGCCGCTATGCCCGCATGCGCTCACCGCCCGCCCGGTGACCCTGCCGGACACCTGCCGTATCGAGATCAATCTCCTGCCGCCGCACGACGCGCGCGTGCATTTCGACGGCCAGGCGCGCTTCGATGCGCGTGCCGGCGACTGCATGCGCATCACGCGTTCCGCGCTGCAGGTCCGCCTGCTGCACCCCGAGGGCTACAGCTACTTCGCCATGCTGCGCGAGAAACTGCACTGGAGTGCGGTTCCGCGCCACACCTGACATCAGCGTCCACCATGCTGCGCCGCCTGACCATACGCGATTTCGTCATCGTCGACCGCCTGGAGCTCGATTTCGAGGCCGGCTTCGGCGCCCTCACCGGCGAGACCGGTGCGGGCAAGTCCATTCTGCTCGACGCGCTCGGCCTGGCGCTGGGCGACCGTGCCGATGCCGCCGCGGTACGCACCGGGCGCGAGCGCGCGGAAGTGTGCGCCGAGTTCGATCTGCCGCCCGACGGGCCGCTCGCCGCCTGGCTTGCCGAGCAGGCCCTGGAGGTCGAGGACGGGGCGCTCATCCTGCGCCGCGTGGTGGAGGCGGGCGGGCGTTCGCGGGCCTGGTTGAACGGCACCCCGGTCACCCTGGCGCAGCTGCGCGAGGCCGGCGAGTGGCTGTGCGACATCCACGGCCAGCATGCCCATCACGCCCTCTTGCGTGCCGACGCGCAGCGGGCGCTGCTCGACGCCCACGCGGGGGCCGCCGAGGCGGTGGCCGAGGTGGCGGCGCGCTACCGCGACTGGCGGCAGGCGGTCGAGCGGCGCGAGCGTGCCGAGCACGACAGCGCCGCCTCCGAGCGCGAGCGCGAGCTGCTCGCCTGGCAGGTGCGCGAGCTCGAGGAGCTGGCTTTCGACGCCGACGAGTGGCAGGAGCTGAACCAGGAACACGCGCGCCTCGCACATGCCGCGGGGCTGATGTCCGGCGCCGACGAGGTGCTCGTCGCCCTGGGCGACGGCGAACTGGCCGCAGCCCCCATGCTCGCCAGCCTGGGCAACAAGGTCGGCGAGATGGCCGGCATCGACGCATCGCTCGAAGAGGTGCGCAGCCTGCTGGCCGACGCCGCCATCCAGGCGGACGAGGCCTTGCATGCGCTGCGCCGCTATCGCGATCGGCTGGACCTCGACCCCGAGCGCCTGGCCGAGGTGGAGGGCCGCATTGCTGCGGTGACCGATCTTGCGCGCAAGCATCGCGCAGCGCCCGAAGCGTTGCCCGCCCTGCTGGCGGACTGGCGCAGGCGGCTGGAAGAGTTGAGCGCCAGCGCCGACCCGGCCCGACTGGCGGAGCAGGAAGCCGCCGCGCGCAAGGCCTACGAAACCGCCGCACGGCAACTCGGCGCGTTACGCCGTCCGGCCGCAGCTGCGCTCTCTGCCGAGGTGAGCGAGGCCATGCAGACGCTGGCGATGGCCGGCGGGCGCTTCGAGGCGTCGCTCATCCCTCTGCCGGACGGTTCGGCGCATGGCGACGAGACGGTGGAGTTCCTGGTGGCGGCCAACCCGAGCCAGCCGCTGCGCCCGCTGGCCAAGGTGGCCTCCGGTGGCGAGTTGTCGCGCATCGGCCTGGCGATCCAGGTGATGACCAGCCGCGACTCTGCCACGCCGACGCTGATCTTCGACGAGGTCGATGTCGGCATCGGTGGTGGGGTGGCCGAGATCGTCGGCAAGCTCCTGCATCGCCTGGGGCGCGAGCGCCAGGTGCTGTGCGTGACCCACCTGCCACAGGTGGCCGCGTGCGCGGACTGGCAGTGGAACATCGCCAAGGCCGAGCAGGGCGGCGAGGTGCTCAGCCGCGTTTCGGTGCTCGATCAGGGCGCGCGGGTGGAAGAGATTGCCCGCATGCTGGGCGGGGTGAACATCACCGAGACCACCCGCCGGCATGCCGCGGAGATGCTCGGCGCGGACTGAGCACGCGGCAAGCCGTTTTCGACCGGCCCGGGCTGCGGGCCAAGGTCGTGTTTACTCGCCGTTGCCCCCGCGGTTGGGGCAGTTCTCCTTGATGCATTCGGCGTACAGGTAGAGGGCGTGGTCCTTCATCTTGAAGCCGCGCTCCTCGGCTACCGCGTTCTGCCGGCGCTCGATCTCCGGATCGAAGAATTCCTCGACCTTGCCGCACTGCAGGCAGACCAGATGGTCGTGGTGCCCGCCTTCGTGCAGCTCGAAGACCGCCTTGCCCGACTCGAAGTAGTGCCGCTCGAGCAGGCCGGCCTGCTCGAACTGCGTCAGTACGCGATAGACGGTGGCCAGGCCGATGTCCATGCCTTCGCTCATCAGCAGGCGATAGACGTCTTCGGCCGTGAGATGGCGCTGCTCGGAGGTCTGAAACAGGTCAAGTATCTTCAGGCGCGGATAGGTGGCCTTGAGACCGATGCTTTTGAGGCTTTGTGAGTTTTCGGACATGATTGCCTGTCGGGGAGTGGCAGGAAACGGCGCAGCCGCGCTTGCGAACCGCTGTGGCCGAGCCCGCCTATGATATATTTTTTGCCCTGACCTGAGAACGATGCGCCGATCGGCGTGCCAACCAAGACACCACTCATGCGCCTTCCGCACATTACGGCACTGATTGCCGCGCTCGGCCTGCTGGCCGGTTGTTCATTCGGAACCATCACGGACCGCATCAACCCGTATCGCATCGATGTCCGCCAGGGCAACTACGTGGACCAGGAAATGGTCGCGCAGTTGCGTCGCGGCATGACTCGCGAACAGGTGCGTTTCGTGCTCGGTACGCCGCTGGTGGTCGACATGTTCCGCAACGACCGCTGGGACTACGTCTATCTGTTCACCAAGGGGCATGGCGAGCCCGAGCAGCGGGTCATCTCGGTGTTCTTCGAGGGCGACGCGCTCGATCGCGTGGCGGGCGACGTCCAGGCCGGCGATCCGCAGGCGGAGGTGCAGGCCCAGCGTGGCGAACGCAGCCGGGTGATCGAGATCGAGGCGCCGGTCGAGGACTGAGTGGCGCGCCCTGCGCGCAGACAGCAAGGATTACTGATGAGTCAATTGCGTATTGCCATTGCCGGGGCGTCCGGCAGGATGGGGCGGATGCTGATCGAAGCGGTGCTGAAGGACGGCGAGGCCGTCCTTGCCTCGGCCTTCGACCGCCCCGGGACGCCCTTCGTCGGCCGCGATGCCGGCGAGATGGTCGGCGTGGCCAGCGGAGTCGCCATTGGTGACGACGCCCGTGCTGCGATCGCCGCCTGCGACTGCCTGATCGACTTCACCCGTCCGGAGGGCACGCTCGCCCATCTGGCACTGGCCCGCGAGCTCGGCAAGGCGATGGTGATTGGCACCACCGGCCTCGATGCGGCCGGCAAGCAGGTGATTGCCGAGGCGGCGCGCGACATTCCCGTGGTGTTCGCGCCCAACATGGCGGTCGGCGTGAATGCGGTGTTCAAGCTGCTCGAGGTCGCCGCGCGCATCCTCAACGACGGCTACGACGTCGAGGTGATCGAGGCGCATCACCGCTTCAAGGTCGATGCACCCTCGGGCACCGCGCTGCGCATGGGCGAGGTGGTCGCACGCGAACTCGGCCGCGACCTCGACGAATGCGCGATCTACGGCCGCGAAGGCGTTACCGGCGAGCGCAAGGCCGAGACCATCGGCTTCTCCACCATCCGCGGTGGCGACGTGGTGGGCGACCACACCGTGCTGTTTGCCGGCATCGGCGAGCGCATCGAGATCACCCACAAGTCGGGCAGCCGCATGCCCTACGCGCTCGGTTCGCTGCGCGCGGCGCGCTTCCTGGCCGGGCGCAAGGCCGGTCTGTTCGACATGCAGGACGTCCTGGGTCTGCGTTGAACCATGAGCGAGCTGCCGGACCTGCCCACGGATCCGGTAGCCTTGCGCGCGCTGCTTGCGTCGCTATGCGACGAGCGTGATCGCGCGCTTGCCGAGCTGGCCGACTCCCGCGCACGTCTCGACCTTGCGTTGCGCTATGCCGGCGGCGGCCTGTGGGACTGGCGCCTGAGTACGAACGAGATCGAGGTCGATGCCCACTGGTATGCCTTGTTCGGCTATGCCGAGGACGAGATCGGCCGGCGGCCGGAGGCCTGGCTGCCGCTGATTCATCCGGTGGATCTCGGTGCTGCGCAGGCCTTGCTGCGTGGCCACCTGCGTGGCGATCTTCCCCGTTTCGAATGCGAGTTCCGCGTGCGCACGCGGGCGGACGCCTGGCAGTGGATCCAGGTTCGTGGCTGCGCCGAAGAGCGCGGCGCGGACGGGCGCTGGCAACGCCTGGCCGGCGTGTGGCGTGACGTGACCGATGCCAAGCACAAGGAACTCGAGTTGCTGCAGGCCAAGGAGGCGGCCGAGGCGGCCAGCCGGGCAAAGGGCGACTTTCTCGCCAACATGAGCCACGAGATCCGCACGCCGATGAACGGCATCCTCGGCATGACCGAGCTGCTGCTCGATTCGGGCCCGGACGCCGAGCAGCGCGACTACCTGCAGACGGTCAAGTCCTCGGCGGAAGCGCTGCTCACCATCATCAATGACGTGCTTGACTTCTCCAAGATCGAGGCCGGCAAGCTCAACCTGGAGTACATCGATTTTGCCCCGGCGTCGGTGGTCGGCGAGACGGTCAAGTCGCTGGCGCTGCGCGGGCACCAGAAGGGCCTGGAGCTCTATTGCCATCTCGCTGACGATGTGCCGGCGGTGCTGCGCGGCGACCCGGGGCGTATTCGCCAGGTGCTGCTCAATCTGGTGGGCAACGCCATCAAGTTCACCGAAGCGGGGGAGATCGAGGTGGCGGTGACCGTCGCCCGGCGGGATGGCGCCGAGACGGAGCTTTGCATTGCCGTGCGCGACACCGGCATCGGTATTCCGGATGACAAGCTGGATGACATATTCGGGGCCTTCTCCCAGGCCGACACCTCGACCACCCGCAAGTACGGCGGCACCGGGCTGGGGCTGGCGATTTGCCGGCATCTCGTCGGCCTGATGGGTGGCCGGCTGACCGTCAGCAGCCGCGAGGGCTACGGCAGCACCTTCAGTTTCACGGCACGTCTGGAAGCGATCGCCGAGCCGCAGCGACTCGAGGCGCAGGACCTGCAGGGCAGGCGGATCCTGGTCGGTGCGGTCAATCCGGCCTTCGGCGCTCAGCTGGCAGACGAGTTGTGCGGCCTGGGGTTGCGGGCAGAGGCGCTGAGCGAGGGACAGGCCGTTGTCGACGCGCTCGCGGCGGCGCAGCAGGGCAATGACCCGGTGGATTTCGTCCTCATGGATGCCGCCATGCCCGAGCCTGGAGGATTTGCGCTGGCTGCGCGTTACCGGGAATCGACGACATGGCTTGAGCGCATCGTCATGATGCTTGCCAGCCACTCGATGCGCGATGACCTCGCGCGTTGCCGGGAGCTTGGCCTGACGTCCCGGCTCGCCAAGCCCTTCGGGATCGGCGACGTGGTCGAGGCGCTGAGGATTGCCTGCAACGGGGCCGAGGACGAGGTCGACGAGCACAGCTTCCTCCAGTTCGATCCGGATCTCGGCAGGACGGTGCTTGAGCAGGAGGCCGGTCTCGGGCAGTCGCTGGCCGTGCTGCTGGTCGAGGACAATCCGGTCAATCAGACCGTGGCCTCCCGCATCCTGGAGCGTGCCGGGCATCGGGTGACCGTCGTGAACAACGGCCAGGAGGCGGTCGAGATCCTCGAGGACGGCCAGTTCGACGTGGTGCTGATGGATGTGCAGATGCCGGTGATGGGGGGCATCGAGGCCACCCAGGCCATCCGGGCACGCGAGGCGCGGCGCAGCTGGGCGATGTCCGGGCGTTGGCAGTCGGTGCCCATCATCGCCATGACCGCTCATGCCATGGAAGGCGACCGCACCCGTTGCCTCGAGGCTGGCATGGACGACTACGTGACCAAGCCGATACAGCCCTCGGCGCTGTTCGGTGCGATACACCGCGTGTGCAGCCGGCACGACGAGATGGTCGCATCGCTGGACGAGGCGGCGGATGCAACCCTGCTCGAACCTGCCGGGTCGCCGGCGCAGTCCGACGAAGTGGCCAACTTGGCGCATACGCGGGCCTTGCTGGGGGGTGACGAAGAGGCGGTTGGGCAGTTGCTGCAGCTGTTCTTCCGAGACCTGGGAGCCAACATCGCCGCGCTGCGGAGCGCCGGGGAGGTGTGCGACCAGCGCCGCCTCTACGAGCTGGCGCACGCCATGAAGGGGTCGGTCGGCATCTTCGGGGCCGGGCGTGCGGAGAAGGCGGCGCGGCGGCTGGAAGAAGTCTCCCGCGACGGCGACGGCAGCGGGTGTGCGGACGCCCTTTCCGCGTTGATCCGCGAGATGAATCTGCTGGCGAACAACCTGCGCCAGCATCTGCACGGCGGGTGAGCGGGAGCGAGAGGGCGTTCATCCGGTCCGTCCGTTGGGGGCAGCCGCCCGGTGGGCTTGGCTCGACACCTCGCCGCGTTGCCTACGGCTCGGCAAAACAATATAATCTCAAGGATTTGAAGCGGGATTGGCCGGTGGGTCCGTCCCGTTTTTTCACGTATGGGCCAGACGTGCTCCGGGCTTCCGGTGCCTTCGGTCCACCCCAAATTCCGCCTGTATCCAGGAGTATCTCGTGACTGCTTTCCCGCCCGCCCTTCTCGCGCTTGCCGACGGGACGGTCTTCCACGGCAAGGGCATCGGTGCGGCAGGCAGCACGGTCGGCGAGGTGGTGTTCAACACCTCCATGTCGGGTTATCAGGAGATCCTGACCGACCCCAGCTATTGCCGCCAGATCGTTACGCTGACCTATCCGCACATCGGCAACACCGGTGTGAACCGTGAGGACGTGGAAGCCGGCCGGGTGCACGCCGCCGGCCTGGTGATCCGCGACCTGCCCATCCTGCCCTCGAATTTCCGCATGGACCAGACGCTCGATGCCTATCTCAAGGCCGAGAACGTGGTGGCCATCGCCGGCATCGACACCCGCCGCCTGACCCGCGTGCTGCGCGAGAAGGGTGCGCAGGCCGGCTGCATCGTCACCGGCGCGGTAGGCGAGGTGCTCGACGCCGAGGCGGCCGTGGCCCAGGCGCGCGCCTTCCCCGGGCTGGCCGGCATGGACCTGGCCAAGGTGGTGAGCGCGCCGGCGGCCTTCCCCTGGAAAGAGGGCGAGTGGGTGCTGGGCGAAGGCTATGTGCCGCAGGCCGACGGCCGTCATCATGTGGTGGCCTACGATTTCGGCGTCAAGCGCAACATCCTGCGCATGCTCGCCAGCCGCGGCTGCCGCCTGACCGTGGTGCCGGCGCAGACTCCGGCCAAGGACGTGCTGGCGCTCAAGCCCGACGGCGTGTTCCTCTCCAACGGCCCCGGCGACCCGGAGCCCTGCGACTACGCCATCGCCGCGATCCGCGAGATCCTCGACGCCCGCGTGCCGACCTTCGGCATCTGCCTCGGCCACCAGCTGCTCGCGCTGGCCTCGGGTGCGAAGACCATGAAGATGAAGTTCGGCCACCACGGCGCGAACCACCCGGTCAAGGACATGGATACCGGCCAGGTGCTGATCACCAGCCAGAACCACGGCTTCGCGGTCGACCCGGCCAGCATGCCGGACAACCTGCGGATCACCCACGTGTCGCTGTTCGACGGCTCCAACCAGGGCATCGCCCGCACCGACGTGCCGGCCTTCTCCTTCCAGGGACACCCGGAAGCCAGCCCCGGCCCGCACGACGTGTCCTATCTCTTCGACCGCTTCGTGCAACTGATCGAAGCGGCCAAGTAAGACTGCACCCCGGCGGGCCACGGCCCGCCGTCACCGATTTGAGACTACGGCAATGCCCAAGCGTACAGACATCCAGTCCATCCTGATCATCGGCGCCGGCCCGATCATCATCGGCCAGGCCTGCGAGTTCGACTACTCAGGTGCCCAGGCCTGCAAGGCGCTGCGCGAGGAAGGCTACAAGGTCATCCTGGTGAACTCCAACCCGGCCACCATCATGACCGACCCGGGCACCGCGGACGTGACCTACATCGAGCCCATCACCTGGCAGGTGGTCGAGCGCATCATCGAGAAGGAACGTCCGGACGCCATCCTGCCGACCATGGGCGGCCAGACCGCGCTCAACTGCGCGCTCGACCTGGGCCGCAACGGTGTGCTGGCGAAGTACGGCGTGGAACTGATCGGCGCCTCCGAAGAGGCCATCGACAAGGCCGAGGACCGCCTCAAGTTCAAGGATGCGATGACCAAGATCGGCCTCGGCTCGGCGCGTTCGGGCATCGCCCACAGCATGGAAGAGGCGCTGCAGGTGCAGGGCGGCATCGGCTTCCCGGTGATCATCCGCCCGAGCTTCACGCTGGGCGGCACCGGCGGCGGCATCGCCTACAACATGGAAGAGTTCCATGAGATCTGCAAGCGCGGTCTCGAGGCCAGCCCGACCAACGAGCTGCTGATCGAGGAATCGCTGCTCGGCTGGAAGGAATACGAGATGGAAGTCGTGCGCGACCGCGCCGACAACTGCATCATCGTGTGCTCGATCGAGAACCTCGATCCGATGGGCGTGCACACCGGCGACTCGATCACCGTCGCCCCGTCGCAGACGCTCACCGACAAGGAATACCAGATCCTGCGCAACGCCTCGATCGCGGTGCTGCGCGAGATCGGCGTGGATACCGGCGGCTCCAACGTGCAGTTCGCCATCAATCCGAAGGACGGTCGCATGATCGTCATCGAGATGAACCCGCGCGTGTCGCGTTCCTCGGCGCTGGCCTCCAAGGCCACCGGCTTCCCGATCGCCAAGGTCGCGGCCAAGCTGGCGGTGGGCTATACGCTGGACGAGCTGAAGAACGACATCACCGGCGGCGCCACCCCGGCGTCCTTCGAGCCCTCGATCGACTACGTCGTCACCAAGATCCCGCGCTTCGCCTTCGAGAAGTTCCCGCAGGCCAACGACCGCCTGACCACCCAGATGAAGTCGGTGGGCGAGGTGATGGCCATGGGCCGCACGTTCCAGGAATCCTTCCAGAAGGCCCTGCGCGGCCTGGAAGTGGGGGCCTACGGTCTGGACGAGGTCGAGACCGATCGAGAGGACCTGGAGCACGAGCTTGTCAACCCGGGTGCGCAGCGCATCTGGTACGTCGGCCAGGCCTTCCGCGAGGGCTATACCCAGGAGCAGGTGTTCGCCCTGACCAAGATCGACCCCTGGTTCCTCGCCCAGATCGAGGACATCGTCCTCACCGAGAAGGCGCTCACCGGCCGTTCGCTGAAGGCCATCCAGGCGGCCGAACTGCGCGCGCTCAAGCAGAAGGGTTTCTCCGACCGCCGTCTGGCCAAGCTGCTCGGCACCGACGAAACCGCGGTGCGCCTGCATCGCCACACCCTGGGCGTGCGCCCGGTGTTCAAGCGGGTTGATACCTGTGCGGCCGAGTTCGCCACCTCCACCGCCTACATGTATTCCTCCTACGAGGAAGAGTGCGAGGCGCACCCGACCGACAAGAAGAAGATCATGGTGCTGGGCGGCGGTCCGAACCGCATCGGCCAGGGCATCGAGTTCGACTACTGCTGCGTGCACGCGGCGCTGGCGCTGCGCGAGGACGGGTACGAGACCATCATGGTCAACTGCAACCCGGAAACCGTGTCCACCGACTACGACACCTCCGACCGCCTGTACTTCGAGCCGATCACCCTGGAGGACATCCTCGAGATCGTGCACATCGAGAAGCCGGTCGGCGTGATCGTGCAGTTCGGCGGGCAGACCCCGCTCAAGCGCGCCCGTGCCCTGGAAGAGAACGGCGTGCCCATCATCGGCACCAGCCCGGACATGATCGACGCCGCCGAAGACCGCGAGCGCTTCCAGAAGCTGCTCACCGACCTCGGCCTCAAGCAGCCGCCCAACCGCACCGCGCGCACCCCGGAAGAGGCGGTGCGCCTGGCTGCCGAGATCGGCTACCCGCTGGTGGTGCGGCCAAGCTACGTGCTGGGCGGCCGCGCGATGGAGATCGTGCACGAGCAGAAGGACCTCGAGCGCTACATGCGCGAAGCGGTCAAGGTGTCCAATGAATCGCCGGTGCTGCTCGACCGCTTCCTCAACGACGCCACCGAGGTTGACGTCGATGCGCTGTCCGACGGCCAGCAGGTCATCATCGGCGGCATCATGGAGCACATCGAACAGGCTGGCGTGCACTCGGGCGACTCCGCCTGCTCGCTGCCGCCCTACACCCTGTCGGCCGCGCTGCAGGACGAACTGCGCCGCCAGACCGAAGCGATGGCCCGTGCGCTCAACGTGTGCGGCCTGATGAACGTGCAGTTCGCCATCCAGGGCGAGGGCGACAACGCCGTGGTGTACGTGCTGGAAGTGAACCCGCGTGCTTCGCGCACCGTGCCCTTCGTTTCCAAGGCCTGCTCGCTGCCGCTGGCCAAGGTCGCCGCGCGCTGCATGGCCGGCCAGAGCCTGGCCAGCCAGGGCGTTACCGGCGAAATCGTGCCGCCGTACTACTCGGTCAAGGAAGCAGTGTTCCCGTTCGTGAAGTTCCCGGGCGTGGACACCATCCTCGGGCCCGAGATGAAGTCCACCGGCGAGGTCATGGGCGTGGGCCGCAGCTTTGCCGAAGCCTTCGTCAAGAGCCAGATTGCCGCCAGCGTGCGCCTGCCGGAAACCGGCCTGGTGTTCATCAGCGTCAAGCCCACCGACCGCCCGGCTGCGGTCGAGGTGGCGCGCGAGCTGCATGACCTCGGCTTCCGCCTGGTCGCCACCCGCGGCACCGCCGGCGCGATCGAGGCGGCCGGCATTCCGGTCGCGGTGGTGAACAAGGTCACCGAGGGACGCCCGCACATCGTGGACATGATCAAGAACGAGGAGATCTGCCTGGTGATCAACACGGTGGAGGAAAAGCGTCAGGCGATCACCGACTCGCGCTCCATCCGCACCAGCGCGCTCGCCGCCAAGGTCACGGTGTACACCACCATCGAGGGCGCGCGCGCGGCCTGCATGGGCATGCGCCACCTGGCCGGCCTGGAAGTGTATTCCGTGCAGTCGCTGCACGCCGAACTGAAGCAAGCCTGATGAACAAGACGCCACTCACCGTCGCCGGCGCCGAGATGCTGCGCGCCGAACTGCACCGCATGAAGACCGTGGAGCGCCCCAACGTGATCGCCGCGATCGCCGAGGCGCGCTCGCACGGCGACCTGTCCGAGAACGCCGAGTACGAAGCCGCCAAGGACCGCCAGGGCTTCATCGAGGGCCGCATCATGGAGCTCGAAGGCAAGCTGGCCAGCGCGCAGATCATCGATCCCGCGCTGCTCGATGCCGACGGCCGCTGCGTGTTCGGCGCCACCGTCGAACTGGAGGACATGGATTCCGGCCAGACCGTGACCTATCAGATCGTCGGCGACGACGAGGCCGACATCAAGCTGGGCAAGATCTCCATCAGCTCGCCGATCGCCCGTGCGCTGATCGGCAAGTACGCCGGCGACATCGCCGAGGTGCAGGCCCCGGGGGGCGTGCGCGAGTACGAGATCGTGGACGTCCGCTACGTCTGAGGCGGGCAGGACCGGCATGCGCCGTCTGGCGGACTACGCCTTCTTGCTTGCGCTCACGCTGTGGGTGGGCGCGCTGTGGGTGGTGGGTTACCTGGTGGCGCCGACGCTGTTCGCCATGATCGGCGACCGCGTACTGGCCGGCAATGTAGCCGGCCGCCTGTTCGCCAGCGTGGGCTGGATCGGCGTGGCCTGCGCCGGCTACCTGCTGCTGTTTCTGGCGCTGCGGCAGGGCTGGGCGGCGTTTCGTGGCTGGGTGTTCTGGCTGGTCGTGCTGATGCTGGCGGCGAGCCTGGCGATCCTGTTCGGGATACAGCCATTGATGGCGCAGCTCAAGGCGGAAGCCTGGCCGCGCGAGGTGATGGACAGCGCGCTGCGCGACCGCTTCGCCACCTGGCATGGCGTGTCCAGCGTGCTCTACCTGGTGCAGAGCGTGGCCGGACTGGTGCTGCTGGTCGCGCCGCGCCGGGTGCTGCGCTGAGCGCCTTACTTCTTGCGGGTCGACGGCGCGGCCGGTTTGTAGCGACCGCCGGGGGCGCCGCGGGTCTTGCGGTTCTTGGCCTGCGCGGCCTGGGTCAGCGCGGCGCGGCGCGCGGCGGCTGCGAACCCTGCGGCGGACTTCGCGGTCGACGGGCGCGCGGCGCGGCCGGTCTTGGCGGCCGGCGCGGCGGCAGCACGTTCTTCCTCGCGGCGCTCGCGCCACACGATCAGGATGTTGCCGATGTGCTGGACCGGTGCTGCGCCGAGCGCGGTGCACAGCTCTTTCATCAGCGCGTCGCGTTCGTCGCGCTCGGTGCCGTAGACGCGGACCTTGATCAGTTCATGGGCCTGCAGCGCGCGCTCGATCTCGGCCAGTACGGCCGGGCTCAGGCCGTTGGACGCAACGCTGGCGACCGGGCTCAGGTGGTGGGCGCGGGCGCGCAGGTCGCGGCGTTGCGCGGGGGTGAGTTCGCTCATCTGTATTCTCGATTCTGCTCGCCGGCGGTGCCGGTGAATTGCGCGGAACCCGCGGGGTTCCGCACCGATTAGTGGCGAAGCCCCCGCCAGTCGGCCGGGGGCTTCGATTGTTGCGGATTCTACTCCGATCTATTGCGATGAAGCGAACCAAGACCAGCAAGGCCTGGATGCAGGAACATGTGAACGACACCTTCGTGCAACAGGCAAAGGCGCGCGGCTATCGCTCGCGGGCGGCGTTCAAGCTCGCCGAGATCGACGACCGTGACCGCCTGCTGCGCCCCGGCGCGGTGGTGGTGGACCTGGGCGCTGCGCCGGGCTCGTGGAGCCAGGTCGCGGTGCAGCGCATCGGGGCCAAGGGGCGGGTGTTCGCGCTCGACCTGCTGCCGGTCGAACCTATCCCCGGGGTCGAGTTCCTGCAGGGCGATTTCACCGACGATGCGGTGGCAGAACAGTTCGAGGCCAGCCTGCAGGGTGCGGCGGTGGACCTTGTAATGTCGGACATGGCCCCCAACATGTCTGGCGTGCCCACGGTGGACCAGGCGCGCTCCATCCATCTGTGCGAACTGGCACTGGATTTTGCCGCGCGGCATCTGAAGCCGGGCGGCAATATCGTGGTGAAGGTATTCCAGGGCGAGGGCTTCGACGAGCTGCGCCGGCAGATGCAGGAGGTGTTCCGCAGCGTGCAGGTGCGCAAGCCGAAGGCCTCGCGCGATCGCAGCGCCGAGGTGTACCTGCTCGGAACCGGGCGCAAGTAGCCGCTTTCCGCCGTTCTGTAATTGTTATTGTTGATCGTCCCGATTGGTTTGCCGGCGGGAACGTTCGCCACTAGAATGGGTCAATCTTGCGCTGGCCCCAGTCGGGCTTTCGAGGAAATACGTTGAACAATCTCTTCAAGAATCTTGCCATCTGGATGGTGATCGGCGTCGTGCTGATGACGGTCTTCAACCAGTTCAACGAGCGCCAGGTGTCTCCGAACACCATGGAGTACTCGCAATTCATGGAGGAGGCCAAGGCTGGCCGGGTCTCCAAGGTCACTGTGGACGGCCGCACGCTGCGTGCGTCGACCCAGGATGGCCGCTCGATCACGGTATATACCCCGGGTGTGCAGGATATCTGGATGGTGTCGGACCTGATGCGCTACGGCGTCACGGTCAATGCCTCCAAGCCCGAAGAGGAACAGGGCTTCCTAGCCAGCATCTTCATCTCCTGGTTCCCGATGCTGCTGCTGATCGGCGTGTGGATCTTCTTCATGCGCCAGATGCAGGGCGGCGGCAAGGGCGGGGCGTTCTCCTTCGGCAAGAGCAAGGCGCGCATGCTGGACGAGTCCGCCAACTCGATCACCTTCGCCGACGTCGCCGGTTGCGACGAGGCCAAGGAAGAAGTGTCCGAGCTGGTCGAGTTCCTGCGTGACCCGTCCAAGTTCCAGAAGCTCGGCGGGCGCATCCCGAAGGGCGTGCTGATGGTCGGCTCGCCCGGTACCGGCAAGACCCTGCTCGCCAAGGCGATCGCCGGCGAGGCCAAGGTGCCGTTCTTCTCGATCTCCGGTTCGGATTTCGTCGAGATGTTCGTCGGCGTCGGCGCGGCGCGCGTGCGCGACATGTTCGAGCAGGCCAAGAAGCACGCGCCGTGCATCATCTTCATCGACGAGATCGACGCGGTCGGCCGCCAGCGTGGCGCCGGCCTGGGCGGCGGCAACGACGAGCGCGAGCAGACCCTGAACCAGCTGCTGGTGGAAATGGACGGCTTCGAGGGCGCCGCCGGCGTGATCGTCATCGCCGCCACCAACCGCCCCGACGTGCTCGACCCGGCGCTGCTGCGCCCGGGCCGCTTCGACCGCCAGGTGGTGGTGCCGCTGCCGGACATCCGCGGCCGCGAGCAGATCCTCAAGGTTCACATGCGCAAGGTGCCGATCGCCCCGGACGTCGATCCGCATGTGCTGGCGCGCGGCACGCCCGGCTTTGCCGGTGCCGACCTGGCCAACCTGGTCAATGAGGCCGCGCTGTTCGCCGCCCGCGCCAACAAGCGTCTGGTGGACATGGACGACTTCGAGCGTGCCAAGGACAAGATCATGATGGGCGCCGAGCGCCGCTCAGTGGTCATGCCGGAGGAAGAGCGCCGCAACACCGCCTACCACGAGTCCGGCCATGCGGTGGTCGCCAAGCTGCTCGACAAGACCGATCCGGTGCACAAGGTCACCATCATCCCGCGCGGCCGCGCGCTGGGCGTGACCATGCAGCTGCCGGCCGAGGACCGCTACAGCCAGGACCGCGACCGCCTGCTGCAGATGATCGCGGTGCTGTTCGGCGGGCGGATCGCCGAAGAGATCTTCATGAAGCAGATGACCACCGGCGCCTCCAACGACTTCCAGCGTGCCACCGATCTGGCGCGTCGCATGGTCACCCAGTGGGGCATGTCCGACACGCTCGGCCCCATGGTGTATGGCGAGGAGGAAGGCGAGATCTTCCTCGGCCGCCAGGTCACCACCCACCGCAACGTGTCCGAGAGCACCATGCAGAAGGTCGATGCGGAGATCCGTCGCATCATCGACCAGCAGTACAGCCTGGCGCGCAACCTGATCGAGACGCACAGCGACAAGGTCGAGACCATGGCCCACGCGCTGCTCGAGTGGGAAACGCTGGACGCCGACCAGGTGAACGACATCATGGAGGGCAAGCCGCCGCGTCCGCCCAAGCCGGCTTCGGTGCCGGTCAAGCCGTCCTCCGACGACGGCACCGGCCAGCAGCCCAACGCTCCGGCGCCGGCTGCCTGATCCCGATCTCACTGCATCGACCCGCGGGCCGGCCTTTGCCGGCCCGTTTGCATTCCAAGGAGCCAAGATGAGCCTGCTGCGCTGCGGCCGTTTCCAGCTGGACCTGTCCCGCCCGCGGGTGATGGCCATCGTCAATCTCACCCCGGATTCGTTCTCCGGCGACGGGGTGGGCAGCGACCTGGCCGCCGCGCTGGCACGCGCGGAAGCGGCGCTCGAGGCGGGCGCCGACATTCTGGACCTGGGCGCGGAGTCCACCCGTCCGGGCTCGGACCCGGTGCCCGAGGCGGTGGAGATCGCCCGCATCGTGCCGGTGGTGCGCGCGCTGGCCGATTGGCGCGTGCCGATCTCGGTCGATACCTTGAAGCCCGCGGTGATGCGTGCCGCCCTGGAGGCGGGCGCGGACCTCATCAACGACGTCAATGGCTTCCGCGCCCCCGGTGCGGTGGAGGCGGTGCGCGATGGCGATACCGCGCTGTGCGTGATGCACATGCAGGGCGAACCGCGCACCATGCAGGCCGATCCGCAGTACCGTGACGTGGTGGGCGAGGTGGCCGCATTCCTCGACGAACGGGTGGCGATCCTGTGCGCCGCCGGCGTGGCCCGCGAGCGCATCGTGCTCGATCCCGGCTTCGGTTTCGGCAAGACCCTGGCTCACAATCTCACGCTGTTCGCCCACATGGACCGGCTCGGGTCCGCCGGCCTGCCGGTGCTGGCCGGGGTGTCGCGCAAGTCCATGCTCGGTGCCATCACCGGCAGGCCGGTGGACCAGCGGCTTGGGGCTAGTGTGGCCGCGGCACTGCTTGCGGTGCAGAAGGGCGCGCGCATCGTGCGGGTGCACGACGTGGCCGATACCGTGGATGCGCTCAAGGTGCTGGAAGCGGTGCAATTGGCCGCCTGAACCTGCACCGCTCCCCGGTAGGAGCGGCCTTGGCCGCGATGCGGTGGCTGTTCGTCCACAGGCCGTATTACGGCCAAGGCCGCCACCACACGTCAGATGTCGAGGGGCGGCGCCATGCCGCCCCAGCTTGCTGCCATAATTCCGGCTTTGCAGCGATTCGCACTGGAGTCAGGATGGGACGCAAGTATTTCGGCACCGACGGGGTGCGCGGCCGGGTAGGGGAGACGCCGATCACGCCCGATTTCGTCATGCGCCTGGGCTATGCGGCCGGCGTCACCCTGGTGGCGCGCGAGCATCTGCCCCACGGTGAGCATCCGGCGGTGCTGATCGGCAAGGACACACGCATCTCCGGCTACATGCTGGAAGCCGCGCTCGAGGCAGGCTTCGCCGCGGCCGGCGTCGACGTCATGCTGGCCGGCCCGGTGCCCACGCCGGCGGTGGCCTATCTCACCCGCGCGCTGCGCCTGCAGGCCGGGGTGGTGATCTCCGCCTCGCACAACCCGTATTTCGACAACGGCATCAAGTTCTTCTCGGCCGGCGGCGCCAAGCTGCCGGACGCGGTCGAAGCGGAGATCGAGGCGCGCCTGGAGCAGCCCATGGGTTGCGCGGATTCGGCGCGCCTGGGCAAGGCCCGTCGCATCGACGACGCGGCCGGGCGCTATATCGAGTTCTGCAAGAGCACCTTCCCCAACGAGCTGGACCTGCGCGGCCTGCGCATCGCGCTGGACTGCGCGCACGGCGCGGCCTATCACATCGCGCCGGCGGTGTTTCACGAGCTGGGCGCCGAGGTGCTGCCGGTAGGCGTGGAACCCAACGGGCTGAACATCAACGACGGCGTCGGCGCCACGCGTCCGGAGAACCTGCGCAAGACCGTGCTGGCGGAGAACGCCGACCTGGGGATCGCGCTGGACGGCGACGGCGACCGCCTGATCATGGTGGACCGCAATGGCGAGATCTACGACGGTGACAAGCTGATCTACGTGATCGCCGGCGCGCGCCACGCGGAAGGCCGGCTGGACGGCGTGGTCGGCACGCTGATGAGCAACCTGGGCTTCGAACATGCGGTGGGCCGGCTCGGCGTGCCCTTCGCGCGCGCCAAGGTGGGCGACCGCTACGTGCTGGAGCAACTGCACGAGCGCGGCTGGAAGCTGGGCGGCGAGAACTCCGGCCACATCATCTGCCTGGACCGCCACACCACCGGCGACGGCATCGTCTCCGCGCTGCAGGTGCTGGCCGCCCTTCGCCAGCGGGGCTGCACGCTGGCCGAAGCCTGCGCGGACCTGGTGTTCTACCCCCAGCGGCTGATCAACGTGCGCCTGCCGGCCGGCTTCGACTGGCAGGCCGATCGCGGCATCGCCGCCGCGCGCCAGGCTGCGGAGGCCGAACTGGGCGATGGTGGCCGGGTGCTGCTGCGCCCTTCGGGTACCGAGCCGCTGCTGCGCGTGATGGTGGAGGGCCGTGACGGCGAGCAGGTCGAGCGCCTGGCGAATGCGATCGCCGGCGCGGTGCGCGAGTCGGTGGAGTAGTTCCTCAGCCCGTGGATGCGCCGCAGTGGCGGCGCCCCGGGGCGTTCAGGGCAGGGGATTGTGACAGGGCGTCGTGACATGTTTCGTGACGTTTAACAGAACTGTCATCATCGCTGCGGATAATCCGTTTCGTTCCCGTCACGGCGGGAGCTCACCCGAAACCGGGAAAGCTGAATTCACGAGACTGGAGAATCCGTACATGTTCAAGAAGAGCTTCATCGCGACCGCCGTTGTTGCCCTCAGCGCCTCCTTTGCCGCCCCGGCCATGGCGCGCGACAACCTGCAGATCGCCGGTTCGTCGACCGTGCTGCCGTTTGCCAGCATCGTCGCCGAGGAGTTCGGTAACGCCTTCCCGCAGTTCAAGACCCCGGTGGTCGGCTCCGGCGGTTCGTCCGGCGGCCTGCGCCAGTTCTGCCAGGGCGTCGGCGCCAACACCATCGACATCGCCAACGCCTCCCGCGCGATCAAGTCCTCCGAAGTCGAGGCCTGCGCCAAGGCCGGCGTGAACAAGATCATCGAAGTGCAGATCGGCTACGACGGCATCGTGTTCGCCTCGCGTGCCGACAAGGGCAGCTTCGCGCTCCAGCCCAAGCACGTCTTCCTGGCCGCCGCCGCCCAGGTGCCGCAGGACGGCAAGATGGTGAACAACCCCTACACCCGCTGGTCGCAGATCGACAAGTCGCTGCCGGACCAGGAGATCGTGCTGGTGATCCCGGCTTCCAACCACGGTACCCGTGAGGTGTTCGAGGAGAAGGTCACCCACGCCGGCTGCGAGACCTTTGCCGAGGTCAAGGCGATGGACAAGGACGCCAAGAAGAAGGCGTGCAACAACCTGCGCCAGGATGGCCGCGTGATCGAGATCGCCGGTGACTACACCGAGACGCTGGCCCGCCTGCAGGCCCAGGGCGATGCGGTCGGCGTGTTCGGCCTGAGCTTCTACGACCAGAACCGCGACCGCCTCAAGGTGGCGACCGTCAATGGCGTGACGCCCAGCCTCAAGACCATCGGCTCCGGCGAGTATCCGGTCTCCCGTCCGCTGTTCTTCTACATCAAGGGTGAGCACGTCGGCGTGATCCCGGGCCTCAAGGAGTACGCCGAGTACTTCCTGAGCGATGCGGTGTCCGGTTTCGGCAGCCCGCTTGAGGCGGCCGGCCTGATCCCGCTGTCCGACGACGAGCGTGCAAAGATCCTCGCCAACGTGCGCAGCGGCAAGACCGTCAAGTAAGCGCTGGTCGCGCGGGTGGCCGGCTGCGCCGGCCGCTCGCGCAGCAAGCTGCAACAATCGCCCCGAACTCGCCCCCGATGCGGTTCGGGGTGATTGCCGAATGCCCACAGCGGAGTCGAAATGAATAACTGGGTACTGATCTGCGTGCTGCTGATGCTGATGGCGATGGCCTATCAGTTCGGCCTGTCGCGCAGCCGGTCGGTGGCAGGCGCAAGCCAGGTGCGCATGCATTCGCGGCCGGGCTACTACGGACTGCTGGTGGCCTTGTGGTGCGGTCTGCCGGCGTTGGCGGTATTCCTGCTCTGGAGCCTGTTCGAGCCGAGCATCATCCGTTCGGCGGTGCTCGATCAGCTGCCGGCCCATCTGGCCGGGCTGCAGGGCGCAGAGCTCGACGTGCTGATGCGTCGCATCCAGCAGATCGCCTCGGGCTTCGGGGTCGCCGGCGAGCCGGAAGCCTATGAACTGGCCGCCGCCGAGCGCATGCGCAGCCTGCAGGATACCGGTCGTCTGGCGATGATTGCCTCGATGGCGGCGCTGGGCCTTGCTGGCCTGGTATACACCCTGCGCCGCATCAGCCCGAAGCTGCGCGCGCGTAATCAGGTCGAGACGGTGTTCCGCGTGCTGCTGGTGGTGTGCTCGACCATCGCCATCCTGACCACCGTGGGCATCGTGCTGTCCATGGTCGGCGAGGCCCTGCATTTCTTCCGCTTCGTCAATCCGGCGGACTTCTTCTTCGGCACCGTGTGGAATCCGCGCTTCTCCACCACCGGCACCGGTGGCCAGGGCGACTTCGGCCTGCTGCCGTTGCTGTGGGGCACGCTGATGGTCAGCTTCATCGCGCTGCTGGTGGCCGTGCCGGCGGGCCTGATGACCGCGGTGTACATGGCCGAGTACGCGCCTGCCTGGCTGCGCGCGGTGGCCAAGCCGGTGATCGAGGTGCTGGCCGGCGTGCCGACCATCGTGTATGGCTTCTTCGCCCTGGTGGTCGTCGGTCCCTTCTTCTTCGGCGCGGGGCAGGCGGTCGGCATCGACATCCGCGCCACCAGCGCGCTGACCGCCGGCGTGGTGATGGGGATCATGATCATCCCCTTCGTGTCCTCGCTGTCCGACGACATCATCACCCAGGTGCCCAAGACGATGCGCGACGGCTCGCTCGGCCTGGGGGCGACCAAGTCGGAGACCATCCGCAAGGTGGTGCTGCCGGCGGCGCTGCCTGGCATCGTCGGCGCCTTCCTGCTGGCGGCGAGCCGGGCCATCGGCGAGACCATGATCGTGGTGCTGGCCGCGGGCAACAGCCCGGTGCTGCACGCCAACCCGTTCGAGGCGGTGTCGACCGTCACCGTGACCATCGTGAACCAGCTCACCGGCGATACCGACTTCGCCAGTCCGCAGTCGCTGGTGGCCTTTGCGCTGGGTCTGACGCTGTTCGTGATCACCCTGTCGCTGAACGTCGTTGCGCTCTACATCGTGCGCAAGTACCGCGAACAGTACGAGTAAGCCGTGGAAAGCAAAGCTATGGAAAACGACAAGTCCGTTGCCGGCCGGCAGGAACCGTATGCCCAGCGCAAGCGCGTCGAAAGCTCGCTGGCCCGCCGCCACGGCGCCGAGCGGCGCTTCCGCGCGGCCGGGATGGCGGCGGTGCTCTTCGGCCTGGGCATGGTGGCGCTGCTGTTCATCAGCATTCTCGGCAAGGGCCTTCCCGCCTTCTGGCAGGCGACCGTGGTCACCGAGGTGTATTTCGACCCCGAGGTGATCAAGGTCGATCCGCGCCCCGAGCCCCTGCCGGGCGAGACGCCCGCCCAGTTGCGCGAGCGCGAGATGGCCTGGCAGACCCAGCTCACCATGGTGAACTGGAACCGCATCATCGAGAACGCCCTGGCCACCCACCTGCCCGAGGTCGAGGATGCGCGCACCCGCGCCCGCCTGCGCCAGCTGGTCACCAGCGGGGAGCGCTTCGCGCTGCGCGACATGGTGGTGGCCGACCCCGGCCTCATCGGCCAGCGACTCAAGCTCGACCTGCTGGCCGATGCCAACGTGGACGTGTGGCTCAAGGGCAACATCGACCGCAGCCTGCCCGACAGCCAGCAACAGCTGTCCGCAGACGTGCGCGCCTGGGCCGACGACCTGCACGAGCGCGGCATCATCCAGATGAAGTTCAGCACCGCCTTGTTCGGCAACCCCGATTCGCGCAGCTCGCTGGCTTCGGCCGGCCTGGCGGGCGCCTTCGTCGGTTCGGTGTACATGATGGCCATCGTCATCCTGCTGGCGGTGCCGGTCGGGGTGGCGAGCGCGATCTACCTGGAAGAGTTCGCCCCGCGCAACCGCTTCACCGACCTGATCGAGGTGAACATCAACAACCTGGCGGCGGTGCCGTCGATCATCTTCGGCCTGCTGGGCGCGGCGGTGTTCATCAACTGGTTCAAGATGCCGCTGTCCGCCCCCGTCGTGGGCGGTCTGGTGCTCTCGCTGATGACCTTGCCCACGGTGATCATCGCCACCCGCTCCACGCTGCAGGCCATCCCGCCGTCCATCCGCCAGGCGGCGCTGGGCATCGGCGCCTCCAAGGTGCAGATGATCCTGCACCACGTGCTGCCGCTGGCTCTGCCGGGCATCCTCACCGGGGCGATCATCGGCGTGGCCCAGGCCATCGGCGAAACCGCGCCGCTGCTGCTGATCGGCATGAGCGCCTTCGTGGCTTCGGTGCCGGCGACGCCGCTGGACCAGTCCACCGCGCTACCGGTGCAGATCTATCTGTGGCAGGGTAACGAGCTGCGCAACTTTTTCGAAGCCCGTACCTCTGCCGCCATCATCGTGCTGCTGGCCCTGATGCTCAGCCTGAACGCGCTAGCCATCTGGCTGCGCAAACGATTCGAGAAAAGGTGGTGAGTATGAAAATGGAAGATACCGTCATGCGTGCAACGCTGGCCAATGCCGAGAAACTCGCGGGCGCGGACCGGACCGCGCTCAAGATGACCGCCCGCGACGTGCGGGTGTTCTATGGCGAGTCGGAAGCCCTGCACGGTGTGAACCTCGACATCTACGCCAACGAGGTGCTCGCCTTCATCGGCCCTTCGGGTTGCGGCAAGTCCACCTTCCTGCGCTGCCTGAACCGCATGAACGACACCATCGACGGATGCCGGGTGACCGGGCGCATCGAGCTCGACGGCGAGGACATCTACGACCGCTCGCTCGACGTGGTGCTGCTGCGCGCGCGCGTCGGCATGGTGTTCCAGAAGCCCAACCCCTTCCCCAAGTCGATCTACGAGAACATCGCCTACGGCCCGCGGCTGCACGGCCTGGCCAGTGGCCGCGCGGAACTCGACGAGATCGTCGAACGCAGCCTGCATCGCGCCGGCCTGTGGGACGAGGTGAAGGACCGCCTGGACCAGCCGGGCACCGGCCTGTCGGGCGGCCAGCAGCAGCGCCTGTGCATCGCGCGCGCGATCGCGGTGAGCCCGGAGGTGATCCTGATGGACGAACCGTGCTCCGCGCTGGACCCCATCGCCACGGCCAAGGTCGAGCAGCTGATCACCGAGCTTGCCGAGAGCTACACCATCGTCATCGTCACCCACAACATGCAGCAGGCCGCGCGCGTCTCCAAGCGCACCGCCTTCTTCCACCTGGGCAACCTGGTGGAGGTGGACGAGACCACCAAGATCTTCACCAGCCCGACCGATACGCGGACCGAGGACTACATCACCGGCCGCTTCGGCTGAGCGCAAAGGGCGCATTGGCGCCCTTTGCTTTTGCGTAATTGTTCAAGTGTTGTTGAAAAGTTGAATTTCGCGTACCCGCATTCGTCCATCCATTCCGGAGAGCTTCCTCATGGCCACCGAACGCCTCTTTAACGTCCTGTTCCTGTGCACCGGCAACTCGGCGCGCTCCATCCTTGCCGAGGCCATCCTCAACCGCGAGAGCATGGGCCGCTTCCGTGCCTGGTCGGCGGGCAGCCAGCCCAAGGGGGCGGTGCATCCGCGCGCGCTGGAACTGCTCGGCAAGCTCAACCATCCGCTCGACGAGCTGCGCTCCAAGAGCTGGGAGGAGTTCGCCGCGGCGGACGCGCCGCGCATGGACTTCGTCATCACGGTCTGCGACAACGCCGCGGGCGAGGTCTGCCCGGTGTGGCCCGGCCAGCCGATGACCGCGCACTGGGGCGTGCCCGACCCGGCGGCGGTGGAAGGCAGCGAGAGCGAGCGCCACCTGGCCTTCGCCGACACCTACCGCATGCTGCGCAACCGCATCGGCATCTTCGTGAACCTTCCGCTGGCGGGCCTCGACCGGCTCAGCCTGAAGGCGAAGATGGACGAGATCGGCAAGACGCGCGACACCCAGGCGGGGGAGGCGGTCGACCGCTAGCGCGGGGCGAGCCGCCAGAGCGCGGTGCGCTCGGCAGCGCGCGCGGCGTGGAGCGGATCAGATGCGTCTGCGGCCCGGGGGTGGCGCGGGGCGACCTCCAGCCGCCCGATCACCCGCAGGCCGGCTGCGGCGATCCAGTCCTCCAGCTGCTGGCGACTGCGCAGGCCGAGGTGCTCGGCGAGGTCGGAAAGGATCAGCCAACCCTCGCCGCCAGGCGTGAGGTGTGCCGCCAGACCATCGAGAAAGCCGCGCAGCATGCGGCTGTCGGGGTCGTAGATGGCCGCATCCAGTGCGGAACTGGCGCGTCCGGGGAGCCAGGGCGGGTTGCACACCACCAGCTCGGCCTGGCCGGCGGGGTAGAGGTCGGCGGCCTCCAGCCGCACCCGCCCGTCCAGTCCCAGGCGCTGCAGGTTGTCCTGCGCGCAGGCCAGCGCGCGCGGCGAGTTGTCGGTAGCGACGATGCCCTCCACCCCGCGGCGCGCCAGCAGCGCGGCCAGCACGCCGGTGCCGGTGCCCAGGTCGAAGGCGAGCCGGGTGGGGACGGCCGGCAGCGGTGCCTGCATCAGCAGGTCCAGGTATTCGCTGCGGATGGGCGCGAACACCCCGTAGTGCGGATGGATGCGTGCGCCGAGCGCGGCGACTTCAAGCCCCTTCTGGCGCCATTCGTGCGCGCCGATCACCCCCAGCAGTTCGCGTAGCGACAGCGCGAAGGGCTGCTCAGGCGAGGGACCGTAGGCCTCCAGACAGGCCGTCGCGACATCCGGTGCGCGTCGCAGCGCGATGCGGTAGCCCGGCTCGCAGGGCACCAGCAACTGGCCGAGCAGGCGGGCGCGCTGGGCGCGGGCGAGGCGTTCGCGGTGGAAGATCTCGGTCAGGTTCGCGCTGCCGCCGCTTTTCCGCGTCGCAGGCTTGCCTTTGCCGGCGCTGCGCTCCACCCGGCGTCCGAGCGCCTGCAGCAACTGGCGGGCGTTGTGGTAGTCGCCCTGCCACTGCAGCGCGCCGCCCTGGCTGAGGATGCGGTAGGCGGCATCGGCGGTCGTGCGGTCGTCTGCAAGGCCGATCTTGCGCGGCGGCGGGGCGTCCGTGGCCGACAGCCATTCCAGTTCGTGGGTGCCGCCTTCGTCCTGCCAGGTGATGATGCCCATGCTGCCTTTCCTTGCGTCCTTGATCGATACCGGCGGAGCTGCTCGCGCCGAGGGCCAAGTATCGCCGATCCGGGCGCAAGCCGGCGGCACGATCATGAAGTGATCGCTCGCGCGGACGGGCGAGGGCGGTGTCCCGCGGTATGACCGGGGGCAAGCGATGTGGTGGCGGCACGCGGCTTGTTCCGGCGTGCTCGAACGGGGCTAGAATGCCGGCGTTCGATCCATTCCGGGTAGCCATGAGCAGCATGTACCAAGTGCCTCCTTCCGCTTCCAGCACGCCGATGCCCGCGACGATCCGCGGGCTTTGTCGTCGCCCGCTGTTTTGGGTGTCGCTGTGGGTGATGTATGCGCTCGCCGCGCTGGCCTACCTTGGCTATCAGGATGCCGTGTCGGGCCTGATCTGCGGGGTCGCGTGAATCTTCGTCAGGCATTCCGGCGCGAGCGCGGTTTCGACGCCTTGTTGTCGCCCTACCGTGAGCGGGCCGACCGCATCATGGTCGGGATGAATCTGTTTCTGCTGCTGGTTTGTGCGGCCCTTGCGCCCGTGCGCGACACCTGGCTGGCGGTCCTGCTGGTCGGTGTGCCGACGATGGCGCTGTCCTGGTGGCTGATGCGCAGTGCCGGGGGAACCCTGCTGACGCGCATCTTCATGGCCTGCGCGTTCATGGCCTTCACCGGCCTGATCATTCACCAGACCGGTGGCGACATCGAGGCGCATTTCACCGCGTTCGGCTTGATCGGCGTGCTGCTCTACTACCGCGACTGGCGAACCATTCTTGCGGCCACGATATTCATTTACCTCCACCATCTGGTACTCGGCTTCGCGCAGACGCGCGGCGTGGCCGTCTACGTATTCGATACCGGGGCCTACTGGCGCACCTTCGCCATTCATGTGGCCTATTTCCTGCCCTTCGTCACCATGATGGGCTACCTGGCCGTCTGGTTGCGGCGTGAGGGCCATGAGGCGGCGCACGTGATTGCACTGGCCAACGAAATCATGCGTGGCGATCTCACCAAGCGGGTCGAGGTGAGCCAGGGCAGCCTGCAGATGCCGCTGATCTCCGCGGTGGTGTCGATGCGGGATCGCTTGCTGGACCTGATGCGGGTGCTGCCGGTCCCGGCCGCCGTGGTCAGGATGGATACCCAACAGGTAGTGACGGTCAATCGCAGCTGGGACGAGCAGTGTGCGGCCATTCCGGACCGGCCGACGCCCTTTGCGCAGTGTCCGGTGTGGGCGGAGCCGGAAACCTGGCCCGCGCTGATTGCCCGGGTGGACGGTACGTCCGATCGGGTGCTCGACAAGGTCGAGGTGGTCATGAAGCGCCGTGACGGCGCCAGCGCGTTGTGCGAACTGTCCCTGATCCTGCTCGACGATGCGGTGCCGGCGATGGCCATCGTCACCGCCGAGGACATCACCCAGCGCCGCCAGGCGGAGCTGGAGATGCAGCGGTTGGCCTACCGTGATGCGCTCACCGATCTTCCCAACCGAGCCAGCCTGTATCGCGAACTTCGGGCGCAGATGGCTGCGGCGGCGCATCGTTGCGCGGTGGTGATGATGGACCTCGACGGTTTCAAGCCGGTCAATGACCGCCTCGGGCACGATGCGGGCGACGCAGTGCTGCGCATCATCGCCCAGCGCATCCAGCACACCGCGCGCGACACCGACTTCGCGGCGCGGCTGGGGGGCGATGAATTTGTCATCGTGCTGCGCGACTGTCGTTCGGCCGACGAAGCCGAAGTGGTGGCCCGGCGTTTCATCAAGGCCATTGGCCGCCCGGTAGTGCTGGAAGGGGTCGCGGAGGGCCTCAGCATCGGTGCCAGCGCCGGCGTCGTGCATTGCAGCGCCGGCGCCGCGGATATCGAGCAGTTCCTGAAGCAGGCCGACGTTGCAATGTATCGCGCCAAGAACGCCGGGCGAGGCTGCGTGGTGGTCTATCAGGCCGGGTCCGAGCCCCATGACCTGATGCGCGCGGATGCGGGTAGCACCTGACTCAGGTGCGAGCCGGTATGGCGGGACGACCGACCGCCGCCAGATAGGCGCCGAGCGCCAGCGCCATGATGCCGGCCAGCAGCAGGGCCATCGCGCCGTAGCCGTCGCCGTCGGCCACCAGCAGGGCGATGGCGAGCGGCGCCGCGGCCTTGGCGATGAAGGCCGGGCGGGCCAGGCGGCCCATGGTGTCGCCGTAGGCGGCGCGGCCGAAGAGTTCGGCCGGTACCGTGCCGCGCACGATGGTCATGACCCCGTTGGCTGCCCCGTAACACACCGCGAAACCGAAGGCGAGCCACGGTGACAGGTCTGCGGTCCACAGCATCAGCATGCCGGCCAGCGTGAATGCGAAGGCCAGCGTGCCCACCCGCAGCGGGCTCACATGGCGGGCGAAGGCGAATTCCAGCACCCGCCCGGCGACCTGCATGGGGCCGATCAGGCTGGCGGCGAGAATGGCCGTCTCGGGGAGCAGACCGCTGGCCGCGAGCGCGCCGACGCCGTGCGCGCCGATCGCCGAGAAGACGAAGGCGCCCAGCGTGAAGGCTGTGGCGAGCCAGGCGAAGGCCGCGCCATGCACGCGGGGAGTTGGTGTCGCGGTTGCGGCCGGGCGCTCGTCGTCCGCTTTGCCGTCCGGCTGCCGGGCAGGGTCCGGCAGCCCGAACCAGAACAGCGGCAGTACGACGCAAAGCAGGATCGCGGCGAATACGCCCCAGGCGGTGCGCCAGCCGGCGTGTTGCTCGATGGCCCAGGCGAGCGGCCAGAACGCGGTGCTGGCCAGCCCGCCGAACAGGGTCAGTGCGGTCAGCGCCTTGCGGTAGGCCGGGCCGGCGAGCTGGCTGAGCGCCGGGAAGGCGGCGTCGTAGGTGGTGGCCGCCAGCGCGACCCCGGCGAGCAGCCAACCGGCGAACAGTGTGGCGGGCCCCTGCGCGAATGCGACGACGGCCAGCGCCGCCGCGCCGGTGAGCGTACCCGCG
This sequence comes from Thauera sedimentorum, assembly GCF_014489115.1. Classification (NCBI taxonomy): domain Bacteria; kingdom Pseudomonadati; phylum Pseudomonadota; class Betaproteobacteria; order Rhodocyclales; family Zoogloeaceae; genus Thauera; species Thauera sedimentorum. Next base: position 2,034,175 of record NZ_JACTAH010000001.1, on the reverse strand, counting down.
GCCAGCACCCGCCGCCCGCCGTGGCGGTCGATGGCGCGCCCGACGTGCGGTGAGGCCAGCCCGGAGACCACCAGCGCGGCCGAGAAGGCGCCAAACACCAGGCTGCGCGGCAAGCCCAGGTCGTCGGCCATCGGTCCGGCGAGCACGGCGATGGCGTAATAGAGGCTGCCCCAGGTGACGATCTGGCTCAGGCCGAGCACCACCACCACGCGCGCCAGCAGCGCGCGGGGCAGGGTGGGCAAGGCAGGCGCGGCAGCGTTCATGCGCAGCAGGTCCGCGCTGCGCTATCGGCCGGTTTGCCTGCCGGTGTGCAGCAAGCGTTCTTCACGGCGTCTGCTGCCGCCTGGCGACGCGGTTCGACCGTGCAGCAGGCGCCGTCCGCTGCGTCGGCGAGATCCGTCGAACACACGCCGGTTTCCGGCAACTCCAGGCGCACCTCGTCGGCGGCCGCCAGGTCACCGGCGAGCGCGGCTACCACCGAGCGCACCTGCTCGTAGCCGGTGGCCATCAGGAAGGTCGGCGCACGTCCGTAGCTCTTGGCGCCGACCACGTAGAAGCCGGGTTCCGGGTGGGCCAGTTCGCGGTGGCCGTGCGGGCGCACGGTGCCGCAGCTATGCACGTTGGGGTCGATCAGCGGGCCGAGCGCGGCGCTGCTCTCCAGCGCCGGGTCGAGCGCGGTGCGCAGTTCGCGCAGCATGGCCAGGTCCGGCCGTGCGCCGGTGGCGCAGATGATCTGGTCGAGGCCGGTGAGCGGCGCACGCTGCGGGTCGTCGGCATCGACCGCGAGCCGGTCGCCGTCGCGGCGCAGCGCGTGAACGCGGAAGCCGGTGACCAGTTCGATCCGTCCGGCGTCGAGCAGCGCGCGCAGCGCCATGCCGATGGCACCGCGTGCGGGGAGGCCGTCGGCTGCGCCGCCGCCCAGCGTGCGGGCCGGGCTCGTGCCGCGGATCGTCCAGACGATGCGCATGCCCGGCGCGGTTTCGGCCAGTTCGGCGAGCGCCAGCAGATTGCCGGCGGCCGAATGCCCGGCACCCACCACCAGCACGCTGCGCCCGGCGTAGCGGGCGCGCTCGGCGCCGAGGATGTCGGGCATGCCGTAGCGGACGTGCGCGGCGTGCTCGGCTTCGCCCAGCCCCGGCAGGCCGTCGGCGCCGAGCGGATTGGGCTGGCCCCAGGTGCCGGAGGCGTCGATCACTGCGCGGGCGTGCAGCAGGGTTTCGCCGTCCGCGGTGCTCAGGCGCAGAACGAAGGGCGCCCGCTCGCGCCCGGCGGACTTCACCCGGTCGGTCGCCCGGCGGCTGATCGCGGTCACCCGTGTGCCGAAGCGGATCGCGCCGGCGATGGCTGGAAGCGCGGCGAGCGGGGCGAGGTAGCGATCGATCACTTCGCCGGCGCTGGGAATGGCCTCTTCGTCCGGCGCCTGCCAGCCGGCGGCGGCCAGCAGGCGGGCGGCGGCGCGGTCCACGTTGAAGCGCCACGGCGAGAACAGGCGCACATGGCGGAAGTCCTCGTAGCTCTGGGCGATCTGCGGTCCGGCTTCGAGCAGCACGGCGGGCAGGCCGCGCTCGACCAGGTGGGCGAGGGCGACAAGGCCGACCGGGCCGGCACCGATCACGGCGACCGGAAGCGGGGTGGCGGCTTGGGTCATGGGTGTCTCCTTTTGTATTCGGCGAATACCGAACACTGTAGTTAAAAAAATCAGCAGCAGGCGCGCGCGGCCAGCGCGTCGATCAGTTGGCGCAGTTGCGCGACGCGTGCGGGATTGACGCAGTAGCAGGTGCGCTGGTCTTCGGATTCACCCAGCACCAAGCCGGCCTCCTTGAGCACGCTCATGTGCTGGGAGACGGTGGACGGCGCCTGCGGCAGCAGCTCGGACAGTTCGCCGAAGTAGCATTCGCCGATGGCCGCCAGGTGCTGCAGGATGCGCACCCGCACCGGGTGGCCGAGCGCCTTGCACAGAAGCGCGAGTTCTTCGGCATCGAGGGCGGGCAGCTTCGGCGTAGGGGGGGGCGTGGGCATGTCTGCAGGGTCGGTGGTGCTATGAGTGTTCGTAGTTTAGCGAATAACGAAGAAAGGTCAAGCAAGGGGACCCTGGGGAGGTTTCCCGTTGCGGCATCAGCGCAGGGCGGCGCTCAACTGGTCGACCAGTTCCGCCCAGTCCGCGTCGTCGCGCAGTTCCTCGCGCAGGAAGGCGGCCTGTGCCGTGGTCCAGAAGGGGGCATCCGCGAGTTCGACCTCGTCCGGCAGAGGCCGGTGGCCGTCGATGAATCGCCGGATGGCCTCGTTGTCGTTCGGCAGGCCAAGCTGGGCGAACAGGTCGCTGAACGCGTGGGTGGGGCTTTCCATCGTCTTGTCCTCCTGTCGTTCTAGGTACCGGGTCCGACGAGTGCGTCGATGGCTGTCGGCCTCGCGGGAGCATGTTCCCGCTACAGCGGGGCGCCGGCATCGCCTCGAGTCATGAGCATCATTGCGCGGCCTCGAAGGCCAGGTAGGCACGGCTGAGGTTGAGGCGGTGCAGCTCGTCGTAGTTCTTGAGCCGGGCGAACTGCGGCGCATCGGCCAGTTCGGCCACCGCGGTATCCACGCCGGCCAGGTCCTCGGCCAGCCCCTTCACCTTGTCGACCAGATAGCGCAGATAGGTTCCGGTGTCGGCTTCCGCGGTGGCCAGATCGGTCACCGGACCGTGGCCGGGGACGATGACTGCCGGTTGCAAGGCCTTGAGCGCCTCGAATGCGGCCAGCCAGGTCTCCGGGTTGCTTTGTGGGCGGATACCGAGCAGGCGGTCGACATAGACGTGATCGCCCGCGAAGGCGATGCCCTCGTCCGGCAGCCAGACCACGATGTCGCCGGGGAAGTGGGCATCGGCGAAATAGTGCAGCTCGATTCGGCGTCCGCCCAGTTCCAGCACCCCGTGTTCGCCTGCGAGCCGGCGGCTGGCGTGGGTCGGCGTGGTGCCGGCCAGGCGGTCGCCGAGCACCGTCGTCAGTGCCGCAAGCTGGTCGCCCGCTACGGCCTGCTGGGTTTCCACGGTGCGGGCCAGGGCGATGACCTCCACGCCCTTGTCCGCGAAGTAGCCGTTGCCCAGCCAGCGGTGGTCCTGGGCACCGGTGTTGATCACCCAGCGTACCGGTTTGCCGGTGAGCGCCTCCGCCTGCGCCTCGAGCAGGGCGGCTCCGGTGCGCGAGGCGCCGCTGTCGATCAGTATCGTTCCGGCCGCGGTGTCGATGACGCCAAAGTTGGCGTTGAGGGCGTGGTTGTCGTGGGTGCGTGCACCGGTCGGGCCGATCAGCGCATGCACGCCTTCGGCAACACGCTGCACAGTCGGCATGAAGGTGTCGCCGGCAGCGGCGGGCAGGGACTGGGTCAGGAGCGGGAGAGCAAGCAGGGAAGCGGCAAGCAGGGAGGGCAGTCTCATGTCGTGTCGATCAGTGTGTTACCGGATGCTTGTTTTGATCCAAAACGAAAGGCACGGAGCGCGGCCATGCTGCAGGGCGGTCTTTCTGCGCCGCGCCTCAGTCGCGCGCCGCTTCCTGCTCGGCTTCGAACAGCAGGGCGGCAAAGGAACTCAGGCCCTCCTGCTGTGCCGTCTCGGAGATCTCCTCGATGCTGGCCTGGCGGTCGATGGCCCGCGCGGTCTCGCTGTCGGCGGGCAACTGGGCGCGGAACTCGCGGATGCGTTCCTCGAGTGCGCCGGTGACATGCGCGTCGGTGTCCGGCAGCGTGCCGGCGGCCTGCTCCTCCAGCGCCTCGAACAATGCGCCGGCCAGCGCGTGCAGGCCCTCGGCCGCGGCGCAGCTGGCGATCTCCTCGGCGCCGGCCCCGCGGTCCATCGCCTGTGCGGTGCGGCTGCCGCTCGGCAGGTCGCTGCGGAAGCCGGCCAGGATCTGTTCGATCGTTTCCATGTGCGTCTCCCCGGAAGAGGTGGGCTGGTGCCGGGATCGTCGCGCCCGGGAGGGCAGGACGGTCACTCTCTGACTGTAGATGACGCGGACGCCATGGAAAGGACGCCGCTACCCGTTCTGCGTAGCGCCGGCCGGCAGGCCGCGTTCGTACCACTGCCGGGTGCGCATCACCATCTTCACCAGCCACAGCATCACCGGCACCTCGATCAGCACGCCAACCACGGTGGCCAGCGCCGCGCCCGAGTCGAAGCCGTACAGCACGATGGCTACCGCCACCGCGAGCTCGAAGAAGTTGGACGCGCCGATCATGGTGGACGGGCCGGCCACGTCGTGGCGTACCTTGAGCTTGCGGTTGAGCGCATAGCCGAGCGCGGCGATCAGCAGGGTCTGCAGCAGGATGGGTACGGCCAGCATGGCGATGATGGCCGGCTGGGCGACGATGGTGCGGCCCTGGAAGGAAAACAGCAGCACCAGGGTGGCGAGCAGGGCGATGATGGAGAAGGGGCCGATGCGGGCCATGGCCGCATCGAAGGCCACCTGCCCGCCGCGCAGCAGGCGGGCGCGGGCGAACTGGGCGATGGCCAGCGGGATGACGATGTACATCACCACGGAGAGGAAGAGCGTGTCCCAGGGCACGGGAATGGACGACACGCCCAGCAGCAGGGCCACGATGGGGGCGAAGGCGACCACCATCACCGCGTCGTTGAGCGCCACCTGGGTCAGGGTGAAGTTGGCGTTGCCGCGGCACAGGTTGCTCCACACGAAGACCATCGCGGTGCAGGGCGCGGCGCCGAGCAGGATGAGCCCGGCAATGTAGCTGTCGAGTTGCTCGGCGGGCAGCCAGGGGGCGAACACGTGGCGGATGAAGAGCCAGCCCAGCGCGGCCATGGTGAAGGGCTTGACCGCCCAGTTCACGAACAGGGTGACGCCGATGCTGGCCTTCTGCTGACGTACCTCGTGCAGGGCGCCGAAGTCGATCTTCATCAGCATCGGGATGATCATCACCCAGATCAGCAGGCCGACCGGGATGTTCACATGGGCCACTTCCAGCGCGCCGACGGCCTGCGCGACCTCCGGTGCGGCCTGGCCGAAGGCGGTGCCTGCGAGGATGCACAGGAACACCCATACGGTGAGATAGCGTTCGAAGAAGCCCAGCGGGCTGCCGGCGGCGCGTTTGGCGGTGATTTCACATTGTGCGGACATGGTCGGTTCGGGTAACGATTTAATAGTTGTTGAAAGGTGACAATGATTGTCGCGGGCACGTACTCGTCCCGCTATGCGGCCCTATCCTTGCCCGGCGAGCGCCGACAGGCGCGCCACGCCCACCGGTTCCTCGGCCTGCAGCGGCACCAGCGCCACGCGTTGGGCGTGCTCGCGGCGTACCGCGTCGATCTGCGCCATTTCGGCGGCGGCGCGGCGGGCGAGTAGGGGGCTGGCAGGATGCGCGGCGGCCAGGCTGTTGTTGATCACCCAGGCCCAGGGCTCGATGCCGGCGCGGCGCAGGTCGTGCTGCAGGCGGGCGGCTTCCAGTACCGGGGTGGTCTCGGCCAGGGTGACGATCAGCACCCGGGTGCGCGCCGGGTCCTGCAACTGCATCATCGGCGTCGTGTAGTGGGTGACGCCGCTCTTGTCCATGTGGCGCGCCATTTCGCGGTGATAGGCGCCGGTGGCGTCGAGCAGCAGCAGGGTATGGCCGGTGGGCGCGGTGTCCATCACCACGAACTTGCGCCCGGCCTCGCGGATGATGCGCGAGAAGGCCTGGAACACCGCGATCTCCTCGGTGCAGGGCGAGCGCAGGTCTTCTTCCAGCAGCGCGCGACCGTGTTCGTCCAGGTCCTTGCCCTTGGCGGCCAGCACCTCGGCGCGGTAGCGCTCGGTCTCCGCATGCGGATCGATGCGGCTGACGGAGAGCGACTCCAGGCTGCCTTCCAGGGTTTCGGCCAGATGCGCCGCGGGGTCGGACGTGGTCAGGTGCACCGGCAGCCCGCGGCGGGCGAGTTCCACCGCCACCGCGGCGGCCAGCGTGGTCTTGCCCACGCCGCCCTTGCCCATCAACATCACCAGGCCGTGACCGGCGGCGGCGATCTCGTCGACCAGCGCGTTCAGGCGCGGCAGATCGTTGAGGTCCGTGGTCTGCGCGGGGGCCGAAAGTGGGGCGCTGCCATCCGCCACTTCGCCGAGCAGCGCGCGCAGCGCCGGCAGGCCGACCAGGTTGAAGGGCTTGAGCGCCACCTGGTCGCGCGACAGGCCGGCCAGCGCGGCGGGCAGGGCGGCCAGCGCCGCCGCTTCGCGCGCGGCAATGGCTGCGGCCAGCGGGTCGGCGGTGGCTTCGGTTGGCGGCAGCACGCCGTTGATCACCAGATGCTGGCGGGTGAGGCCGATGGCGGCCAGTTCCTCATGGGTGCGCTCCACCTCGCGCAACGTGGCGGCCTGCGCGCGGGCCACCAGCACCAGCCGGGTGCGTGCCGGGTCGGCAAGCGCGTCCACTGCGGCGCGGTATTTCTGGCGCTGCTTCTCCAGCCCGGCCATCGGGCCGAGGCAGGAGGCGCCGTTGTCGTTGGCCTCCAGGAAGCCGCTCCAGGCGCCGGGCAGCTGCAGCAGGCGGATGGTGTGGCCGGTGGGCGCGGTGTCGAAGACGACGTGCTCGAAATCGCGCAACAGGGCGTCGTCGGTGAGCAGGCCGGTGAACTCGTCGAAGGCGGCGATTTCGGTGGTGCAGGCGCCGGAGAGCTGTTCCTCGATGCCGCGCACCACCTCGTCCGGCAGCACGCCGCGCACCGGGCCGACGATGCGGTTGCGGTAGGCCTGGGCGGCCGCCTCGGGGTCGATCTCCAGCGCGGTGAGATTGGGCACGGCGGAGACCGGCACCAGGCGGTTGCCGATCTCCTGGCCAAACACCTGGGCGACGTTGGAGGCCGGATCGGTGCTCACCAGCAGCACCCGGTGCCCCGCATCGGCCAGCTGCACCGCGGTGGCGCAGGCCAGCGAGGTCTTGCCGACCCCACCCTTGCCGGTGAAGAAGAGGAAACGGGGCGGCTGGTCGAGGAAGAGCATCGTGGCCTCCGAAAGGCTTAGCAGCAGCCGCCGCAGCAGGTGCTGCCTTCGGCCTTGGGCTTCAGCGTGGCGACGCCGGCCCAGCGCGCGAGTTCGTCGCGGCTGGGGTAGCGGCCGGCCAGCGCCACTTCGCCATCGACCAGCACCAGCGGTAGGGCGTCCTGCCCGGAGCGCTCCAGGTAGCCCTTGACCACCGCGTTCTCGGCGAAGGCCAGCGGCTGCTGGGCGAGGTTGAAGCGCTCGACGGCGAGGCCTTGCTGCTTGGCCCAGTCGAGGTCGGCTGCGGCGCTGACCAGGGCCTGGTCGACCTCGGTGCCGCACACGCCGGTGCTGCAGCACAGGGCGGGATCGAAGACGTGGATGGTTTTCATCGTGGTGTACTCCGTGAAGGGTGGTGTGGGGTGTTCAGGCGGTGATCGTGCCGATGCGGTCGAACTCGGCCTTGAAGGCGGCCGGATCGCGCTGTGCGAGGTCGGCGGGCAGGGCGAGGAAGGCTTCGATGCGTGCGCGCAGGATGCGATAGGCGGTTTCGAAGGCAGCGTCGATCTCGGCATCCGTGCCGGTGGCCTTGGCCGGGTCGTCCACGCCCCAGTGGGTGCGCGGCACCGGGGCTAGGTACACCGGGCAGGTCTCGCCGGCGGCGCTGGCGCATACGGTGACCACCACATCCGGCGTGGCGGGCAGTTCGTTCCACGATTTGCTGTAGTAGCCCTCGGTGGCGATGCCTTCGCGCGCCAACAGGGCCAGCGAGCGCGGGTGCACGTAGCCGGCCGGCTGGCTGCCGGCGCTCATCGCGCGCATGCCTTCCGGGGCCAGGGCGTTGAAGGTAGCCTCGGCGAGGATGGAACGACAGGAGTTGCCGGTGCACAGGAAGAGGATGTTCATTCTTTGCAGCTTCCGTCGGGTTTGCAGGAGATCTTGGGGAGGAAGGCATCCACGCCCGGCACCCGGTCGCGCAGGCTGGCGCATTCTTCCGGGTTGTCGCCGCAGCAGTTGGCGGTGAGGTAGGCGATGGTGTCCAGCATCAGCGGGATGCTGGCGCGGTAGCGCTGGAAGCGGCCTTCCTGCTCCACGCTGACCAGCCCGGCGGCGAGCAGGGCCTTGAGGTGGAAGGACAGGTTGGTGGGCGGTACATCCAGCGTGGCGGCGATCTCGCCGGCCACCCGACCGGCACCGCCGGCCTGCACCAGCAGGCGGAAGACGTCCAGGCGCACGCCCGAGGAGAGTGCTTCGAACACCTGAAGAACTGCGGTCTTTTCCATCCGGTCTGGCATTTGAAAAGTTCAACGAAAGTTGAAGTATTCACCGCAAGCGGAGACAGGTCAAGCGCTGCCCGGCCCGGCATGGGGCGACACGGCGGCCCGGTGACCTCGGCCTGCAGGGCGGGCGTAAAATCGCCGGACGCCACGATTGCGGAGTCATCATGAGCAGGCGCATCCTGATCGTCCAGGGGCATCCCGATCCCGCCGGCAGCCACTTCTGCCACGCGCTGGCCGACGCCTACCGCGTCGGGGCGGAGCGCGGCGGGCATGCGGTCGATTGCGTGGAAGTCGCGATGCTGGACTTTCCCCTGCTGCGTACCAAGGAGGATTTCGAGCACGGCGTTGCGCCGCCGGTCATTGCGGCGGTGCAGGCGCGGATGGCGGCGGCTGACCATTTGGTGTTCCTTTATCCCCTGTGGATGGGCGACATGCCGGCCGTGCTCAAGGGCTTTCTCGAGCAGTGCCTGCGACCCGGTTTCGCCTTCGGTCCGCAGCAGCCCGACGGCAACCGGCAGGGCGGCGGCTTGCGCGGCAAGTCGGCGCACGTGGTGGTGACCATGGGCATGCCGGCGCTGATTTACCGCTGGTACTTCGGCGCCCACTCCCTGCGCAGTTTCCGCTCGAACATCCTGCGCTTTGCGGGCATCGCGCCGGTCCGCAGCTCGCTGGTAGGCAGGGTCGAAGCCCTCAAGCCGGAGGCGCGTGGCAAGTGGCTGGCGCGCATGGCGGAGCTCGGCGCGGGGGCGCGCTGAGCGGGCTTGTCCGCTGCCGTCTGTCGCCAGGATGGGGCGTCTGTGGGGTGTGCGCGCTCTGCGTCCGCCGCCGGGTAAGGGCGGCGCTGGCGTTTGCCGGTCGACACGGCAGCGCATATAATCCGCAGGTTTTACCCGGGTGGAACTGCGCGTGCCGAACAAACTCGTTGCCGGAAACTGGAAGATGCATGGCAGCCTCGCCGCCAATGCGGCGCTCCTTGGCGAGCTTGCTTCGGGCGGCGACCTGGGGGTTGCGTGCGCCGTATGCGTGCCCTATCCCTACCTTGGGCAGGCGCGGGATCGGCTTGACGGCACCGCGATCGCGCTGGGTGCGCAGGACGTCAGCGAGTTCGGCGAAGGCGCCTACACCGGCGAGGTGAGTGCCGGCATGCTCGCCGAGTTCGGTTGTCGCTACGCGATCGTCGGACACTCCGAGCGCCGTGCGCTGTTCGCCGAGGACGATGCCACGGTCGGGCGCAAGGCGGCGGCTGCACTGGCGGCGCGGCTGGTGCCCATCGTGTGTGTCGGCGAAACCCTGGCCGAGCGGGAGTCCGGCGAAACGATGGCGGTGATACGCCGTCAGCTCGACGCCGTTGCCGGGGTGCTCGGCGACGAGGTTCTGGGCAGCGTGGTATTCGCCTATGAGCCGGTGTGGGCCATCGGTACCGGCCGCTCGGCGTCGGCGGGGCAGGTGGGCGAGGTGCATGGTGAGATTCGTGGCTGGCTGCGTGAGCGCTGCGCGGTCGCGGATCTGGTGCCGATCCTCTATGGCGGGTCCGTCAAGCCGGGCAATGCGGCCGAATTGTTTGCCGTCGAGAATGTCGATGGTGGTCTGATCGGCGGCGCGTCCCTGGTGGCGAATGATTTTCTGGCGATTTGCCGCGCAGCGGCAAATGCTCAATCGTGAAACATATCTGCAAGGTCAGTAATGAATAACTTTCTTTTCTCCATGATCCTCACGGTGCACGTGATTGTCGGTCTTGCCGTGATTGGGCTGGTGCTGATGCAGCATGGCAAGGGTGCGGACATGGGCGCCGCATTCGGCAGTGGTTCGTCCGGCAGTCTGTTCGGTTCGTCCGGATCGGCCAATTTCCTGAGCCGCACCACGGCCGTGCTGGCGACCGTTTTCTTCCTCACCAGCCTGGGTCTGAGCTATGTGGCGAGCAACAAGCCGACGGCGCCCGCGAGCGTGATGGAAGGGGCGGTGCCGGCGACCGCGCCGGCTACCGAGCAGATTCCCGCAAATGACCAGACCGCGCCGGATTCGCGCGAGCAGGCCATCCCCAAATAAGCTATAAATAGAGTTTGCGCACCGCGGAAAAACCCGTATAATTCCGGTGCTGTAACAAGACGTGCCGACGTGGTGAAATTGGTAGACACGCCATCTTGAGGGGGTGGTGGCGAAAGCCGTGTGAGTTCGAGTCTCACCGTCGGCACCAGAATTCGGAGGCGCCCGCTTAAAGCGGGCGTTTCCATGCAGAGCGGTACAAAACAACAATAAACTCATTTCAACGGGGGTTGTTTCGCAATGCTGGAAAATTATTTTCCCGTTCTGGTCTTCATTCTCGTGGGCCTGGGTTTCGGCATTGTTCCCATCCTGCTGGGCCGCATCGTGGCCCCCTACCGCCCGGACAGCGAAAAGCTGTCGCCTTATGAGTGCGGCTTCGAGGCGTTTGAAGACGCCCGCATGAAGTTCGATGTCCGCTACTACCTGATCGCCATCCTCTTTATTCTCTTCGATCTCGAGATCGCCTTCCTCTTTCCGTGGGCGACCGTCTTCCAGGATTTCATTGTGGCCGGAGAGCACGCCTGGTTCGTGTTCGGCTCGGTCATGGTTTTTCTTGCCGTGCTGGTTATCGGCTACATCGTCGAGTGGAAAAACGGAGCGCTCGACTGGGAGTAATGCATGAGCATCGAGGGCGTCTTTCGCGAGGGTTTCGTCACCACCTCGCTTGATGCGGTAATCAACTGGACGCGCACCGGCTCGCTGTGGCCGATGACCTTCGGTCTGGCCTGTTGTGCGGTGGAGATGATCCACGCGGGTTGTTCGCGCTATGACCTGGACCGCTTCGGCGTGGTGTTCCGTCCGAGTCCGCGTCAGTCCGACCTGATGATCGTCGCCGGCACGCTGTGCAACAAGATGGCGCCGGCGCTGCGCAAGGTATACGACCAGATGGCCGAGCCGCGCTGGGTGATCTCCATGGGGTCGTGCGCCAACGGCGGCGGCTACTACCACTACTCGTACTCGGTCGTGCGTGGTTGCGACCGCATCGTGCCGGTGGATGTGTATGTGCCGGGCTGCCCGCCTACCGCCGAGGCGCTCATGTACGGAATCATCCAGTTGCAGAACAAGATCAAGCGCACCAACACGATTGCGCGCTGACAGATAGGCAGAGTCCATGAGTGCCAAGCTGGAAAGACTGGGTCAGACACTGCGCGACGTCTTTGGCGACGTGCTGCAGAAGCTGGTGATCGATTGCGGAGAAGTCACCATCGAGGTGGTAGCGGCGGATTATCTCCAGGTGGCGCAAACCCTGCGCGACCATGCCGATCTGCATTTCGAGCAATTGATCGACGTGTCCGGGCTGGATTATTCGACCTACGGCAACGGCACCCGGCAGGGCAAGCGCTTTGCCGCCGCAACCCATCTGCTGTCGGTCAAGCACAACTGGCGGCTGCGTCTGCGCGCCTTTGCGGACGACGACGGTTTCCCGGTGCTGGATTCGCTGGTCGGCGTATGGCCGAGCGCGAACTGGTTCGAGCGTGAAGCCTTCGACCTCTACGGCATCATGTTCAGCGGTCACCCCGACCTGCGCCGCATTCTCACCGACTACGGTTTCGTCGGTCATCCCTTCCGCAAGGACTTCCCCGTTTCCGGTTATGTCGAGATGCGCTACGACCCGGAAGCCGGTCGCGTGGTGTACCAGCCGGTGACCATCGAGCCGCGTGAAAACACCCCGCGCATCGTGCGCGAAGAGAACTACGGGGACGTCGGCCATGGCTGAAATCCGCAACTACACCATCAACTTCGGCCCGCAGCACCCCTCGGCCCACGGCGTGCTGCGCCTGGTGCTGGAACTCGACGGCGAAGTCGTCGAGCGCGCCGATCCGCACATCGGCCTGCTGCACCGCGGCACCGAGAAGCTCGCCGAGACCCGTACCTGGGTGCAGTCCGTGCCCTACATGGACCGTCTCGACTACGTCTCCATGATGTGCAACGAGCACGCCTACTGCATGGCCATCGAGCGCCTGCTGGGCGTGCAGGTGCCCGAGCGCGCCCAGTACATCCGGGTGATGTTCGACGAAGTTACCCGCATCCTGAATCACCTGCTGAACATCGGCACCCACGCGCTCGACATCGGCGCGATGACCATGGTGCTGTACACCTTCCGCGAGCGCGAAGACCTGATGGACGTCTATGAGGCGGTCTCCGGCGCGCGCATGCATGCGGCCTACTACCGGCCGGGCGGCGTCTATCGCGACCTGCCGGACCGCATGCCGCAGTACGAGGTGAACCGCTTCAAGAACGAGAAGACCGTACGCGAACTCAACGCCTCGCGCCAGGGTTCGCTGCTCGACTTCCTGGAAGACTTCACCGAGCGCTTCCCGCGCTACTGCGACGAGTACGAGACCCTGCTGACCGACAACCGCATCTGGAAGCAGCGTACCGTCGGCATCGGTGTGGTGTCGCCCGAGCAGGCGCTGGCCTGGGGTTTCACCGGCCCCATGCTGCGCGGTTCCGGCATCGCCTGGGATCTGCGCAAGAAGCAGCCCTACGAGGTGTACGACAAGGTCGACTTCGACATTCCGGTGGGCAAGAACGGCGACTGCTACGACCGTTACCTGTGCCGCATGGAAGAGATGCGCCAGTCCAACCGCATCATCCGCCAGTGCATCGACTGGCTGCGCAAGAACCCGGGGCCGGTGATCACCGACAACCACAAGGTCGCCCCGCCGCCGCGCGAAAAGATGAAGTCGAACATGGAAGAGCTGATCCACCATTTCAAGCTCTTCACCGAAGGCATGCACGTGCCAGCCGGCGAGGTTTATGCCGGTATCGAGCATCCCAAGGGCGAGTTCGGCGTCTATGCGGTGTCCGACGGCGCCAACAAACCCTACCGCCTCAAGCTGCGCGCCCCCGGGTTTGCGCACCTGGCGGCGATGGACGAGATCTCCCGCGGCCACATGATCGCCGACGTGGTGGCGATCATTGGCACCATGGACGTGGTGTTCGGCGAGATCGACCGCTAGCGCGGGCAGGCGAGGGAAGGGCGGCCGCCACAGCGGCGCAGCACACAGAGAACAGGCAGGCTGACGGGAAAACGAGTACGCAATGCTGAGCCAGGAATCACTCCAACAGATCGATCGCGAGATCGCCAAGTATCCGCCGGAGCAGAAGCAGTCCGCCGTGATGGCGGCCCTGCGCATCGCCCAGGTCGAGAAGGGCTGGCTGGCCAACGAGACCATCGAGTTCGTCGCCAGCTACCTGGGCATGCCGGCCATCGCCGCGTATGAAGTGGCGAGCTTCTACAACATGTACGACCTCGAGCCGGTCGGCCGCCACAAGATCACCGTGTGCACCAACCTGCCCTGTGCGCTGTCGGGCGGGATGCATGTGGCCGAGTACCTCAAGGAGAAGCTCGGCATCGACTTCAACGAGACCACCGCGGACGGCAAGTTCACGCTCAAGGAAGGCGAGTGCATGGGCGCCTGTGGCGACGCCCCGGTGCTGCTGCACAACAACCATCACATGTGCAGCTGGATGACCCGCGAAAAGATCGACCAGATGCTGGCCGAACTGGATGGCAAATGAGCACGCAAGGAATGATCCTCGCCGGCTGTGACGGCGACCGCACCTGGCGGCTCCAGGACTACCTCGCCCGCGGCGGCTACTCGGCGCTCAAGAAGATCGTCGCCGAGAAGATCCCGCAGGACCAGATCATCGCCGAGCTGAAGACCTCGGTGCTGCGCGGTCGTGGCGGCGCAGGCTTCCCGACCGGCCTGAAGTGGAGCTTCATGCCGCGCTCCTTCCCGGGCGACAAGTACCTCGCCTGTAATTCGGACGAGGGCGAACCGGGCACCTTCAAGGACCGCGACATCCTGCGCTACAACCCGCACAGCGTCATCGAAGGCATGGCCATCGCCGCCTACGCGATGGGCGCGGCGCGCGGCTACAACTACATCCACGGCGAGATCTTCGAGATCTACCAGCGCTTCGAAGAGGCGCTCGCCGAAGCCCGCGAGGCCAACCTGATCGGCCAGAACATCCTCGGCTCCGACTTCAGCTTCGAGCTCTTCGCGCACCACGGCTACGGCGCCTACATCTGCGGCGAGGAAACCGCGCTGCTCGAGTCGATCGAGGGCAAGAAGGGCCAGCCGCGCTTCAAGCCGCCGTTCCCGGCGAGCTACGGCCTGTACGGCAAGCCGACCACGATCAACAACACCGAGACCTTCGCCTCCGTGCCCTTCATCATGAACATGGGCGGCGAACAGTTCCTCAACCTCGGCAAGCCCAACAACGGCGGCATGAAGCTGTTCTCGGTGTCGGGCCACGTCAATCGTCCGGGCAACTACGAGGTGCCGCTGGGCACGCCCTTCGCCGAGTTGCTGGAAATGGCCGGCGGCATGCGCGCCGGGCGCAAGCTCAAGGCGGTGATCCCCGGCGGCTCGTCCGCCCCGGTGGTGCCGGCCGAAGTGATGATGGACTGCACCATGGACTACGACTCGATCTCCAAGGCGGGGTCGATGCTCGGTTCCGGCGCGGTCATCGTCATGGACGAAACCACCTGCATGGTGAAGGCCCTTGAGCGCCTGTCCTATTTCTACTTCGAGGAGTCCTGCGGCCAGTGCACGCCCTGCCGCGAGGGCACCGGCTGGCTGTACCGCGTGGTGCATCGCATCGAGCACGGCCTCGGCCGCCCGGACGACCTCGACCTGCTGAACTCGGTCACCGGCAACATCATGGGCCGCACCATCTGCGCCCTGGGTGACGCCGCCTCGATGCCGGTGCAGAGCTTCGTCAAGCACTTCGGCGACGAGTTCATGTACCACATCGAAAACAAGAAGTGCCTCGTGCCGCCCGAAGTGCAGTACGCCGGCAGCAACATCTACGTGAGCCCCTCATGCTAGAGATCGAAATCGACGGCAAGCAGCTGTCGGTACAGGACGGCAGCACCGTGATGGATGCCGCCAACCAGGCCGGCGTCTACATTCCCCACTTCTGCTACCACAAGAAGCTCTCCATCGCCGCCAGCTGCCGCATGTGCCTGGTGCAGGTGGAGAAGGCGCCCAAGCCGCTGCCCGCCTGTGCCACGCCGGTGACCGCCGGCATGAAGGTGTGGACCCACTCCGAGGCCGCCGTGAAGGCGCAGGCCGGGGTGATGGAGTTCCTGCTGATCAACCACCCGCTGGACTGCCCGATCTGCGATCAGGGCGGCGAATGCCAGTTGCAGGATCTGGCGGTGGGCTACGGCGCCAGCGCCTCGCGCTACCAGGAAGAGAAGCGCGTGGTGTTCAACAAGAACCTCGGGCCGCTGGTCTCGACCGACATGACCCGGTGCATCAACTGCACCCGCTGCGTGCGCTTCACCAGCGAAATCGCCGGCGAGATGGAACTGGGCCAGGCCTTCCGCGGCGAGCACGCGGAGATCATGCCCTTCATCGAGAAGACGGTCGATTCCGAACTCTCCGGCAACATCATCGACCTGTGCCCGGTCGGCGCGCTGACCTCCAAGCCCTTCCGTTTCTCCGCCCGTACCTGGGAAATGTCGCGCCGCCGCTCGGTGAGCCCGCACGATTCCCTCGGCGCCAACCTGATCGTGCAGACCAAGCATGACGTGGTCAAGCGCGTGCTGCCGCTGGAGAACGAAGAAGTCAACGAGTGCTGGCTGTCCGACAAGGACCGCTTCTCCTACGAAGGCCTCGGCAGCGAAGAGCGCCTGACCCAGCCGATGATCAAGCAGGGCGGCGAGTGGAAGGCGGTCGACTGGCAGGCGGCGATCGAGTTCGTCGCCAACGGGCTGCGCGGCACTGCCCGCGACTGCGGCGCCTCCGCGATTGGCGCGCTGGCCTCGCCGCATTCCACGGTCGAAGAACTCTACCTGCTGCAGAAGCTGGTCCGCGGGCTGGGCTCGGGCAATGTCGACTTCCGCCTGCGCCAGTCCGACTTCCGCGCCGACGCAAACCGTGCCGGCGCCCCGTGGCTGGGCATGAAGCTCGCAGAAGTGGGCGAGCTGAACCGCCTGCTGGTGGTCGGCAGCTTCCTGCGCAAGGACAACCCATTGCTCGCCCAGCGCGTGCGCCAGGCGGCCAAGCGCGGCCTGCACGTCAGCGTGGTCGGCCCGAACGCCGAGGAGTGGCTGCTGCCGGTGCGTCATCGCGCGCTGGTCGCACCGTCCGCCATGGTTGGCATGCTGGGCCAGATCGTCGCCGCGCTGGCGGCCGAGAAGGGCGTGGCCGCCGACGAGCGCCTGGCCGGCGCACTGCCCCAGGAAATTTCCGCCGAGGCGCGCGACATCGCCGCCAGCCTGGCGTCCGGCCGCAAGGTCGCGGTGTGGCTGGGCAACCTCGCGGTGCAGGACCAGCGTGCCGCGGAACTGCAGCTGCTGGCCAACGAGATCGCCCGTCTGACCGACGGCCGCGCCGGGGTGATCGGCGAGGCGGCCAACAGCGTGGGCGGTTATCTGGCTGCCGCGCTGCCCTCGGCCGACGGCCTGAACGCCCGCGGCATGATTGAGCAGCCGCTCAAGGCCTACGTGCTTTTGGGTGCGGAGCCGGATCTGGACTTCGCCGACCCGGCCGCCGCCATGGCCGCGCTCGGCAACGCCCAGCTGGTGGTGGCGCTGTCCGCCTTCCAGTCCGCCAGCCTGCGCCAGGTGGCCGACGTGATGCTGCCGGTCGCGCCGTTCGCGGAAACCTCCGGCACCTTCGTGAACTGCGAAGGCCGTGCCCAGAGCTTCAACGCGGTGGCCCGCCCGCAGGGTGACACCCGCCCGGCGTGGAAGGTGCTGCGCGTGCTCGGCAACCTGCTCGAGCTGCCCGGTTTCGACTACAACGACTCCGAGGCGGTACGCGCCGACGCGCTGCCCGGCGACACCGCCGCGCGACTGGACAACCGTGTCGAAGGCATCGCGCTGTCTTCGCCGCAGGCGCCGGCCGGTGCGCTGGAGCGTGTGGCCGACGTGCCCATCCACTTCGCCGATCCGCTGGTGCGCCGTGCCCCGGCACTGCAGCGCACCCGCGACGCCGCGGCGCCGCTGGCCCGCGTCAGTCCCGCTACCCTAGCCGCGCTCGGCCTGGCCGGCGGCGAGCGCGTGCGCCTGGTGCAGGGCAATGCCGGTGCCGAACTGAGCATCGTCGCCGACGACAAGCTCGCCGATGGTTGCGTACGGGTGGCCGCGGCGCATCCTGACACCGCGACCCTGGGCGCGATGAGCGGCGAAATCAGCGTGGAGCGTATCTGATGGAAGCATTGCTGGAACCGGTGGCGCAGTTCTTCGGCCCGACCTGGCCGCTGGTATGGACCCTGGCGAAGATCGTCGCCATCATCGCGCCGCTGATGATCTGCGTGGCCTACCTGACGCTCGCCGAGCGCAAGGTGATCGGCTACATGCAGGTGCGTATCGGCCCCAACCGCGTCGGCCCGCTTGGCCTGCTGCAGCCGATCGCCGACGGCATGAAGCTGCTGTTCAAGGAGATCATCGTCCCGGGCAGCGCCAACAAGGGCCTGTTCATCATCGGTCCCATCCTGGCCATCGCGCCCTCGCTGGTGGCCTGGGCGGTGGTGCCCTTCGACGAAGGCCTGGTGCTGGCCAACGTCAATGCCGGCCTGCTGTTCCTGCTCGCGGTCACCTCGATGGAAGTGTATGGCGTGATCGTCGCCGGCTGGGCGTCCAACTCCAAGTACCCCTTCCTGGGTTCGATGCGTGCCGCCGCGCAGATGGTGTCCTACGAGGTGTCGATGGGTTTCGCGCTGATCTGCGTGCTGCTGATCTCGTCCAGCCTCAACCTCACCGACATCGTCACCTCCCAGGGCGCCGGACACTTCCACGACATGGGCCTGTCCTTCCTGTCGTGGAACTGGCTGCCGCTGCTGCCGATGTTCGTGGTGTTCGTGATCTCGGGCATCGCCGAAACCAACCGCGCACCGTTCGACGTGGTCGAAGGTGAAGCCGAGGTGGTCGCCGGCCACATGGTCGAGTATTCCGGGATGAGCTTCGCGCTGTTCTTCCTGGCCGAGTACGCCAACATGATCCTGGTCTCCATCCTGACCTCGGTCCTGTTCCTCGGCGGCTGGCTGTCGCCGGTCGGCTTCCTGCCCGACGGCTTCCACTGGCTGGCGCTCAAGACCGCCGCCATCCTGTTCATCTTCCTGTGGGCACGGGCCACGTTCCCGCGCTTCCGCTACGACCACATCATGCGTCTGGGCTGGAAGGTGTTCATTCCCGTCACCCTGGTGTGGGTGTTCGTCGTGGCGGTGTGGATGATGTCCCCGCTGTCGATCTGGAGGTGATAGGAAAGACCATGGGTGCCAAGGATTTCATCGGCAGTCTGTTCCTCAAGGAACTGCTCAAGGGCATGCAGCTCACCGGGCGGCATCTGTTCGCCCGCAAGATCACCATTCAATTCCCTGAGGAGAAGACGCCTCAGAGCAACCGCTTCCGCGGCCTGCACGCCTTGCGCCGCTACCCGAACGGGGAAGAGCGCTGCATCGCCTGCAAGCTGTGCGAGGCCATCTGCCCGGCGATGGCGATCACCATCGAGTCCGAGCAGCGTGACGACGGTTCGCGCCGTACCACGCGCTACGACATCGACCTGACCAAGTGCATCTTCTGCGGCTTCTGCGAGGAAGCCTGTCCGGTGGATGCGATCGTCGAGACGCGGGTGTTCGAGTACCACGGCGAGCAGCGCGGCGATCTCTACTACACCAAGCAGATGCTGCTGGCGGTGGGCGACAGGCATGAAGCCCAGATCGCCGCCGACCGCGAGCAGGATGCCAAGTACCGCTAAGGGGAGGGCGCCCGCCTGAGTGCGTGCGCGAAAACAGAGCATGGATTTCAAGACCTTCGTCTTCTACTTTCTCGGCGCGATCCTGGTGTTCGCCGCGCTGCGCGTGATCACTGCGCGCAACCCGGTGCACGCGGCGCTCCACCTGGTGCTGGCCTTCTTCACCGCGGGCGGCATCTGGCTGCTGCTGCAGGCCGAGTTCCTCGCCATCGTGCTTGTCATGGTGTACGTCGGCGCGGTGATGGTGCTGTTCCTCTTCGTGGTGATGATGCTCGACATCAACCTCGACCGGCTGCGCCAGGGCTTCTGGAGCTACCTGCCGGTGGGCGCGCTGATCGGCGTGCTGCTGGTGGTGGAAATGGCCATCGTGCTGGGCGGACGCTACTTCGGCCTGGACGCCATGCCCAACCCGCCGGCCGCCGCCGAGGGCTACAGCAACACCCGCGAACTGGGCATGGTGCTCTACACCGAGTACGTCTATCCCTTCGAACTCGCCTCGCTGGTGCTGCTGGTGGCGATGATCGCCGCGGTCACGCTGACCCTGCGCAAGCGCAAGGGCCTCAAGTACATCAATCCGGACGAGCAGGTCTCGGTGAAGCGCGAAGGCCGGGTCGAACTGGTGAAGATGCCGGCGGAGAAGGAATAAGAACATGCTTTCGCTTTCCCATTACCTCATCCTCGGCGCGATCCTGTTCGCCATCGGCGTGGTCGGCATCTTCCTCAACCGCAAGAACCTGATCGTGCTGTTGATGGCCATCGAGCTGATGCTGCTCGCGGTGAACATGAACTTCGTGGCCTTCTCGCACTACCTCGGCGATCTCGCGGGACAGGTGTTCGTTTTCTTCATCCTTACCGTCGCCGCGGCCGAATCGGCCATCGGCCTGGCGATCCTGGTGGTGCTGTTCCGCAATCTGCGCACCATCCACGTGGATGATCTGGACAGCCTCAAGGGTTAAGGACGCGGCGCAATGACCGACATGCAAATGCTCTATCTCCTGGTGCCCCTGGCACCGCTGGCCGGCGCCATCCTCGCCGGCCTGTTCGGCAAGGCCATCGGCCGCACCGGCGCGCACATCGTCACCATCCTCGGGGTGGCGGTGGCGCTCGGCGCCTCGGTGCTGATCTACCAGGACGTCGCGGCCGGCAACACCTTCAACGGCACGATCTACACCTGGATGCAGGCCGGCGGCATCACCTTCGAGGTCGGCTTCCTGATCGACTCGCTGACCGTGATGATGATGCTGGTCGTCACCTTCGTGTCGCTGATGGTGCACCTCTACACCATCGGCTACATGCACGACGACCCGGGTTACCAGCGCTTCTTCAGCTACATCTCGCTGTTCACCTTCTCCATGCTGATGCTGGTGATGTCGAACAACTTTCTCCAGCTGTTCTTCGGCTGGGAGGCGGTGGGCCTGGTGTCCTACCTGCTGATCGGCTTCTGGTACAAGCGCCCGACCGCGATCTACGCCAACCTCAAGGCCTTCCTGGTCAACCGCGTGGGCGACTTCGGCTTCCTGCTCGGCATCGGCCTGATCGCCGCCTACACCGGCAGCCTGAACTACGCCGAAGTGTTCGCGATGGCCGACAGCCTGGCTTCGCAGGACATGGCCGTGACCGGCTGGCCGCTGATCACCGCGATCTGCATCTGTCTGTTCATCGGCGCGATGGGCAAGTCCGCCCAGGTGCCGCTGCATGTGTGGCTGCCCGACTCGATGGAAGGCCCGACCCCGATCTCCGCGCTGATCCACGCGGCGACCATGGTGACCGCGGGCATCTTCATGGTGGCGCGCATGTCGCCGCTCTTCGAACTGTCCGACGCGGCGCTGTCCTTCGTGCTGGTGATCGGCGCGACCACCGCGCTGTTCATGGGCTTCCTCGGCATCGTGCAGAACGACATCAAGCGCGTGGTGGCCTACTCGACGCTGTCCCAGCTCGGCTACATGACCGTGGCGCTGGGCGTGTCGGCCTACTCGGCGGCGGTGTTCCACCTGATGACGCACGCCTTCTTCAAGGCCCTGCTGTTCCTCGGCGCCGGCTCGGTGATCATCGGCATGCACCACGATCAGGACATGCGCAACATGGGCGGCCTGTGGAAGTACATGCCGGTGACCTGGTTCACCTCGCTGCTCGGTTCCCTGGCGCTGATCGGCTTCCCGTTCTTCGCCGGCTTCTACTCCAAGGATTCCATCATCGAGGCGGTGCACGCGGCCAACATCCCGGGTGCGGGCTATGCGCTGTTCTGCGTGCTGGCGGGCGTTTTCATCACCGCCTTCTACTCCTTCCGCATGTACTTCCTGGTGTTCCACGGTGAGGAGCGCTTCGGCAAGAACCACCACGATCACCATGGCGACCACGACGACGAGGAACCGTCCGAGGACCACCACCACGGCCTCGCGCCGGGGCAGAAGCCGCACGAGTCGCCCTGGGTGGTTACCGTGCCGCTGGTCCTGCTGGCCATCCCCTCGGTGCTGATCGGCTTCTTCACCATCGAGCCGATGCTGTTCGGCGAGTGGTTCAAGGATGTGATCTTCGTCGGCGACAACCACGTCGGCCTGTCCGAGCTGGCGGCCAGCTTCCACGGCCCGGTGGGCATGGCCATCCACGGCCTGCAGACCGCACCGTTCTGGCTGGCGATGGGTGGCGTGGCCACGGCCTGGTTCTTCTACATGAAGCGCCCGGACATCCCGGCCGCCATCCAGCGCACCTTCCGTCCGCTGCACACCCTGCTGGAGAACAAGTACTACTTCGACCGCTTCAACGAGGTGTTCTTCGCCGCCGGCTCGCGCCTGCTGGGCCGCGGCCTGTGGAAGGGTGGCGACCAGGCGCTGATCGACGGCGCCGCGGTCAATGGCACCGCCAAGCTGGTGGGCTGGGTGGCGCAGGCCAGCCGCCTGTTCCAGACCGGCCATATCTACCAGTACGCCTTCGCGATGATCATCGGCGTATTCGTGCTGCTCACCTTCTGGTTCAACCGCGGCTGAGCGCGGGACCGACGGATCTTGAATAACGACAAAGGCGCCACCGCGGCGACGCACTGAACGGAAAGTAACGATGACGGGTATGCCTCTCCTCAGCCTCGCGATCTGGATTCCGATCCTCGGAGGTTTGCTGGTGCTCGCCACCGGCTCGGATCGCAACGCGCCGCTGGCGCGCGCCCTGGCCCTGCTGACTGCAGTGGCCGGGTTCGCGGTGACCATCCCGCTCTACACCGGCTTCGACACCACGACTGCTGCGATGCAGTTTGTCGAGATCTCGCCGTGGATCCGCCCGTTCAACATCAACTACCACCTGGGTGTCGATGGCATCTCGGTGCTGTTCGTGCTGCTCAACGCCTTCATCACCATCATCGTGGTGGTCGCCGGCTGGGAGGTGATCCGCGAGAAGGTCGCGCAGTACATGGCCGCCTTCCTGATCATGTCCGGCCTGATGAACGGCATCTTCTCCGCGCTCGACGGCGTGCTGTTCTACGTGTTCTTCGAAGCCTCGCTGATCCCGCTCTACCTGGTGATCGGCATCTGGGGCGGCGCCAACCGGGTGTATGCGGCGATCAAGTTCTTCCTCTACACCCTGGCGGGTTCCCTGCTGATGCTGGTCGCGCTGCTCTACCTGTTCATGCAGGCCGGCGGCAGCTTCGCGATCCTCGACTGGCACCAGCTGCCGATCCCGATGGGCGCGCAGACCCTGATCTTCTTCGCCTTCCTGGTCGCCTTCGCGGTCAAGGTGCCGATGTGGCCGGTGCATACCTGGCTGCCGGACGCCCACGTCGAGGCACCCACCGGCGGTTCGGTGGTGCTGGCGGCGATCGCCCTGAAGCTGGGTGCCTACGGTTTCCTGCGCTTCTCGCTGCCCATCGTGCCGGACGCAGCCAATGAGTACGCCTCGCTGATCATCGCGCTGTCGCTGGTGGCGGTGGTGTACATCGGCTTCGTCGCCCTGGTGCAGACCGACATGAAGAAGCTGGTGGCCTATTCGTCGATCGCCCACATGGGTTTCGTCACCCTGGGCTTCTTCATGTTCAACCAGCTGGGCATCGAAGGCGCGCTGGTTCAGATGATCTCCCACGGTTTCGTGTCGGGCGCCATGTTCCTGTGCATCGGCGTGCTCTACGACCGCATGCACTCGCGCAACATCGCCGACTACGGCGGCGTGGTGAACAAGATGCCCAAGTTCGCCGCCTTCTTCATGCTGTTCGCCATGGCCAACGCCGGCCTGCCGGGCACCAGCGGCTTCGTCGGCGAGTTCATGGTCGTGCTCGGCGCGGTGGACTTCAACTTCTGGGTGGCCTTCCTGGCCGCCACCACCCTGATCCTCGGCGCCGCCTACACGCTGTGGATGTACAAGCGGGTGATGTTCGGCGACGTCGCCAACGACCATGTCGCCGAGCTCGAAGACCTCAATGCGCGGGAGTTCGCCTTCCTCGCGGTCCTTGCCATCTGCGTGCTGGCGATGGGCCTCTATCCCTTCCCGTTCACCGAGGTGATGCATGCCTCGGTCGATGAACTCCTGCGGCACGTTGCCGTGAGCAAGCTCTGAGCGAGCAGGCGAATACCTAATACGGACCGGTCAGAAGATGAATTTCGTAGTCCCCGACTTCTACCCCGCAGCGGCCGAGATCTTCGTCGCCGTCATGGCCCTCGTGATCATGCTTGCAGGCGCCTTCGCCCGCAGCGTGCGCTGGCTTGCCTATGCGATGAGCCAGGCCACCTTGCTCGGCGCGGCCTTCATTACCATCTTCACGATGACCGGCGAGGTGAACTACACCTTCAGCGGCATGTTCGTCAGCGACCTGTTCGGCGACTTCCTCAAGCTGCTGGTGTATTTCTCGGTGGCCATCGCGCTGCTCTACAGCCGCGGCTACCTGGCCGACCGCAAGATGGACCGCCCGGAGTACTACCTGCTGGCGGTGCTGATGACCCTGGGCATGATGGTGATGATTACCGCCAACCACATGCTCACGCTGTACATAGGCCTGGAGATGATGTCGCTGGCGCTCTACGCGATGGTCGCCTTCGACCGCGACTCGGCGCGTTCAACCGAGGCGGCGATGAAGTACTTCGTGCTTGGCGCGCTGGCCTCCGGCCTGCTGCTCTACGGCATGTCGATGGTGTACGGCGCGACCGGCTCGCTGGACTTCGGCAGCGTGCATGAAGCGCTCTACTACCAGTCGGCCAACCGTACCGTGCTGCTGTTCGGCCTGGTCTTCCTGGTCGCCGGCATCGCCTTCAAGCTGGGCGTGGTGCCGTTCCACATGTGGGTGCCCGACGTCTATCAGGGCGCGCCCACTGCCGTCACCCTGCTGATCGCCACCGCGCCCAAGCTGGCCGCCTTCGCGATGGCCATGCGCCTGCTGGTGTTCGGCCTGTTCGAGCTGGTGGAGCAGTGGCAGGCGATGCTGATGTTCCTCGCCGTGCTGTCGATCATCCTCGGCAACCTGGCGGCGATCGCGCAGACCAACATCAAGCGCATGCTGGCCTACTCGGGCATCTCGCACATGGGCTTCATGCTGCTGGGTCTGCTCGCCGGCGTGGTCGACGGCGACCGCCACTACGCCTTCGGCGCCTACAGCTCGGCGATGTTCTACGCGGTGTCCTACGTGATCATGAGCCTGGCCTCCTTCGGCATGGTGCTGCTGCTGTCGCGCGCCGGCTTCGAGGCGGAGAACATCGAGGACTTCAAGGGTCTCAACAAGCGCAGCCCGTGGTTCGCGGCGATGATGATGATCATCATGTTCTCGATGGCCGGCATCCCGTTCTTCATCGGCTTCTTCGCCAAGCTCGCGGTGCTGCAGTCGGTGGTTGCCGCCGGCTACATCTGGCTTGCGGTGCTGGCGGTGCTCATGTCGGTGATCGGCGCCTTCTACTACCTGCGCGTGGTCAAGGTGATGTACTTCGACGAGCCGGTCGATACCGCGCCCATCCACGCCCCGGCCGACGTGCGCGTGCTGCTGTCGGTGAATGGCCTGTCGATCGCCGCGCTCGGCCTGATGCCGCAGGGGCTGATGTACCTGTGCGGCATCGCCCTGCTGGCCTCGCTGGTCTGAGCGGCCGCCGCCGGGACGAGGCGTTTCCATGAGCCAGGACGCAGGCATCTACATTCTTCTCGCACTGGCCTTCGTGGCCGCCAACCTGCCGTTCCTGTTCGAACGCATCCTCTTCGTCCTGCGTCCGGCGGGCGGCAGCAAGGGCTTCGCCTGGCGCCTGCTCGAACTGCTGCTGCTGTATGTGGCGGTCGGGTTGCTGGCCCAGGTGCTCGAGACGCGCGGTCACGGCGGCGCCTATCCGCAGAACTGGGAGTTCTACGCCACCACGCTGAGCCTCTTCGTGGTGTTCGCCTTCCCCGGTTTCGTCTATCGCTATCTCTGGCACGGCGCCAAGCGCCGTGACGCCGCGGCGCAGGCATGAGCGACCGCGGGCAACGCGACCCGCTGGAGGAGGTCGAACTGACCTCCGAAATGGTGTTCGACGGCTGCCTGCTCAAGGTGCGCCGCGACACGGTGGGTCTGCCGGACGGCAAGGAGGGCGTACGCGAGTACGTCCGCCACCCCGGTGCGGTGGCCATCGTCGCGGTGCTGCCCGACGGCGGGCTGATCTTCGAGCGCCAGTACCGCTACCCGCTGCGCCGGGCCTTCGTCGAGGTGCCTGCAGGCAAGATCGACCCGGGCGAGGACATCCTCGCCTGCGCGATCCGCGAACTGCGTGAGGAGGCCGGCTACGAGGCCGCCGACTGGCGGCACCTGGGCGTGATGCACCCGTGCATCGGCTACGCCGACGAGCGGATCGAACTCTTCCTGGCCCGCGAGCTGCGGCATGTGGGCAATGCGCTCGACGAGGGCGAGTTCCTCGAACTCCTGACGCTCTCACCGGATGAGGCCGAAGCCGCGGTGCACGACGGCCGCATCACCGACGGCAAGACCATCGCCGCGCTGTTCCGCGCGCTGCCCCTGCTGCGCGGCTGAGCCGCGCACTCCTGCGCCCGGGCGCTGATACACTCGGCAGATGCGGGCGGCGGCATCCGCCCCCCGGCAACAAGGACGGAGACCCCCATGCCAATGTTTGTCGACAACTCGCCCCCGGGCCAGTGCATCTTCTGTCGCCTGATCGCGGGCGAGATCCCCTCCGCGCGCGTCTATGAGGACGAGCTCACCGTCGCCTTCATGGACATCGGCCAGTGCAATCCTGGGCACGTGCTGGTCGCGGTCAAGCGTCATGCCGCGACCCTGTTCGATCTCACCGACGAGGAGGCCGCCGCGGCGATGCGCAGCGCACGACGGGTTGCGCTGGCAGTACGCGAGGCCTTCGACCCGCGCGGGCTCACCCTGCTGCAGGCCAATGGCCGCGAGGGCGACCAGACGGTGTTCCACTTCCACATGCACGTCGTGCCGCGGCACGGCGACGACGGCATCGCGCTGTCGTGGCCGCGCAAGGATCCCGCCTTCGAGGTGCTGCAGGGCTACGCCGAGCGCATCCGCGCGGCGCTCGCCTAGGTCGCGCCTTGGCCGGTGATGCTCAGGCGGTGGCGTCGAGCCGGCACGCCTGTCCGCTGTGCGGCGGCGGCGCGGTGCGCGCGCTGGCGTCGGTGGGGGGTCAGGATTACCTGCGCTGCGAGATCTGCGCGGTCAGCTACCTCGATCCCGCGCAGCGCCTGGCGCTGGCCGCCGAGCGCGCCTTCTACGACACCCACCGCAATGCGACCGACGATCCCGGCTACCGGCGTTTTCTCGCGCGTCTTGCGGACCCGCTGATGGCGCGCCTGCCCGCGGGCAGCGAGGGCCTGGACTACGGCTGCGGCCCGGCGCCGGCGCTTGCCGCGCTGCTGGAGGAGGGCGGCCACCGCGTCGCCTGCTACGACCCTTACTACCGTCCGCAGGCCGAGCTGCTGGAGCGGCGCTACGACTTCGTTACCTGCACCGAGGTCGCCGAGCATTTCCACGATCCGGCCACCGAGTTCGCGCGTCTGGCCGGCCTCTTGCGCCCCGGCGGCTGGCTCGCGGTGATGACCTGCTTCCAGACCGACGACGCGCGCTTCGCCAACTGGCACTACCGGCGCGACCCGACGCACGTGGTGTTCTATCGCGAAGCCAGCTTCGCCTGGCTGGCCGCGCATCTGGGCTTCACGCTGGACGTGCCGGCGAAGGACGTGGCGCTGCTGCGCCGGCCGATGTGAGCGTGTTGATCGCGGGCAAGCCCGCTCCTACAGCGATCTCCCATGCGAAAAGGGCCGCGTGCATGGCGCACGCGGCCCTTCATCCCTTCAGCGACCGGCGACTATCAGCCGCAGGTGCCCACCGCGCCGCAGGCCGTGCAGAAATCGCAGCCGTCCTTGCGGATCACCGTGTGGTTGCCGCACTCGGAGCACAGCGCGCCCTGCATCAGCTGGGGCTCGCTGTCGTCGCGCGGCGACTCCAGGATGCCCATCTCGCGGGTCGGGTAGCCCTTCTCGTCGAGCACGCCGAGCATCGCATAGCGGTGGATCATCAGCTGGGCGATGTAGGCCACGGTGCTGGGGTAGTTCTGCTGGCGCCTGGTGCCCGGGATGAAGGCCATGAAGTCGCCCAGCGGCTCCGGGTAGTCGAGCAGCTTGCGCAGCTTCATGCCGATCCACGCCGGGTCCATGACGCGCATATCGAGCGACAGGATGCGCGTGAGGCCGTCGAGCGCGCGCGGGTAGTTGCCGGAGAGCCACACCGAGTACGGGCGGGTGACGCCGTCGGGCAGGGTGATCTCCTTCAGGCCGAGGACGAAGTCTTCGCCGGTGGCCGGGTTGTAGATGTCCACCGTCCAGGACAGCGTGCCGTCGGTGCCGGTCTTGGGCTCTTCCAGGCTGAACAGGGTCTCCAGCACCGGGCTGGCTTCCTCGGTGTCGAAGCTGCCGAGCTGCTCGCAGCGGTAGCGCACCACCTGGGCGAAGGCCGACACCGCGCCGGGCATCAGCTTCTTCTCGCCGTGCGGCGGGAAGGGCATCTCGAAGGATTTCTCGCCCACGGTGCGGGCCAGGGTGTCGAGCTTGAGCTTGAGCCAGCCGCGGTCGTTGGCGCGCATGTCCATCGACAGGGTCTTGGCCACCGCGCCCAGGCCGCGCGGCTGGTCGGCGCCGTTCACCCACACTTCGAAGGGGAAGGTGCCGCCGTTGGTGCCGAATTGGCCGACGAAGAGGGCGAAGTCGCCGCTCGGCGTGGCGAGCATGTAGGTCCATGCCATGTTGCCGTCCGGCATCTCCGGGCGGCCCGGCCAGCGCAGGCTGGAGAGCACCGGGGCGGGCAGGCTCTTGATGGAGAGGCGCTTGTTGGCGTCGGCGATCTCCACGTCGTGCGGCTGTTTCTGCTCGGCGGTCGGGGTGACCGAGAGCACAGAGCCCAGCACCGAGTTGGGCCGGTAGGTGGCCAGGCCCTTCAGGCCGGCCTTCCAGGCGGTGAGGTAGAGGTCCTCGAACTCGGCGTAGGGGTAGTCCTCGGGCACGTTCACCGTCTTGGAGATGGAGGTGTCCACATAGGGGGCGACCACCGCCACCATGTCCTTGTGCGCCTGCGCGGAGATCTCCAGCGCGGTGACGAAGTAGGGCGGCAGCTTCTCGACGTTGCCGCCGGTGTGGCGGTACAAGCGCCAGGCGTAGTCCTCGACCGCGTACTCCTTGAAGGTGCCGTCGGCCATGCGCTTGCGCCGGGTGTAGGTGTAGGAGAAGGGCGGTTCGATGCCGTTGGAGGCGTTGTCGGCGAAGGCCAGAGAAATCGTGCCGGTGGGCGCGATCGACAGCAGGTGGGAGTTGCGGATGCCGTGCTTGCGGATCTTGTCCTTCACGTCGGCCGGCAGGCGCGAGGCGAAGTTGCCGCCGGACAGGTACATGTCGGCGTTGAACAGCGGGAAGGCGCCGCGCTCGCGGGCCAGTTCGACCGAGGCCAGGTAGGCGCGGTTGCGCATGTACTCGGAGATCTTGCGCGCTTCCTCACGCGCTTCCGGGGTGTCGTAGCGCTTGGCCAGCATGATCAGGGTGTCGCCCAGGCCGGTGAAGCCGAGGCCCACGCGGCGCTTGGAGGCCGCTTCCTTGGACTGCTGCTCGAGCGGCCAGTGGGTGACGTCGAGCACGTTGTCGAGCATGCGGATCGAGGTGTCGACCACCTTGCCGAAGGCCGGGTAGTCGAACTCGGCCTGCTCGGAGAACGGGTTCTTGACGAACAGGGTGAGGTTGATCGAGCCCAGGCAGCAGCAGCCATAGGGCGGCAGCGGCTGTTCGGCGCACGGGTTGGTGGCCTCGATGGTCTCGCAGTAGTACAGGTTGTTGTCCGCGTTCATGCGGTCGAGGAACAGGATGCCCGGCTCGGCGTGGTCGTAGGTCGAGCGCATGACCTGGTCCCACAGCTCGCGCGCGCGCACCTTGCGGTACACCCACAGGCCGTCGTCGCGCTGGTAGGCGCCGGCTTCCTTCAGTTCCTCGGCCGGTTCGGCCTTGTGCAGCAGCTCGACGTCGCCGTCGGCCTCCACCGCCTGCATGAAGATGTCGGTGACGCCCACCGAGATGTTGAAGTTGGTGAGGTCGCCGTGGTCCTTGGCGTGGATGAATTCCTCGATGTCCGGGTGGTCGCAGCGCAGCACGCCCATCTGCGCGCCGCGGCGCGCGCCGGCCGATTCCACCGTCTCGCAGGAGCGGTCGAACACCCGCATGTAGGACACCGGGCCGGAGGCATTCGAATGCGTGCCCTTGACCAGCGCACCCTTCGGGCGGATGGAGGAAAAGTCGTAACCCACGCCGCCACCGCGGCGCATGGTCTCGGCGGCCTGCGCCAGCGCGGTGTAGATGCCCGGGCGGCCGTCGACCGCCTCGGTGACCGAGTCGCCCACCGGCTGGACGAAGCAGTTGATCAGCGTGGCCTGCAGGTTGGTGCCGGCGGCGCTGTTGATGCGCCCGGCGGGCACGAAGCCTTTTTCCTGGGCGTCGAGGAACTTGGCCTCCCAGTAGGCGCGCTTGTCCTCGGTCTCGACCGCGGCCAGTGCGCGCGCCACGCGGCGGCGCACCTCGGTGATCGTCGTCTCCTCGCCCTTGGCGTATTTTTCGACCAGCACTTCGCCGGAAATCTCTTGCGGAGCGAGCGTAGAGGCATCGGCCTTGCCGCCCGCCCGGGTGTGGGTGGTAGCGCTCATGTGGTTGTGTCCGTTGTGATGGGTGGTGGAATGGCCTGAAGCATAGCGCCAAATGTTCCGATGTGCAAAAAAATAAAAAACAGCAAAAACAAAGACTTAACAAAACACTTCGTGTGTCAAGGTCTTATTTACTACTACATCTAGTAGCTTTGTTTCGGCTGTTTTGCAGTGCAAAAACCCTTGTGAACACTGGCGAAAATGCCGGAAACATCGGCGGAAAGGCATACGCCGGGCCTATAATCTGAGGCGCGCAAGTCGCCGGAACACTCCGGCGAAAGCGTCCGCCGAGCCGTTCGCCGGGACATCCGCCAGCATGCCGGGCGGGAGGCCGGGCCGTAACAGGAGGTAGTCCAGTGAGCCAGCACGACCCCGTTCGCGTGGCGGAGGAGATCTGCCTGCGACATCGCCGGGACCGCACCCGGCTGCTGCAGGTACTGATCGACGCACAGGACCGCGTTGGCTGGTTGCCGCCGCCCCTGCTCACCGCCATCGCCGCGCAGCTCGACCTGCCGCGCGCCCGCGTGGAAGGCGTGGCGGGTTTCTACAGCTTCCTGCACACCCGCCCGATGGGACGCTACCGGGTGCTGTTCTCCGACAACATTACCGACCGCATGCTCGGCGCCCCGGCCTTGATGGAGGCGCTGTGCGGCAAGCTGTGGGTGGAACCGGGCAAGCTCTCGGAAGACGGCCTGGTCAGCGTGGCCACTACCTCCTGTACCGGCATGTGCGACCAGGGGCCGGCCTTGCTGGTCAATGGCCGGCCGCTCACCCGTTTGGACCACGCGCGGGTCAATCAGATCGCCGAACTGATCCGTCGCAAGCGGCCGCTCGACGCCTGGCCGGCGGAACTCTTCCACGTGAACGACAACATCCGCCGGCGCGACGCACTGCTCGGACCCAGCCAGCAGCCGGGCGAGGCGCTGGCCGCGGCCATCGCCCGCGGCCGTGAGGGCTGGCTGGAGCAGATGCGCCTGTCCAACCTGCGCGGGCGGGGCGGCGCGGGTTTCACCACCGCGGTGAAGTGGATGGCCTGCCGCGATGCGGCCGGTGCCGACAAGGTGGTGGTGTGCAATGCCGACGAGGGCGAACCGGGCACCTTCAAGGACCGCGTGCTGCTGGCCTCCTTCGCCGATCCGGTGTTCGAGGGCATGACCCTGGCGGCCTGGGCGGTCGGCGCGCGGCAGGGCTTGCTCTACCTGCGCGGCGAGTACCGCTACCTGCTCGACGGCCTGCGCGAGACGCTGGCGCGCCGCCGCACCGCCGGGCTGCTGGGGCAGGGCATCCTGGGCGAGGCCGGCTTCGACTTCGATATCGACATCCACCTGGGTGCCGGCGCCTATGTGTGCGGCGAGGAAACCGCGCTGCTCGAATCCCTGGAAGGCAGGCGCGGCACCCCGCGCATCCGCCCGCCCTTCCCGGTGACCCACGGCTACCTGGGGCGGCCGACCGTGGTGAACAACGTCGAGACCCTGGCCAAGACCACCTTGATCGCGCTGCACGGCGGCGCGGCCTTCGCCGCCACCGGCACCGCGCAATCGACCGGCACCAAGCTGCTGTCGATCTCCGGCGACTGCGCCTATCCCGGCATCTACGAGTACCCCTTCGGCGTGTCGGTGGAGCGCGTGCTGGAAGACTGCGGCGCCTCCGACGTGCAGGCGGTGCAGGTGGGCGGCGCCTCCGGGGTGACCCTGGCGGGCTACGAGTTCCACCGCCGCATCGCCTTCGAGGACGTACCCACTGCCGGCGCCTTCATGGTGTTCGACTCCAGCCGCGACATGTTCGCGGTGGCGCGCAACTTCGTGCATTTCTTCGCCCACGAGAGCTGCGGCTTCTGCACCCCGTGCCGGGTCGGCACCTCGCTGCTGGAGGGCTACATGGACAAGCTCGCCGCCGGCCACGGTGCCAAGATGGATCTGGCCGACATCGAATGGATAGACCGCCTGCTGAAGAACGCCAGCCACTGCGGCCTGGGTTCCAGCGCGCCGAACCCGGTGCTCGACACCCTGCTGAAGTTCCGTCCGGCCTACGAGCGGCGCTTGAAGAACCTGGACTTCGAGCCGGCCTTCGACCTCGACGCCGCGCTCGCCCCGGCGCGTCAGGCCACCGGGCGCGACGACCCCGGCGCCCACCTCGACACCGCGCAGGAGACCTCCCGATGAGCGGCACCTTCCTGTTCGACGGCCAGCCGGTGCCCTTCACCGACGGCCAGACCATCCTGCAGGCCGCGCGCGCGGCCGGGCACTACATTCCGCACCTGTGCTGGCACCCGGACTTCCCGCCGCACGGCTCGTGCAAGCTGTGCATCGTCAAGGTGGCCGGGCGGCACGTGTCCTCCTGTGCCATGCCGGCCAAGGAAGGCATGGAGGTGGAGAGCAACACCCCGGAGATCAACGGCGAGCGCCGCGCGCTGCTGCAGATGCTGTTCGTCGAGGGCAATCACTTCTGTCCCTCCTGCGAGAAGAGCGGCAACTGTCAGCTGCAGGCCCTGGCCTACGACCTGGAGATGCTCACCCCGCGCTTCAACCACTTCTTCCCCGACCGCCCGGTGGATGCCTCCCACCCCGAGGTGCTGCTCGACTTCAACCGCTGCATCTTCTGCGAGCTGTGCGTGCGCGCCTCGCGCGATGTCGACCACAAGAATGTGTTCGCGCTCACCGAGCGCGGCATCCACAAGCACCTGGTGGTGAATGCCGAATCCGGCCGCCTGGGCGATACCGACTTCGCTGCCAACGACCTGGCCGCCAGCATCTGCCCGGTGGGCGTGATCCTCAGGAAGCGGGTCGGCTTCGCCCAGCCCATCGGCGCGCGCAAGTACGACGCGCAGCCCATCCACGTAGTCGCCATGCAGGAGGACAAGTGATGGATGCCGCCGAGTCCGATGCCCGCCGCCCGCGGCTGCGCATCGCCACCACTTCGCTGGCCGGCTGCTTCGGCTGCCACATGTCGCTGCTCGACATCGACGAGCACCTCTTCGAGCTGGCCCAGCTGGTGGACTTCGACCGCTCGCCGCTCACCGACGTGAAGCACTGCGGCCCCTGCGACATCGGCCTGATCGAGGGCGGGGTGTGCAATGCGGAGAACGTCCATGTGCTGCGCGAATTCCGTCGCAACTGCAAGATCCTGGTGGCGGTGGGGGCCTGCGCGGTCAATGGCGGCCTGCCGGCGCAGCGCAACCACCTGGAGCTGGGCGCCTGCCTGCAGCAGGTCTACCAGTTCCGCGAGGGGCTGGCCGCGCCGCAGATCCCGGACGACCCGGAACTGCCGCTGCTGCTCGACAAGGTGCGCCCCATCCACGAGGTGGTGCGGGTGGATTACTTCGTGCCCGGCTGCCCGCCCCCGGGCGAGGCGCTGTGGAAGTTCCTCACCGACCTGATCGCCGGGCGCACCCCGCGCCTGCCTTACGACCTGATGCATTACGACTGAGATCATGGCATTCGAACTGGAAACCGCCGACGGGCGCGACAGCCTGCGCCGCGTGGCCATCGACCCGGTGTCGCGGGTGGAAGGCCACGGCAAGGTGACCCTGCTGATCGACGAGCACGATGAGGTGCGCGAAGCCCGCCTGCACATCGTCGAGTTCCGCGGCTTCGAGGTCTTCATCCAGGGCCGCCCGTACTGGGAGGTGCCGGTGATGGTGCAGCGCCTGTGCGGCATCTGCCCGGTGAGCCACCACCTGGCGGCGGCCAAGGCGCTGGATGTTGCCACCGGCGCCGCGCCGATCACCGCCAGCGCCGAGAAGCTGCGCCGGCTGATGCACTACGGGCAGATCCTGCAGTCGCACGCGCTGCACTTCTTCCATCTGTCCTCGCCGGATCTGCTGTTCGGCTTCGAGTCCGAGGTGGCGCGGCGCAACATCGTCGGCGTGGCGGCGGCGCACCCGGAGGTTGCCCGCCAGGGCGTGCTGCTGCGCAAGTTCGGCCAGGAGGTGATCCGCGCCACTGCCGGCAAGAAGATCCACGGCACCGGCGCGGTGTCCGGCGGCATGAACCGCCGCCTGTCCGCCGAGGACCACGCGCTGCTCAGCCGCGACATCCATCAGGTGATCGACTGGAGCCGCGCGGCGGTGGAGCTGGTCAAGCGCCTGCACCGCGCCGACCCGGCGCTGTACGACGTGTTCGGCAGCTTCGACTCCGCCTTCATGAGCCTGGTGCGCGCCGACGGCGCGATGGATCTCTACGACGGCGGGCTGCGCGTGCGCGACGCCGAAGGGCGCATCCTGCGCGACCACGTGCCCGACCAGGACTACCACCGGCTGATCTGCGAGGAGGTCAAACCGTGGAGCTACATGAAGTTTCCCTTCCTGCGCGAGCTCGGGCCCGAGACCGGCTGGTACCGGGTGGGGCCGCTCGCGCGGGTGCAGAACTGCGACTTCATCCCCACGCCCTTTGCAGAGGCCGAGCGGCGCGAATTCCTCGATCACGGGCAGGGGCACCCGGTGCATGCCACGCTGGCCTACCACTGGGCGCGCATGATCGAGATGCTGCACGCCGCCGAGGTGATCCGCGAGCTGCTCGACGACCCCGATCTGCGCAGCGGCGAGCTGCTCACCACCGGCACCAGCCGGCGCGAAGGGGTGGGCATCATCGAAGCGCCGCGCGGCACCCTGATCCACCACTACCGTATCGGCGAGGACGACCTGGTGACGATGTGCAACCTCATCGTCTCCACCACCCACAACAACCAGGCCATGAACACCGCGGTA
Source organism: Thauera sedimentorum (assembly GCF_014489115.1). NCBI lineage: Bacteria > Pseudomonadati > Pseudomonadota > Betaproteobacteria > Rhodocyclales > Zoogloeaceae > Thauera > Thauera sedimentorum. The sequence continues at coordinate 1,999,363 of NZ_JACTAH010000001.1, read as the reverse complement.
CGCGAGGTGGCGAAACGCTACCTGTCCGGGCGAACGCTCACCGAGGGCCTGCTCAACCATATCGAGGTGGCCATCCGCGCCTACGATCCCTGCCTGTCCTGCGCCACCCATGCGCTGGGACAGATGCCGCTGGTCGTCGAACTCGCCTCCACCGACGGTACGGTGCACCAGCGGGTGGTGCGCGAGCGGTGAGCGCGCCCGCACCCCGCACGGTGGTGTTCGCGGTCGGCAACCGGTCGCGCGGCGACGACGCCCTCGGGCCGCTGCTGGCCGAGCGGCTGGAAAACCTGGGGGCGCCCGGGGTGAGCGTGGTCTGCGACTACCAGCTGCAGGTCGAGCACGCGCTGGAGATGGCGGGCGCGGAACGCGTGCTCTTCGTCGACGCGGCGCGGGGGCTGGCGGCAGATGCCGAGCTGCGCGCGCTTGCGCCCGAGCCCGGCCGTGCGACCTTCTCGCACGCGCTGGCGCCCGCCGCCTTGCTGGCGGTCTATCGCCAGATCCATGACTGCCCGCCGCCGCCCGCATGGGTGCTGGCGGTGGCCGGCGAATCCTTTGCACTGGGAGAGGGGCTGTCGGCGCGCGCCGCGGCGTCTGCCGATCATGCCTGGGCCTTGCTGCAGCGACTGCTCGTCGACCCCGGAGACTGGGGGTCGCTGCCTGCTTACTGAACGCCGAGCTTGGGAAAGAACAGGGCCACGTAGGCCGCGAGGTTGAGCTCCGCCTCCTCGCGGATGCGTCCCAGGCTGGTGGGCGACATCGACAGTTGCTGCCACACCGGGGCCGCCACGCGCGCTGCGGCGGTATCGCTCGATTCGCCGCAGCGGTCGGCACGCACCAGTTGCGTGGCGACATGCACGATGGCCGCATCGAAGGCGCTGTCGCCGCCCAGGCGGGGATCGAGCTGGGCGCCGAGCACCTCGGCGAAGCAGGGCGGCAGCTTCCAGTGGTCCGCCAGCGCGGCGCCCACCTCGGCGTAATCGCAGCCGATCAGGCGGCGCTCGGCTTCGGCCAGCGGCTCGCCGCGGTCGGCCGCGAGCTGCGCCTCGAAGGCGAGGTCGGGAACCGTCTGGTACATGGCCAGATGACCGAGATCGGCCAGCAGGCCGACCACGAACAGGCGTTCGGCGCTGGGCAGGCCGCAGCCGCGCGCAATGGCGCGGGACGCCAGTGCGCACATCATGCTGCCGCGCCAGAAGCGGTTCATGTCCATGTGTTCCGCGCTGATGCCGGCGAACACCGAGCTGAGCGACATCGCCAGCACCAGGTCATGCACCTGTTGCAGGCCGAGGATCTGCACCGCACGGGCGACCGTGTCCACCTGGCCGCCGTAGCCGTAGAGCGCGCTGTTGACCACGCGCAGCAGGCGGGCGGTCAGCGCGGGGTCCGCGGCCACCAGACGCCCGACCTCGGTCACCGAACCGTCCGGGGAGTCCAGCTCGTCGCGGATGCGCTGGTAGACCGTGGGCAGGGAGGCGAGGGCGTCGAGCTGGGAAACGAGTTCCTGGGCGGAATGCATGAGGCGGGTCCGATGGGCGTTCGGCATGATTATCTGCGATCCTCGGAGCGGCGGGAATGATGCGGCGCAAAAACCATGGGCTCGTCGCGCGGCAACTCGGGCTGCAGGGTGATGTGATCGATGGCGAAGCGCGCGTGCAGCATGCGGCGCAGCGCGGCCAGCACCGCGGGCCATTCGGTGGCATGGGCAATCACCACATGGGCCGAGAGCGCCGGATGGCGCGAATCCAGGCTCCAGATGTGCAGGTCGTGCACCGAACGCACGCCTTCGGTGGCGGCCATCGCCTGCCCCACCCGCTGCAGCGACAGGCCCTCGGGGACGCCCTCGAGCAAGGTGTTGAACACCCGCCGCAGCAGGGCGAGCGTGGAGGCGAGGATCAGTCCGCCGATCAGCATGGTCAGCAGCGGGTCGATGGGGGTCCAGCCGGTGAACTGGATGATCAGGCCCGAGGCGAGCGCCGCCACCGAGCCGAGCGCGTCGCCCAGCACGTGCAGCAGCGCGCCGCGCGTGTTCAGGTCGCCTTCCCCGCGTGTCAGCAACCAGGCGACCAGCAGGTTGATCGCCAGGCCGCTCAGTGCCACTGCGGTGACGACTTCGCCGGCAACCTCGCGCGGCGCGCCCAGGCGCAGGATGGCTTGCCAGGTGAGCGTGCCGACCAGCGCCAGCATGAGCAGGCCGTTGGCCAGGGCCGCCAGTGCCTCCATGCGGTGCAGGCCGTAGGAGTGCCGGGGGCTGGCCGGGGCGCGGGCGAAGCGGGCGGCGAGGGTGGCCAGACCCAGGGCCAGCGCATCGGTGAGCATGTGGCCGGCGTCGCCGAGCAGGGCCAGCGAACCGGACCACCAGCCGGCGAAGGCCTCGACAGCGGCAAAGCCCAGGGTGATCGCCAGCGCCAGCGGCAGCCAGCGGCTGGCGGCGTGGTGATGGGCGTGATCGTGCCCGTGGCCGCCGTGATGGTGGTCGTGGGGCGTGTCGCTGACGGAGGAAGGGGTGTGCGGTGCGTGCATGGGCGGGATTTGCGCGGTGGCCGGTCGATTATGCCGTGTCGGCGGCGGGTGTGCCGCCTCGCACATGAAGCGCGCGCGAGCCTGATCCATAATCCAACGATCAGCATGGCAGCTTGGAGCCCGGGCGATGACGACGTCGGTGAAGGTGGTGAGCTGGAACATCCAGTGGGGGCGAGGCGCCGACGGGCGGGTCGATCTGCCGCGCACCGCGCAGGCGATCCGTGCGCTCGGCGGCACCCACGGGGTGGACGTGATCTGCCTGCAGGAGGTCGCGAGCAATTTCGGCGGCCTGCCGGGCGGGGCGCGCGAGGACGAACCCGCCTGGTTCGCCCAGGCCTTCCCCGGCTACGAGCCGGTGTTCGGCGCCGGCATCGACGCGCGCGACGGCGAGGGCGGACGATCGCGCTTCGGCAACCTCATCCTGTCGCGCCTGCCGGTGGACCAGGTCTTCCGGCATCTGCTGCCGCGCCCGCCCGACCCGGACCTGCCGTCGATGCAGCGGGTGTGCGTGGAGGCGGTGATTGCCGTGCCCTGGGGCTGGCTGCGGGTGATGACCACCCACCTGGAATACTATTCGCAGCGCCAGCGGCGCGCCCAGATGGAAACCCTGCGCGCGCTGCAGCGCGAGGCGGTGGCCAATGCCGCGGCCGGTGGCACGGCGCGCGAGGGCAACCCGGCCTTCGCGCCGCGTCCGCGGCCCGCATCGGCGGTGCTGTGTGGGGACTTCAACTGCGAACCGGACGGCGAGGAGTATGCCGCCCTGTGTCAGCCGCTGGGCGGCCTGGCGCCGGGCTGGCGCGACGCCTGGCGCATCCGCCATCCCGGCACGCTGCACGATGCGACGGTAGGGCTGCATGGCGCGGAATGGCCGGATCGTCCGTACTGCTGCGATTTCTTCTTCGTCTCTGCCGACATCGCCTCGCTGGTCAAGCGGGTGGAGGTCGATGCCGACACACCGGCGTCCGACCATCAGCCGGTGGTGCTCACGCTGGCCGTCGGTTGAAAGCAGGAGCGGCCTTGGCCGCGATGCGGCGGTGGTTTCCTCCAAGGATGCATCGCGGCCAAGGCCGCTCCTACTGGCGGTTCTTGCGGTGCTTGGTTCAGGCCGGTCCGGTGCCGGCCGGCGCCACCAGGTCGCGGTAGGCGTGCCAGGTGGCGTGGCCCACCACCGGCATCAGCACCACCAGGCCGACGTGGAAGGTGAGGAAGCCGAGGACGGTGCAGACGACGATGGTCAGCGCCCACAGGATCATGGTCCCGGGATTGCGTGCCAGCGCGCCGACGCTGGCCAGCATGGCGGTGATCGCGTCCTGGTCGCGGTCCAGCATCATCGGGATGGACACCACGCTGACCGCGAACACGATGGTGGCGAAGATCAGGCCGACGCCGAAATACACCATCAGGAATTCGAGGTTCTCCATTGCCAGGATCTGCGCCAGGAAACCCGACAGGTTGGGCATCTCGTTGGTGTAGAACAGCGCGAACACCACCAGTGAGGCGCGTGCCCAGACCAGGAACACCACCCCCAGCACGACCGCGAAGATGCCGATGTTGCCGGCGTTGCGCCGCCACACCGTGAGCGTCGGCGCCAGCGAGCAGCCTTCGTTGCGCTCGCGGCGACGGCTGATCTCGTACAGCCCCATGGCGAGGAAGGGGGCGAGCAGCAGGAAGCCGGAGGTCAGCGCCGAGGTGTACTCGTAGGCGTGCTCGAACACGAAGGTGATCAGCAGGCCCATGGCGGCGAAGCAGAAGCCGTAGAACAGGCTGGGAATCGGGCAGGACTTGAGGTCGCCCAGGCCGCGGGCCAGCCAGCGGAAGGGCGCGCCCGCGCCGACCTCGCGCACCGTGGGGAAGCCGAGGCCTTCGCTCAATTGAGCATCGTTCGTCTGCGACATGTCTCTCTCCTGTCGGGATGATCTGTTTTTTTGTCGGTGTCGCCGTACGACATCCGCTCGACAGGGGGTGGGGCAAGGGCAGTTTCTGGCCGCCCGGGGCGGGCGGCGCGGCCGCAGGAAGGACGCGGCCGCGACAAGGACTTGCTCCCGGTATTGGTCTAGTTGTTGGTGAGGAACCCCCGTATCGAATCGGTTACCGCATCCGGCGCTTCGGCCATCATCGCGTGGCCGGCGCCGGGTATCGTCATCATACGCGCACCGCCTGCCGCGTTGACAAGCGCTTCGCGTAGGGGTTTTACCGCACGCGGCGGGGTCATCTGGTCACGCTCGCCGCATACCAGCAGGGCGGGGCAGCGCACTGCGGCGGCGGCCTCCAGGCCGCGCGCATAGGCGTTGCAGGCGGCCAGGTCGGTGGCGAGCACGCCGGCGCCCTGGTGCTCCATCAGGCGGCTGTTCACGCCGGGCAGCCACAGGCCGGGCGAGGCGCTGGCGCCCAGGTGGCCGGCGGGGGTGTAGGACCACTGGTTGATCATCGCGTGCGCCTTAGGCCGGTTGCCGGCGGCGGCGTCGAGCAGCGGCTGGGCCACCGGCATCGGCGCGACGCTGCCGACCAGGACCAGCGCGGCGGCGCGTTCCGGGAAGCGGGCGGCGGTTTCCAGCGCCACCAGCGAGCCCATGCTGTGGCCGACCAGCGCGGCACGCACCACGCCGGCGGCATCGAGCAGGGCGGCGATCCAGTCGGCCAGCGCGTCGATCGAGGCCAGCGCTTCGCCGCCGGAGGCGCCGTGTCCCGGCAGGTCGGGGGCGAGCACGCCGAAGCCGTGGTGGGCCAGATGGCGCGCCTGGTGGTTCCATACGCTGTGGTCGTGGCCGGCGCCGTGGATCAGCACCACGGTGGGCAGTTCGCGGTCGAAGCTGCGGCCGCCGGTATAGACGCGGGTCGGGGTGTCGAGTACGTAGAGATCCATCCCGCTCACTCCTTCACCAGCTTGCCGCCGGCGTACAGGCCGCGGTCGAGATCGGCGATCAGGTCGCCGGCGTTCTCCAGCCCCACCGACAGGCGCACCGTGCCTTCGCCGATGCCGGCAGCGGCGAGGTCGGCCGCCGACATGCGGAAGTGGGTGGTGCTGGCCGGGTGGATCACCAGCGACTTGGCGTCGCCCACGTTGGCCAGGTGGGAGAACAGCTTGAGCGCCTCGATGAAGGCCCGGCCCGCGGCGCGTCCGCCCTTGAGCTCGAAGGACAGGATGGAGCCGCAGCCGGCCGGCAGCAGGCGGGTGGCCAGCTCGTGGTCCGGGTGGTTCGCCAGTCCGGGATAGGAGACCTTGTCGACCAGCGGGTGGGCGGCCAAGTGCTCGGCCACCGCGCGGGCGTTGTCGACATGGGCGCGCATGCGCAGCGGCAGCGTCTCCAGGCCCTGCAGCAGCTGGAAGGCGTTCATCGGCGACAGGCAGGCGCCGAAGTCGCGCAGGCCTTCGCGACGCGCGCGCAGCAGGAAGGCGGCAACCGGCGACTCCTCGGCGAAGTCCATGCCGTGGAAGCCGTCGTAGGGTTCGGTGAGGGTGGGGAAGAGGCCGGAGGCTTCCCAGTCGAAGCGCCCGCCGTCGACTAGCACGCCGCCCACCGCCACGCCGTGGCCGCCGAGGAACTTGGTGGCCGAGTGCATCACCAGGTCGGCGCCCAGTTCCAGCGGGCGCTGCAGGCAGGGGGTGACCAGGGTGGCGTCGACCAACAGCGGCACGCGGTGCTCGTGGGCGATCTGCGCCACGGTGGGGATGTCCAGCACGTCCAATCCGGGGTTGCCGAGCGATTCGCCGAAGAACAGCCGTGTCTCCGGGCGTACCGCGGCGCGCCAGGCGTCCGGGTCGCGCGGGTCGACGAAGGTGGTGTGGATGCCGAAGCGCGGCAGGGTGTAGCCGAGCAGGTTGTGCGAGCCGCCGTACAGCGAGCGCGAGGCGACGATGTGGCCGCCGGCGCCCATCAAGGTGGTGATCGCCAGGTGCAGCGCGGCCTGGCCGCTGGCCACCGCGATCGCGCCGATGCCTTCCTCCAGCGCGGCGACGCGCTCCTCCAGCACCGCGTTGGTGGGGTTGGAGATGCGCGAATAGACGTGGCCGGGGCGTTCGAGGTTGAACAGCTCGGCGGCGCGCTCGGTATCGGGGAAGACGTAGCTGGTGGTGAAGTGGATCGGCGTGGCGCGCGAACCGTGGGTCGGATCGGGGGACTGGCCTGCGTGCAGCGCAAGCGTCTCCCGCCCGTAAGGGCTGGATTGCGTCATCTATGGGTTTTCCCGGTTGTTGTAGTCGGTAGACGATCGACGGGACGCGCGCGGGCCGTGAGCGGGCGGCAGGGCTGGCCGGGTCAGGCCAGCTCGTCCGGTTCGAGCATGCGCTCGATCATCGTGATGCGGTCCTTGAGGGCGAGCTTGCGCTTCTTCAGGCGGCGCAGCAGCAGTTCGTCCTCGGCCGGCGTGTCGCCCAGGCGGGCGATCGCGTCGTCCAGATCGCGGTGCTCGGCGCGCAGGGCCTCCAGGCGTGCCTGCAGGCTGGTTGCATCTTCGAAGGCGCTGTCGTCCATGGAGGATCCGTTCCCGGCATGGCGCGCGGCGCGCCGTTGATCGTTCTGTCTCCGGCGACAATGGTATGCGCGCGCGCCCCGCATGACAATGGACCGCTGCGGCCAGGATGGCCGTGCGCGGCGCTTTCGGGTGGACTACCATTCCCTTCCCCCGAAACACTGTGCGATCGAGAGTCAGCGTGAACAAGGCATTCGTCAAGGAAGGCGACGGTCAGGACGACGACGAGGAGCTCGCCCCCGCCCTGCGTCTGCCGCCCGGCAGCAAGAACTACATGACGCGGCGCGGCCATCACGTGCTGCGCGAGGAGCTCGACCAGTTGGTGCGGGTCGAGCGGCCCAAGCTGGTGGAGACCATCGCCTGGGCGGCCGGCAACGGCGACCGTTCGGAAAACGGCGACTACATCTATGGCAAGAAGCGCCTGCGCGAGATCGACCGGCGCATCCGCTTCCTGATCAAGCGCCTGGAGAGCGCCACGGTGGTCAATCCGTCCGAGCAGGAGAACACCGACCAGGTCTTTTTCGGTGCCACGGTGACGATCTGCGAGGTGGACGGCGAGGACGAGCAGACCTGGCAGATCGTGGGTGTGGACGAGGCCGACGTCACCGCCGGGCGCATCAGCTGGATCTCGCCGCTGGCGCGCGCGCTGCTCAAGGCGCGCGAGGGCGAGGTGGTGCGTTTCATGAGTCCCGCCGGCATGCGGGAGATCGAAGTGCTGGAGATTGCCTACCGCTGAAGCGGTGCGCGGCGATGCCTCAGTGCCGGGCGTGAGCCTTGCCGGCGCTGCGCAGTGCGGCTGCGTGGGCGCTGCGGCACCAGCGCAGCAATTCCTCGGGGGCGTCCAGGGTTTCTTCCGGAGCAAGGTGGTAGCCGAGCGCGACCTCGCGCCCGCCGCGCCGATAGGTGAAGGCGGGCAGGCCGCGTGCGAGGAAGTCCCCGCGCGCGCTGCCGTCGGTCTTCAGCCAGAGCCTGCCGTCGGCCACGATGGCGAACATCAGGCCGTCGAGGAACAGCCCGGCGCCGCCGAAGATGCGCCTGCACTGGATGGCGCCCAACTGGGCAAGCGAGTCCGTGAGATAGATGAGCAACTCGGCGCTGACGGTCATGGGACATCCGGCGATATGACGTTGGCGCGAGTATTCGCGCATTTCGCGGTGGGGGCAAGGGCGACGGGCGGATGTGCGGGAAGTATCTGAAAACCACTTTTCTATAATGGATAATCGCCGCCGCAGCTAAAGTTCCACCCCGGCGAGCCGTTCTAGCAGACGGGGAAACAAGCATCCCGCGACGCAACTGCAATCGGTCGCGGGACATCAATCAAGCAGAGGAAGTCATGTCGCTCAAGTCAATGTCGGTCATGAACCGGCTCGTGCTGGTGCTGGTCATCGCCCTGGCCGGGACCTTGCTGCTCTCGGCGGTGGCCTTGCAGCAGTACCGCGGACGGATGCTGGAGGACTACCAGCGCGCGGTACGCAGCCTGGTGGACGTGGCGCACGGCGTCGTCGCGCATCATCACGAGCTGGAGCGCTCCGGCGCGCTGAGCCGGGCCGATGCGCAGGCGGCAGCGATCGCCGCGCTGCGTGCCTTGCGCTACGACGGGGTGGAGTACTTCTGGATCAACGACAGCGGGCCGGTGATCGTCATGCACCCGATCAAGCCCGAGCTGGAAGGCAAGAACCTGGGGCAGAGCCAGGACCCCAACGGCAAGTACCTGTTCCGCGAGTTCGCCCGCGTGGCCAATGCCGAGGGCGCCGGCTTCGTCGACTACATGTGGCCCAAGCCCGGTTCGGAAGCGCCGCAGCCCAAGCTGTCCTACGTGAAGATGTTCAAGCCCTGGGACTGGATCGTCGGTTCGGGCATCTATGTGGACGACATCGGCCATGCCTTCATGGGGCATTTGTACCAGTTTGCCGCGGTGGTGGCCGGCCTGATGGCGGTGCTGGTGTTCGTGGCCTGGCGCGTGGTGCGCAGCGTCACCTCGCAACTGGGCGGCGAGCCGGCCTATGCCACCGAGGTGATGCGCAGCGTGGCCGCCGGCGACCTGACGGTGGATGTGCGGGTCAGCGGTGGCGACCGCGACAGCCTGCTCGGCGCGCTCGCGCAGATGGTTACCCGCCTGCGCAAGATGGTGGGCGACATCGGCAACGACGCCGAGCGGGTGGCCGGTTTCTCGCACGAACTGTCCGGCGTGTCCCGCTCGGTGGCCGAGGCGGCGCACAACCAGTCGGATGCGGCGTCCTCGATTGCCGCGGCGGTCGAGCAGATGACCGTGAGCGTCACCCACATCTCCGACAGCGCGCGCGAGACCGAAACCAACTCCGAGCGGGCTGCGACCCTGGCCAGGCAGGGCGAGGCCCGTGCCGACGAGGCGGTGGCGGAGATGGGTGCCATGGCCGGCACCGTCGACCAGGCCGCCGAGAAGATCCAGCAGCTGGTCGAGCGTGCCAACGAGATCGGTTCGATCGCCAACGTGATCAAGGAGATCGCCGCGCAGACCAATCTGCTGGCGCTCAACGCCGCCATCGAGGCGGCGCGTGCCGGCGAGCAGGGCCGCGGCTTCGCGGTGGTGGCAGACGAGGTGCGCAAGCTGGCCGAGCGCACCTCGGCCGCCACCGAGGAGATCGGCGGCATGATCGGCGCCATCCAGGGCGACACCGCCAGCGCGGTGGAGGTCATGGGGCGGGTCGCCGGGCAGGTCAAGGGCGGGGTGGACCTGGTGCAGGGCGCGGCCGGCTCGCTGCGCGAGATCCGCGAAGGCACGCAGGTGGCGCTCGGGCGCATCCGCGAGGTGGCCGATGCCACCAAGGAGCAGAGTTCGGTGTCCACTTCCATCGCCCAGCAGGTCGAGCAGATCGCCCAGATGGTCGAAGGCACCAGCAGCTCGATGCGCTCCGCGGTGTCGGCGGTGGAGGAACTGGAGAAGCTGTCAGCCGACCTTCACGAGCTGGTCGGCCGCTTCCGCTACTGAGCACGTCCGCCCGAGCGCCGCCGTCCGTTTGCCGGGCGGCGGCGCTCGGCGTTTACGGGGCTTGAAACTCCGCCCGGGCGCCCCCACATGTGGCGCGTTCATCCAGTCAACACGGAGTTTCATCGATGTCCGAGACCGCGACCGCCCAGACCCTGAACTTCCAGGCCGAGGTGAAGCAGCTGCTTCACCTGATGATCCACTCGCTGTACTCCAACCGCGAGATCTTCCTGCGCGAACTGATCTCCAACGCCTCGGATGCCTGCGACAAGCTGCGCTTCGAGGCGCTGGACAAGGCGGAGCTCTTCGAGGGCGACGGCGAGCTGAAGATCCGCATCGACTTCGACAAGGACGCGCGCACGCTCACCATCACCGACAACGGCATCGGCATGAGCCGCGACGAGGTGGTGACCAACCTCGGTACCATCGCCAAGTCCGGCACCAAGGAATTCTTCGGCAAGCTCACCGGCGACCAGCAGAAGGACGCCCACCTGATCGGCCAGTTCGGCGTCGGCTTCTACTCCGCCTTCATCGTTGCCGACAAGGTCACCGTGCATACCCGCCGCGCCGGCCTGGCCGCGTCCGAGGGCGTGCGCTGGGAGTGCGCGATGAGCGGCGACACCGCTGGCGAATACAGCATCGAGCCGGTCGAGCGCGCCGAGCGCGGCACCCGCATCACCCTGCACCTGCGCGAGGACCAGGACGACCTGCTGTCCACCTGGAAGCTCAAGAGCCTGGTCAGCAAGTATTCCGACCACATCGTCCAGCCCATCCAGATGAAGAAGGAGGAGTGGGACGAGGAGAAGAAGGAGCAGGTGGTCCGCGACGAGTACGAAACCGTCAACCAGGCCAGCGCGCTGTGGGCCAAGCCCAAGAACGAGATCTCCGACGACGACTACAAGGCCTTCTACAAGCACGTCGGCCACGACTACGACGAACCGCTGGCGTGGACCCACTCGCGCGTCGAGGGCCGCCAGGAATACACCCAGCTGCTCTACGTGCCGGCCCACGCGCCCTTCGACCTGTGGGACCGCAACGCCCGCCACGGCGTGAAGCTCTACGTCAAGCGCGTGTTCATCATGGACGACGCCGAGAAGCTGATGCCGACCTATCTGCGCTTCGTGCGCGGGGTGGTGGACTCCAACAACCTGCCGCTCAACGTTTCGCGCGAAATCCTGCAGGAATCCAAGGACATCGACGCCATCCGCCAGGGCTGCACCAAGAAGGTGCTGTCCCTGCTCGAAAGCCTCGCCACCAGCGAGGACGAGGCCGAGCGCGCCAAGTACGCCACCTTCTGGAAGGAGTTCGGCAAGGTGCTCAAGGAAGGCGTGGGCGAGGACTTCGCCAACAAGGACAAGATCGCCGGCCTGCTGCGCTTTGCCTCCACCAAGGCCGATACGCCGGACGAGGTGGTGTCGCTGGCCGACTACATCGGCCGCATGAAGGAAGGCCAGGACAAGATCTACTACGTCACCGCGGAGACCTTCAACGCCGCCAAGAACAGCCCCCACCTGGAAGTGTTCCGCAAGAAGGGCATCGAAGTGCTGCTGCTCTCCGACCGCGTGGACGAGTGGGTGACCGGCAACCTCACCGAGTTCGACGGCAAGCCGCTGGTCTCGGTGGCCAAGGGCGGCCTGGACCTGGGCGCGCTGGAGGACGAGGCCGAGAAGCAGGAAGCCGAGAAGGCCGCCGACGAGTACAAGGAGCTGCTCGACAAGATGAAGGCCAGCCTCGGCGAACGCGTCAAGGACGTCAAGGTCACCCTGCGCCTGACCGATTCGCCCGCCTGCCTGGTGGCCGACGAGCACGACCTGGGCATGAACCTGGCGCGCATCCTCAAGGCCGCCGGGCAGAACGCTCCGGCTTCCAAGCCCATCCTGGAGATCAACCCCAGCCACCCGGCGGTGCTGCGCCTGAAGTACGAGGAGAAGAACTTCGACGACTGGGCCGCGGTGCTGTTCGACCAGGCCCTGCTGGCCGAAGGCGGCACGCTGGACGACCCGGCGACCTTCGTGAAGCGGGTCAACCAGCTGATGCTGGCGATGAGCGGGAACTGAGCCTAAGCCTCAGCGCCCGAAGCGAGGAATGGCCGCGGCGTGTCCGCGGCCATTTTTTGTTTCCGGGCCAGTGGAGCTTCGCGCGGGCTGGCTTCAGCCCCCGATGTACGAGCGCGCGTAGCGCGTGCCCAGGCTGGTGAGGATCTCGTAGCCGATGGTGCCGGCGCGGGCGGCGAGCTCGTCCACCCCGCATTCCGGGCCGATGACGTCGAGCAGTGCGCCTTCGTGGATCGCCTCCTCGCCGAGGGCGCTGGCGTCCACCAGGATGGTGTCCATCGACACCTTGCCGACCAGCGGCAGCTTCACGGTGTTGAGGCACACGTAAGCCCGGTTGCTCGCACTGCGCAGGAAACCGTCGGCGTAGCCCACCGCGACGGTGGCGATGCGCGAGCGCCGCTGCGCGGTCCAGCTGTGACCGTAGCCCACCGGGGTGCCCGGCTCGATCGTCCGGGTCTGGACGACCTTGCCCTGCAGGCGGACCACCGGGCGCAGCGGGTTCGGCTGTCCGGCCACCGGCGCGACGCCGTAGAGCGCGGCGCCCGGGCGCACCAGGTCGAAATGGTAGTCGGCGCCAAGGAAGATGCCCGAGGAGTTGGCCAGGCTCGCCGGTGTCTGCGGCAGGCGTTCGAGCGCAGCGCGGAAGCGCTGCAGCTGCTGCGCGTTGACCGGGTTGGCCGGCTCCTCGGCGCTCGCCAGATGGCTCATCACGCAGCGCAGGTCCACGCCGCGCAGGGCGTCGGGATCGGCGCACAGCGCGTCGAGCTCCTGCGGCGCGAGGCCGAGCCGGGCCATGCCGGTATCGACCTGGAGCACGGCAGGCAGTGGTCGGTCCAGCGCTTGGGCGAGTGCCCGCCAGGCGGCGAGCTGGGGCAGGCTGTTGAGCACCGGGATGATGCCCTGGGCGGCGAACTCGGCTTCGCTGCCGGGCAGCGGGCCGTGCAGCACGTAGCGGGTGGCGTCCGCCGCGAGGGCGGGGCCCAGCGCGAGCGCCTCGTCCAGGTGGGCGACGAAGAAGTGGCGGCAGCCGGCGCGGTAGAGCGCGGGCGCGACCCGCGCTGCGCCCAGCCCGTAGGCGTCGGCCTTGACGACCGCGGCGCACTCTGCGCCGCCGAGGCGGGCCTTGAGCAGGCGCCAGTTGTCGCAGATGGCCGCAAGGTCGATGGTGAGAAGGGCGCCGGCGTGATCCGGCTGGCGGTCGTGCGTCATCGGTGGTCTGTGCAGGTCGAGTGATTCGGGCAAGGGGCCCCGCGCGGCGCGCGAGGCCCCTTGCGAGGCTCGCGTCAGCCGCGGCTGCGCGCGGCCGCCACGTTGGCAGGCATCGCCTTGGCGGCGAAATACTCCCGGGTGAGTTTGGCGACCACCGGCGAGAGCAGCAGCAGGGACACCAGGTTGGGGATCGCCATCAGCGCGTTGAGCGTATCGGCCACCAGCCACACGAAGTCGAGGTGGGTGAGCGCGCCGACCAGCACGAAGGCGGTCCACAACAGGCGGTAGGGCTTCAGGATGCGCGCGCCGAACAGGTACTCCCAGCACTTCTCGCCGTAGTAGGCCCAGCCGAGGATGGTGGTGTAGGCGAACACCGCAAGGGCGACGGCGAGGAACTGCGCGCCACCGGCCGGCAGGCCCGCGGCGAAGGCGCTGGAGGAGAGCGCCGCGCCGGTCACCCCGGAGTTCCATACCCCGGTCACGATCAGCACCAGGCCGGTCATCGTGCACACCAGGATGGTGTCGATGAAGGTGCCCATCATGCCGATCAGGCCGGACTCGACCGCATTGGCCGACTTGCCGGCCGCCTGGGCGATGCCCGCGGTGCCCAGGCCGGCTTCGTTGGAGAAGATGCCGCGCGCGACGCCGTAGCGGATCGCCATCATCACCGCCGCGCCGGCAAAGCCGCCGGTGGCCGCGGCCGGGCTGAAGGCGTAGTCGAAGACCAGCGCGAAGGCCGCGGGAATGTGCCCGGCGTTGAGCAGGAGCACCGTCAGCGAGACCGCGATGTAGGCGACACACATGAAGGGCACCAGCTTCTCGGCCACCGCGCCGATGCGCTTGATGCCGCCCAGCAGCACGAAGCCGGTGAGCACGGTCATGACGATGCCCGACACCCAGTGGTCCACGCCGAAGTTGGCGTTCATCACCTCGGCGACGCTGTTGGCCTGCACCATGTTGCCGATGCCGAAGCCGGCCAGCCCGCCGAACAGCGCGAACGCCAGGCCCAGCCAGTGCCAATGGCGGCCCAGCCCGTTCTTGATCGCGTACATCGGCCCGCCGATGAACTCACCGTTCTCGTCCTTCTCGCGGTAGTGCACCGCGAGCACCACCTCGACGTACTTGGTGGCCATGCCGACCAGCGCGGTCATCCACATCCAGAACAGCGCGCCCGGCCCGCCCAGTGCGATCGCGGTGGCCACGCCGGCGATGTTGCCGGTGCCGACGGTGGCGGCGAGCGCGGTCATCAGCGCGGCATAGGGGCTGATCTCGCCCTGGGCGCCGGCGCCCGGGTGGCGGCCGCGCCACACCATGGCGAAGCCGGTGCCGATCCTGAAGATCGGCATCAGCTTGAGGCGCAGCTGCAGGAACAGGCCGGTGCCGAGGATCAGCACCAGCATCGGCGGCCCCCACACGAGGTCGTTGATCGCGGTCACCAGCTGGGTGAGTGCTTCCATGAGTTGTCTCCGTTATTGTGGTGATCAGGGCTTGCGCACAAGCCGGGTGGTCAGCGAATGAGGCGGGCGACGGCGGCGATCTCGACGCGGGCGCCGGTGGGCAGGGCCGCCACCTGCACGGTGGAGCGGGCCGGGCGGTGTCCGCCGAAGCGGCGCGCGAACACCTCGTTCATCTGCGCGAACTCGCCGAGATCGGTCATGTAGACGTTCACCGAGACCACCTGCGCGAGCGCGGCGCCGCCGGCGGCGAGCACCGCCTCGAGGTTGTCGAAGACCTGCTCGGTCTGCGTGGCGATGTCGCCGGCAACTTTCTCGCCGGCGGCGGTGAGCGGGATCTGGCCCGAGGTGTGGAGCCAGCCCTCGCTGGCGATGGCCTGGGAATAGGGGCCGATTGCCTGGGGCGCGCGGTCGGTCGAAACGATCTGCATGTACTTCCTCCTTTGGTGATTCGTTCGAGGTGGGGTCGGGGGTCAGGCGTAGCGGGCGACGGCGAGGTCGTCCACGTCGATGTCGGGCTTGCGGCCGCTCAGCAGGTCGGCCATGACGCGGCCGGTGCCGGCCGCCATGGTCCAGCCCAGGGTGCCGTGGCCGGTGCTCAGATAGAGGTTGGGGTAGCGGGTGGCGCCCACGATGGGCGTGCCGTCGGGGGTCATCGGGCGCAGGCCGGTCCAGAACTCTGCGCGCGCGACGTCGCCGCCCTGGGGGAAGAGGTCCTTGACCACGAACTCCAGGGTGCCGCGGCGCTTCGCATCGAGCTGCAGGTCGAAGCCGGACAGCTGCGCGGTGCCGCCCACCCGGATGCGGTCGCCCAGGCGGGTGACCGCCACCTTGTGGGTCTCGTCCATGATGGTCGACTCGGGCGCCTTGGCGGCGTCGGTGATCGGCACCGTGATCGAGAAGCCCTTCACCGGGTACACCGGGATGTCGATGCCGAGCGGGGCGAGGAGTCTGGTCGAGTAGCTGCCCAGCGCCACCACGTAGCGGTCGGCGGTGAGCATGCCGGCGTCGGTGCGCACGCCGGCAATGTGGCCGTTGGCGCGCTCGAGGCCCTGGATGTTCACCCCGAAGCGGAACTCCACCCCCAGCGCTTCGGCCAGCCCGGCGATGTTCTGCGTGAACTTGTAGCAGTCGCCGGTCTCGTCGCCCGGCAGGCGCAGGCCACCGACGAACTTCTCCTTCACCAGCGCGAGCGCCGGTTCGTGCTCGACGTAGCCCGCGCGGTCGAGCACCTGGTAGGGCACGCCGTACTCCTTGAGGATCTCGATGTCCTTGGCCACGCCGTCGAGTTGCTGCTGGGTGCGGAAGAGCTGCAGCGTGCCCAGGCTGCGCTCGTCGTAGCGGATGCCGGTCTCGGCGCGCAGCGCCTTCAGGCAGTCGCGGCTGTACTCGGCCAGCCGCACCATGCGGCTCTTGTTCAGCCGGTAGCGACGCGTGGTGCAGTTGCGCAGCATGGCTGCGCCCCAGCGCCACATCGCGGGGTCGAGCATGGGCTTGATCACCAGCGGGCTGTGCTGCATCAGCAGCCACTTGATGGCCTTGAGCGGCACACCCGGCCCCGCCCACGGCGCCGAATAGCCCGGCGAGACCTCGCCCGCGTTGGCGTAGCTGGTCTCGAGTCCGACGCCGGGCTGGCGGTCGACGACGGTGACCTGGTGGCCGGCGCGCGCCATGTAGTAGGCCATGGTGGTACCGATCACCCCGCTGCCGAGGATGAGGACGTGCATGCTGCGTCTCCTGCTTGCCGTGTTGTGGTGCGCCGTACCGGCGGCGCGCTCCGCGGCCTATCGCAATGGGCATGCCAGGAATTGGTTGTCCATGTAAAACAGTCCCTTAGGGCGCAATGCGGGGCGTCGTGCGCGCAATGCCGTAGCGAAATCGTTACAGCACGGCGCCGCCGCGGCGCCGGGGTGGCGGAAAACCCGGGGATGACGCGGGGTTCCGGCTCGGTGTATTGTTTTCGTTACGTTGTAACGAATCGAATACATCCCGAGAAATGCGCATCGACGTGCTCTTCGCCGACCGGGTCGGCATTGCCCAGGAGGTCCTCGCGGCGGTGGCGCGCCGTTCGCTCAACGTCACCGCGGTCGAGGTCGACCCGCCGCACATCTACATCGAGGCCCCGGCGCTGGACCAGGCGGGCCTGCGCGACCTGCGCGCGCAACTCGGCCGGATCGCGGGCATGCGCTCGGTGGAGGTGGTGGACTTCCTGCCGGGCGCGCGCCGCCGCCTGTATCTCGAGGCGCTGATGGCTTCCCAGCCCGATCCGGTGCTGGCGGTGGATGCGGGCGGCGTGGTGGTGGTTGCCAACAGCGCCGCGGTGAGCGCCAGCGGCATGGCGGAGGAGAACTTGCGCGGCACCTCGGTACAGGCGCTGTTCGGCGACCCGGGCCTGCTCGCGGCGCTCGTCGACTGCGGCTTCCAGTTGCCGGTGCGCGAGATCGAGCTCGAGGGCGAGCCCTACATGCTGGAGACCGTGCCGCTGCACGACCCGGACGGCCGCGTGGCGGGCGCCTTCCTCACGCTGCACGCGCCCAGCCGCATGGGCGAGCGGCTCTCCGCGCTGCGCAACTACGAGCCGGGCAGCTTCGAGACCATCGTCGGCCACTCGGCCGAGATCGAGCAGCTCAAGCAGCGCGCGGCGCGCATGGCGCTGGTGGATGCGCCGCTGCTGATCACCGGCGAGACCGGCACCGGCAAGGAGCTGCTGGCGCATGCCTGCCATGCCGGCAGCCGGCGCGCCGCTGAGCCCTTCTTCGCGCTCAACTGCGCGGCGCTACCGGAGAACCTTGCCGAGAGCGAACTGTTCGGCTATTCCCCGGGCGCCTTCACCGGTGCGCTGCGCGGCGGCAAGCCCGGCCTGCTGGAGCTCGCCGAGGGCGGCACGGTGTTCCTCGACGAGGTGGGCGAGCTCTCGCCCTACCTGCAGGCCAAGCTGCTGCGCTTTCTCAACGACGGCAGCTTCCGCCGGGTGGGCGGCGACCGCGAGCTGAAGGCCAATGTGCGCATCGTCAGCGCCACCCACCGCGACCTGGAGGCGATGGTGGCGGCGGGCGACTTCCGCCAGGACCTGCTCTTCCGCCTCAACGTGCTGCAGCTCCACATGCCGCCGCTGCGCGAGCGCCCGGGCGACATCCTGCCGCTCGCCGAGCTATTCCTCGAGCGCGCCTGCGCCCAGACCGCGCGCGGCCCGATGCGCTTGTCGGCGGCGGCGCGTGCAGCGCTGCTGGACAATCCCTGGGTGGGCAACGTGCGCGAACTGCAGAACGTGATCTTCCGCGCGGTGACCATGTCCGAGCGCAAGGTGATCAACGCCGGGGAACTGGAACTCGCGCGCGCGGCCGGCCCGGCGGCGCAGGACGGGCGCGAGGTGGCGAGCCTCGACGAGGCGGTGGCCGAGTTCGAGAAGAGCCTGCTGCAGCGGCTCTACAAGGACTTCCCCTCCAGCCGCCGGCTGGCCAGGCGGCTGGGTACCTCGCACTCCGCAATCGCCACCCGGCTGCGGCGCTACGGCATCGGGTGAACCGTGCATGCGTGCGCCGGCAGGCTGCGTTGCGGCGGCCTGATTGCGCGGTGGCTTCGGTGGCAGGTTCTGGTGGCGGGTTTCAGCGGATCTCGGCAATGAAACGCTGGCGGGCGGATTCCAGCGCGCTGCGTCCGTCCTCGCCGGCAAGCGTCAGGGCGGTCTGGTGATAGGTCTCGAAGGCGGCGAGCACTTTCGCCGCGTCGAGCGGTCCGCTCTCGGGAGCCGCCAGCGGCGGGGGTGCCTCGCCGGGGACCGGCTGCAGGACGGCATGCTTGGGCACGAACACCGAGCCGCCGGAGTCGGCCGAGGCGGTCATCGGCCCGGCTTTGGTGTAGGCGACGCCCTTCCACAGGAAGCGGGCGCCGATGGGGAGGTGGTCGATCTTCATGGTGCGTGGCGCTGGGTCATGTCCGGGGCGACAGTTTAGGGCTTATCCGCGCGATCCGCTGCGCCGCGCCGGGCGGCGCGGCCGCTCAATGGCGGCCGCGGTCGAGTTCTTCCGCCAGGGCCTGCAGTGCCGGCGAGATGCGTACCGGCCAGTGCAGCCCCGGGTCGGCGCCGTCGGCAGCGCGCAGCGCCGCGGGCAGGCGGTCGAGTTCGGCTGCGGCATGCTGGCGCAGCGCGGCCAGGGCTTCGGGGGGCGCGAGCCGGCGCCCGCCGTCCATCGCCACTTGCAGCAGCGCGCGGGCGTCGCCGGGCGGGGGCGCCTCCTCGCGCAGGGCGACCAGATCGCCTGCCACGCCGCCGCCGGGTGTGTGCAGCCGCCATACCTGCTTGGCGCCGGGCCAGGTGGCCTTGCCTTCCGAGCGCTTGCGGCGCGGCCGGCCGTCGTAGGCCTGCAGCTTGTAGACCATGTCGAGGAAGGGGGCGTCCACCGAGGTGCTGAGATGGGTGCCGACGCCGAAGCCGTCGATCGGCGCGCCGCTGGCGAGCAGGCGGGCGATCTGCCATTCGTCGAGATTGCCGCTGGCAAAGATGTGCACCTCGCGCAGTCCGCCTTCGTCGAGGATGCGGCGCACTGCGCGGGCGTGCGCGTCCAGGTCGCCACTGTCCAGGCGCACCGCGGCAATGCGGATGCCGCGCGCGTGCAGCGCGGGTGCCAGCGCCACCACGCGGCGCGCGCCCTCTTCGGTGTCGTAGGTGTCGATCAGCAGGGTGACGTTGCCCGGCTGCGAGGCGGCGAAGCGCGCGAAGGCATCGCTCTCGTGCTCATGGGCTTCGATGTAGGAGTGCGCCATGGTGCCGAACAGGGGGATGCCGAAGCGCTGTCCGGCGAGCACCGTGGCGGTGCCGTCGAAGCCGGCCAGGTAGGCGGCGCGCGCAGCCAGCAGGCCGGCCTCCGCCCCGTGGGCGCGGCGCAGGCCGAAGTCCACCAGCAGCCGGGAGGGTGCCGCGAAGCGGCAGCGCGCGGCCTTGGTGGCGACCATGGTGGCGTAGTTGACCAGGTTGATCAGCCGGCTCTCGACGAACTGCGCCTGGGCGATCGGCGCCTCCACCCGCAGCACCGGCTCGTTGGCAAAGAACACGCTGCCTTCGCGCATGGCCGAGACCGTGCCGGTGAAGCGGAAGTCGGCCAGCCAGTCCACGAAATCGGCGCGGAAGCGTCCGCTCTCGCGCAGCCAGTCGAGTTCCGCCGGCTCGAAGCGCAGGCCCTCCAGGTAGTCCAGCGCCTGCTCGATGCCGGCGAGCAGCAGGAAGCCGCGGCCGGGGGGCAGCCTGCGCACGAACAGTTCGAACACCGCCCGCCCGCGCAGCCCTTCGTCGTAGTAGGCCTGCAGCATGGTGAGCTGGTAGAGGTCGGTCAGCAGTGCCTCGTCCCCGCTCTTCATGCCTGCTCTCCGGCGATGGCCTGCAGTGTGGCGGGGCGGGCGCCGCGGACGATCATGGCCTCGAGCGCGCGCCGACCGTCGCCGGGCTCGACCTCCACCGCGCGCACCGCATCGGTGAGCAGCACGGCCTCGAAGCCGAGGGCCAGTGCGTCCAGCACGGTTTCGCGAACGCAGTAGTCGGTGGCCAGCCCGCCGACGAACACCCGCCGGCAGCCGCGGTGGCGCAGCCAGCCGGCCAGGTCGGTGCCCTGGAAGGCCGAGTAGGCGTCGGCCTCCGCGCCGGTCGCCTTGGAGACGATGTATGCGTCCGGCGGCACATTCAGCCCGGGGGCGAAGGATGCGCCGGTGGTTTCGGCGATGCAGTGCGGGGGCCAGGGGCCGCCGCGCTCCGCGAAGGACACATGGTTGGCCGGATGCCAGTCCCGGCTGAACACGCGCGGCAGGCGTGCCGCGGAGAACAGGTCGATGTAGCGGTTGAGCACGGGCACCACGGCGTTGCCGTCGGCCACCGCGAGCGCGCCGCCGGGCAGGAAGTCGCGCTGCAGGTCCACCACCAGCAGGGCGTCGCCGGCGGCCGGATGCAGGCTGCTGGACGGGGTTTCGGCATCGGACTGCATGCTCGGGTTCTCCTCGGTTTGAACTGCCGGCCGGCACTGCCTAGATTGAAGCGACGCGGCAAACATCGCTGTGCCCTGATTCACCTTAGCCGCCGCAGCTGCGCTGCGGAAGGCGGAGCGGGCGTCTGCGGCCGTGCATGGAAGGGAGGAAAGCATGGCGGAATCGCCGCGACGCAGCCGGCTGTTCGATGCGGTGCAGCTCGGTGGCGTGCTCGATGACATGGCGCGTCAGGCCGCAGGCCTGCCCGGCCGCGATCTGCCATTGGCGGTGGTGGGCGTGCTGCGCCGTGGCGCGCCGCTGGCCGACCTGCTCGCCGGCCGGCTGGCGGCCTGCGGCCTGCCGGCGGTCCGCAGGCTGGATCTGGCGATCAGCCGCTATGCCGACGACCTCACTTTGCTGTACCCGGAAACCCGCCTTGTGGAAGACAGGGCCGCCAGCCCGCCGGATCTCGCCGGGCAGCGCGTGCTGCTGGTCGACGACGTGCTGTACACCGGCCATTCGCTGCTGCGCGCGCTCGACTACCTGGTGCGCCGGGGTGCCGAGGCCGTGCACGCGGCGGTGCTGGCCGACCGCTGCGTGACCCGCCTGCCGCTGCGCGCCGACGTCGTCGGCCTGCGCCTGCAGGTGGCGGCGGGCGACATCGTCGAGTGCCGGGTTCCGCCCTATGAGCCGGACTTCGGCATCGTGGTGGTGCACCGGCCGTCCGGCGAGGGCGCCGAAGGGGGTGCGACATGATGTTTGCCGACCGTCTCGATGCCGCCCGCCAGCTGGCCGATGCGCTGGCCGCGCAGCGCGGCCGCCAGCCGCTGGTGCTGGCCATTCCGCGTGGCGCGGTGCCGATGGGGGCGCTGATCGCCGAGGCGCTGGACGGCGAGCTGGACGTGGTGCTGGTGCACAAGCTCGGCTCGGCGTGGAATCCGGAATACGCGGTCGGCGCCATCGACGAGAGCGGGCGGCGCATCGTCACCGATCCGGCCAGCGGCGGCGAGCGCTGGCTGGCGGAAGAGGGCGAGCGCCAGCTGGCGGCGCTGCACCGGCGGCGCGCGCTGTTCTCCCCCGGCCGTCCGCCGGCCGACGCCAAGGGGCGGGTGGTCATCGTGGTGGACGACGGACTGGCCACTGGCGCGACGATGCTGGCCGCACTCGGCGCGGTGCGCAGCCAGGGGCCGGCCCGCTTGATCTGCGCGGTGCCGGTGGCCGCGCGCGACAGCCTCAAGGCGGTGCAGGCGCTGGCCGACGAGGTGGTTTGCCTGCACGCGCCGGTGGACTTCCGGGCGGTGGGACAGTTCTATGTGCGCTTCGGCCAGGTCGAGGACGACGAGGTGGTGGCTGCGCTGGCGCACGACCGGGCACGCCGGGAAGAAGGCGGAAAGCGCCCGTAGGAGCGGCCTTGGCCGCGATGCGGCGGTGCCTGTTCCACCTGTTGAATCGCGGCCAAGGCCGCTCCTACGGGGGATGCGGTGCGCATCGATGCGGGGCGCCCTAGTTCACCTGCGCGGACGGCGGCGCCGCGAAGCATGCGGGGTGCTCGGCGACCGTGGCGGCCCGCTGCAGGGCGCGCAGTTCCTCGGCGGCGGGCGGGCGCTTGTGGCGCACCGCGAATTCGCGCACCCCGGTGAGCAGGCGTTCGGCGAGCGCCGGGTCGAGTTCCGCGCCCAGCTCCTGGCAGGCGCGCATCAACGCGCGGGTGCCGGAGTGCTTGCCGAGCACGATCGCGTGATGGCGGCCGAGCAGGGCGGGGTCGAGCGACTGGTAGGTTTCCGGGTGCTTGTAGAGGCCGTCCACATGGATGCCGGCCTCGTGGGTGAACACCCCGCTGCCCACGATGGACTTGTTGGCCGCCACCGGCCGCCCGGAGGCCTGGGCCACCAGGTCGGAGATGGCCTGCAGGCGATCCGGCGCCACGCCGCTGTCGACGCCATAGAGGGTGCGCAGCGCCACCACCGCCTCTTCCAGCGCGGCGTTTCCGGCGCGCTCGCCCAGGCCGTTGACCGTGGTGTTCAGGTGGGTGGCGCCGGCACGTACCGCGGCCAGGGTGTTGGCGGTGGCCAGGCCGAGGTCGTCGTGGGCGTGGATCTCCAATTCCAGGTCGCTGCGCGCGCGCAGCGCGTCGATGCGCTCGAAGGTGGTGAAGGGGTCGAGGATGCCGGTGGTGTCGGCGAAGCGGAAGCGCCGCGCGCCCGCGGCCTGTGCCGCGTCCAGCACGCGGTGGAGGAAGTCGGGGTCGGCGCGCGAGGCATCCTCGCCGCCCAGGCAGACCTCGGCGCCGCGGGCACGCGCGGCCGGCACCAGGCGGGCGATGGTGGCCAGCACCCAGTCGCGGTCGCGGCGCAGCTTGTGGCCGATCTGGATGTCGGATACCGGGATGGACAGGTTCAGCAGGTCGGCGCCGGTGGCCGCGCAGCTTTCCAGGTCGGCCTCGCACAGCCGGCCCCAGACCATGGTGCGCGCCGGCAGGCGCTGGGCGACGATGGCGCGGATCACCTCCTGCTCGGCCGCGCCCATGGCGGGGATGCCGATCTCCAGCTCCGGTACGCCGGCTTCGGCCAGCGCGTGGGCGATGCGCAGCTTCTCGTCCGCGGTGAAGGCCACGCCGGCGGTCTGTTCGCCGTCGCGCAGCGTGGTGTCGTTGATGGTGATGGCCGGCATGGCGCGCTCCGCTGGTTTTCCAGCGGCTGTACTGCAAGAGCGGTGCCAGCTTGCGGTGCGGCGGCGGTCCTTGCCGGGCGTGGCCGGACGCCGCGCGCGATGGTCGGCAAGGCGACAAAACCGCTGCGGTTTGTCGCAAGCCCGTCAGCCCGGCAGGCCGCCGCGTTCCCAGTGCTGTGGCCAGGTGCGCGCGAACCAGGGCAGGGCTTCGACCCGCGCCATCCAGGCCGCCAGCCGTGGGCCGATGGCGGCGCGCAGGGCGAGGTCGGTCCGTACCCGTTCGATGCGCAGCGCCAGGGCGATGAGCGGATAGAGGGTGAAGTCGGCCGCCGACCAGGCGCCGGCCAGGCCGGGGCCGTCGATGGCGCTCTCCCAGTAGGCCAGTTCGCGGGCGAACTCCTCGCGCCCACGGGCGATCAGCGCATCGTCCCAGCGTTCGCGCGGAGTGTAGAACACCGCCCAGACCAGGGTTTCCAGTGCCACGGCGGCGTACTGTTCCGCCTCGCGCGCCTTGCGGCGGATCAGTGCGCGACGCTCGACGGTGCCGGGAAAGAGCAGCGGCGCCTGCGGGAAGCGTTCGTCGAGGTACTCGAGAATGGCGCCGGACTCGAACAGCGTGAAACCGCCGTCGTCGATCGTCGGGACCTTGCCGCGCGGATTGATCGCCAGGTAGGCGGCCTGCTTCATTTCCGCGTCGTCGAAGGACAGCACCCGCAGCTCGTAGTCGAGCCGTTTGTGTTCCAGCGCCATCCATACCCGCCAGCCGTAGGGCGAGCCGGCGCCGTGATAGAGGATCAGGGCCATGTCGCGCTCCTCGCGGCCGCGGCGCGGCCGTGTGCACTTCCGTTCTAGCCCGCATTTCTCACACTGGCACGTCACGAGGGGGGCGAGGCGCCGCGCCCGCGGCAAGCCGTCCGGGGGGCGGCTGGATATGCGGGGCCTGCGTCCTAGAATGAAGCGTGACGGCCCCCGGGGCCGCAGGGGAGGAAAGGCGGGAGCGCAAGGGCGCTCCCGTGTTGCGGGCAAGAGATACAAGGCAGGCCCGGCAGTCGATACCGAGGAGAAGGATCATGGCAATCGCGACCAGAGTCCGGGACTTCATGGCCGAGCACGGCCTGCGCTACGACGTGCTCAGCCACCCGCATTCCCACTGCAGTTCGCAGACCGCGCAGTACGCGCACGTGCCGGGCGACTCCCTGGCCAAGTGCGTGGTGCTGGAGGACGACCACGGCTACCTCATGGCGGTGCTGCCCTCCACCCGGCACGTGCAGCTGGGCATGCTTGGCAAGGCGCTCAGCGGGCGGGTGCGGCTGGTGGGCGAAGATGAACTGGGCCGCCTGTTCGCCGACTGCGAGCCGGGGGCGATCCCGCCCATGGGGGCCGCCTACGGCATGCGCATGGTGGTCGACGACAGCCTGGCCCAGCAGGCGGAGATCTACTTCGAGGCCGGCGACCACGAGCGCGTGATCCAGATGAGCCGCGAGGACTTCATGGCGATGATGGAGATGGAGCGCGCCAGCACGGTGCACTTCGGCGAACACACCTGGCGGCACCACTGAACGGCGTGTCGTGGGCTGCGGGCGGTGGGCGCCGGCAGCCATCACTGGACTGAGCACGGACAGGAGGCAGCACGATGACCAGGATACTGGTGCTCTACTACAGCATGTACGGCCACATCGAGACGCTGGCCAATGCGGTCGCCGACGGCGCCTGCAGCGTGGCCGGCACCGAGGTGGCGGTGAAGCGCGTCCCCGAGCTGATGCCCGAGGAAGTGGCCCGCAAGGCCGGCGCCAAACTGGATCAGGCGGCGCCGGTGGCCACGGTGGACGAGCTGGCCGACTACGACGCGATCATCTTCGGCACGCCGACGCGCTTCGGCAACATGTGCGCGCAGATGCGCAACTTCCTCGACCAGACCGGCCGGCTGTGGATGAACGGCGGGCTGGTGGGCAAGGTGGGCAGCGTGTTCACGTCCACCGGCACCCAGCATGGCGGGCAGGAGACCACCATCGTCTCGGTACATCACACCTTGCTGCACCATGGCATGGTCATCGTCGGCGTGCCGTATTCGTGCAAGGAGCTGACCAACATGGACGAGATCACCGGCGGTTCGCCCTACGGGGCCGGGACGCTGGCCGGTGGCGACGGCAAGCGCACGCCCAGCGACAACGAGCTGCGCATCGCCCGCTTCCAGGGCGCGCACGTGGCCGACATCGCCGGCAGGCTGTGCGCCCGTTGAGCGAGGAAAGGGACAAGGACATGAGCGAGGAACTGCAGGACAGGGTGTGTACGCCCTGCCGCGGCGGCATACCGCCGCTCGCGCGGGCGGAGGCGGAAGCCATGTTGAGCCGCGTGCCGGGCTGGGAGCTGGCGGATGAGGCCAGCTGCCTGGTGCGGCGCTACGAGTTCGGCGATTTTGCCGAGGCGCTGGCGTTCGTGCAGCGCCTGGGCGCGGTGGCCGAGGAGCAGGGACACCACCCCGACATCGCCTTCGGCTGGGGCTGGGCCACGGTGTCCTGGCAGACCAAGAAGATCCGCGGGTTGCACGAGAACGACTTCATCATGGCGGCGCGGACCGACGCGCTGCTTGCCGGCCGGCGCTGAGAACGTGTGAATGAACCTGCTGCGCGGACCGGAACGTTCAGCGCGGCAGTCGCAGGCTGAAGCGGGCGCCGCCCTGTTCGCGGTTGGCCAGTTCCACGCGGGCTTCCTTGCCGGCGTGGGCATGCAGGCCGGCCACCAGGCGGGCCAGGTGCAGCCCCAGCCCGGTGCCCTGGCCGCTCAGTGCGGCCGGTTGCCCGGCGCCGGCCAGCAGGTCGGCGGGATAGCCTTCGCCATCGTCCTCGACGGTGAAGTCCAGCCACTGCTCGTCGGCGTGCACGCCCAGCAGCACTTCGCTGCGCGCGTGGCGCAAGGCGTTCTGCAGTGCGTTCTCGAGCGTCATGCGCACCAGGGTTTCGTCGTAGAAGAACAGCCCGTCCAGCGGGCCGGCCTCGGTGCGCACCGGCGTGGCGGACATCCGCGCGGCCTGCGCGGCGAGTTCGTCGAGCAGGTCTTCGGGGATGTGGGCGTCGATGTCGGCGCCCTGCCAGCCGCGTTCGGCGCGGTAGCACACCAGCAGGGCGGTCAGGCGCGCGGCGGCATCGAGCGCCTCGCGCAGGGTTTCGCTGTCGCCGCGTGCTTCGGCGCGTCCGGCGAGGGTCGCCAGCCGGTTCTTGACGTCGTGGATGGTGAGCGCGGCAAAGGCCTCGAAGCTCACGACGCGCTCCCGCTGCCGTCCCGTGCCGCCAGCTTGCTCCACAGCCCGTCGATGTCGGCCAGCTTGCGGTGCGCCGGCGCCCGGGTCCGCACCGCCTCGCGGAAGCGGCGGGCATCGTCCAGCTTGGCGGGGTCCATGCCATTGGTCAGCAGGTCGAGCAGCAGTGCGTAGGCCGCATTGGCGACGATCTGCAGGTTGCCGGGCAGGCGGTTGGCGGCCGCGGTGAGCATCTGCGCGGCTTCGCCGATGCGGCCTTCCTTGCCGCAGCGCACCGCTTCGTTGTTGAGCTCGATCACTTCCTGCACGCTGTCGGCGACCAGGCGCTCGGCGTGGTCGGCGACGCCGTGGTCCTGCATCACGCGGGTCACGCGGGCGTGCATGTCGGTGGCGTCGGGGTTGGTCTGCACCACCTGCTTGAGCAGGGCTTCGCCCTGTTCGGTGCGCCCGGTGGCGAGGCAGGCCTTGGCCACGGTAAGCATGGCGCTGGCCGGCAGGTCGGTGAGGTCGCCCTGCAGGGCCACCTGCAGCGCCGCCTCCGCCTTCGCAGTGTCGCCGAGCTGGTGCAGCGCGATGGCCTCGATCGCCGCCAGCGCGGGATGGCCGGTCTCCTCGCGGAAGGCGCTGCGGGCTTCGTCGATCAGGTTCAGCGCCTTGTCGGCCTGGCCGGTGGCGGCCAGCGCGTTGCCCAGGCGGGCATAGTCCGAGGTTTCGCGCAGCGGAGAGTTGCGGGTCTTCTCGACCACCTGCCCCAGGCTCTGCTCGACGCGCTCGTAGTCGCCGGCATCCTCGGCCACTTCGGCGATCGCGCGCAGGCGGGCCAGCGAGTGGGGCGACAGCCGGCAGGCGTCGTCCAGCACCTGCAGGGCGGCGCCGGTGTCGCCCTCGGCTGCATGAATGTGACCGAGCAGATCGTAGGCCGCCATCAGCTTGGGGGCCTCGGCGATCAGCGTGTTGAGCGTTTCCTTGGCCTCGGCGGGCCGGCCCAGTTCGCGTTGCGCGCGCGCCAGGCCGAGACGTGCCCAGGGCATGGCGCGCATGCCCAGCACCTGCTCGTAGAACTTTGCCGCTTCCTCGCTGCGGCCGGACTGCAGCAGGGCGTTGCCCTTGATGCGCAGGGCGTCGATCTGGAAGCGGTCGCGCGAGGCGATGATGGCGTCGCACTCGGCGAGCACCTCGGGCCACTGGCCCTTGTCCTGCATGGCGTCGATGCGGGCGAGGCGGCGCTTCTTCTCCAGCAGCTTCTCGACCCGGGAGGCGAACAGGTCGGCGGTGAAGGGCTTGAGCAGGTAGTCGTCCGGCATGCACTCGGCGGCGGTGATCACGCTGTCGTGGTTCTTCTCCGCGGTGATCATGATGAACAGCGTGCTGCGCGCAATCATCCGCCGGTTGCGCAGGTGCTCGAGGAACTGCTGGCCGTTGGTGCCCGCGCCGAGGTAGTAGTCGCACAGGATGATGTCGAAGCTGGTCTGGCGCAGCGCCTCGAAGGCGTCGCGCAGGTGGCCGCATACGGTGATCTTCTGAAAGCCTATGCTGCTGGCCTGACTGCGCAGAGAACTGCGCATCTCGGGCATGTCGTCGATGATCAGCAGCTTCTTGTCGCTGTATGCAGTCAGGGTCGCCATGGATCGAGCCTATTACTTTAGTAGGGCGGAGTATGCCATCGCGCGCTGCATCGGCCCATGGTCCGGATCAAGAAAGCGGGCTGCTAGCGGGGCGGCGGCTGATCGGTATGCGTTTCGGTCGGTGCGCTTGCCGGGACCTCGGGGGGCGGCGTGTCGAGCGGCACCGTGTGCACCGCGCCGCCTGCGGCGGCGTGCGCGTGGTGGCGGCTGCGCACCTCGGCCTCGACCTTGCGCAGGGTGGGGTAGGCCAGCGCATGGTAGAGCGGGGTCTGCGCCACGGTCTTGGAGAAGGCGTGCGCCACCACCGCGGTGGCCATCAGCGGCAGCAGCATCTGATGGTTGGCGGTCATCTCCATGACGATGACGAAGGAGGTGATCGGCGTCTGGGTGACGCCGGCGAGGAAGCCGACCATGCCGAGCACGAGGATGGCCGAGCCGTGTTCCGGCGGCAGCATGAGGCCGATGTTCGCCCCCATGCCTGCGCCCACCGCCAGTGCCGGGGCGAACACGCCGCCGGGGATGCGCGACAGGAAGGCGAGCCAGATCACCGCCATCTTGGCGACCAGGAAGTACACCGGCAGCTGCGCGGCGCCCTCCAGGGCGGCCTTGGATTCCGCGTAGCCGGTGCCGTAGGTCAGCCCGCCGGTGGCCAGGCCGATCAGCGCGGTGCCCAGGCCGCACAGGGCGGCGAAGGCGACCGGGCGGTTGTTCGACAGCTCACCGAGCCTGCCCGGCAGGCCGCGGCTGGAGGCCACCAGCAGGCGCGAGAAGCCGCCGCCCAGCAGCCCGCCGATGGCCCCGCACAGCAGGATGGGCCACACGCTGTCGGGCCAGTCGATGGCCGCGGGGGTACGGCCGAAATAGGTGTAATTGCCCAGCACGGCCAGCGACATCAGGCCGGCGAAAATCACCGCGATCAGCGTGGTGCTGTTGGCCCGGAAAGGGTGGAAGCGGCACAACTCCTCGATGGCGAACATGATGCCGCCCAGCGGGGTGTTGAACGCGGCCGCCACCCCCGCACCGCCGCCGGCGATCATCAGGTCGCGGCTGTTGGCGATGCGGCGGGTCTTCTTGCCGGCGATCAGGCTCATCACCGAGGCGCCGATCTGCACCGAAGGGCCCTCGCGGCCGATGGAGGCGCCCGACAGCAGGCCGCCCAGGGTGAGGAAGACCTTGGCGATGGCCAGGCGCATCGACAGCAGCTTCTTGCGCACCTGGCCGTCGTCGGACTCGATCGCGGCAATGGCCTGCGGGATGCCGCTACCCTGCGCGCCGGGGAACCAGGTGCGCGAGATCCACGCCATCAGCGCGAAGCCGGCGGGAGCGACGATGAGCGTGAGCCAGGGCAGCTCCGCCATGATCCCCGCATGAGTGCCGATGGCCAGCTCGGCGCCGATGGCGAACAGGATGGCGATCAGGCCGGCGAGCAGGGCCGCGCCGACGAACTGCAGGCGGATCATCCAGCGGCGGATCGACAGCCAGGGCAGGGCGTAGCGGCGACCGCCGCGGGCGAGTTTGCGCAATGCCCGGTCGGACGCGCGCGCGAGCGGGCCGTCGCGGTCCGGCGTGGGTGGGGGAGGCTCCATGGGGGCGAATTATCGTTTTGTATTGGTACGGGATCAACGGCGCAGCCGGCCCGGGCGTTGCGTCCCGACTACATCGCCGACAAGCCGCTGCTGCAGGACCCTACAATACGCCCTTGCTGCAGCAATGTTAATTTTTTGACAATCACAATTCGAGCAAATATAGTCCGGAGCGGCTTTCCAGATGGCCACACAGTCTTCCTTGAAAAAGAACCCCTCCCCCAAGTCCGGAGTGACGCCCTTGTCGGTGTTGCAGCGTTTTCGGGTGCTGATCCGTACGGCGCAGCGGCACTCGCAATGGATAGAGCGTCAGAGCGGCGTCACCGGCGCACAGCTGTGGGCCATGCAGGAGCTCGTGGAGGTTCCGGGCCTGCGCGTCGGCGAACTGGCCAACCGCATGGCGCTGCACCAGTCGACAGCGTCGAACATGGTGGACCGTCTGGAAACGGCGGGCTTCATCCGCAAGGAACGCACCAGCGCGGACCAGCGGGTAGTGCGCCTCTACCTTACCGACAAGGGGTCCGAGCTGCTGGCGCGCGCGCCGTCGCCGGCCCGCGGCGTGTTGCCGGAAGCGCTGCGCAAGCTCGACGAGGAATCGCTGCAGCGCCTGCAGAACGAGCTCGACGGCCTGCTGCTGCAGATCAAGAACATGGACGAAGGCTTCGGCATGCAGCCGCTGCCCTTCACCGAATAGAACGAACAGACCGAATCCCCGCCGGCGGGCAGCCGGCAAACCGTTTCGCACTTGTGCGGACAGCAGTTTGAAAGCGGCCCCCGGGCCGCTTCTTTTTTTGATCGAGGTCAAGTTCCGGCGTGGTCGTCCACACCGCTGCCGGGGCGCTCTTGTAGAGTTACGCGGCCCTGCGCGCCGGCCTGTTGCGGTGCGCCCCGTACCCATACTGCGAAGGCAAAATGGCAGTCGAACTCTACAACGATGGCAAGCACGCGTGCCTGGCGTTCTACGACCTGGTGCACGAGGAAGCGGAATATGCGGTCCAGTCCAACCAGTTCCTGGTGGTGGACGGCGAACACGGCGCACTGATCGATCCCGGCGGCAACATGACCTACAACGGTCTGCTGATGGGCATGCAGCGTTTCTTCCCGATCCGCAATCTCGACTACATCCTCGCCTCCCATCCCGACCCGGACATCATCGCCTCGCTGAACAAGTGGATGGTCACCACCAACGCCCGGGTGCTGATCTCCAAGCTGTGGACGCGTTTCCTGCCGCATTTCACCACCGGACGCGACTATTCCGCGCGTACCATCGGCATCCCCGACGAGGGCATGCTGATCCCCTTGGGCAACTGCAAGCTCAAGGCCCTGCCGGGCCACTTCCTGCATTCGGAAGGCAACTTCCAGTTCTACGATCCGGTCTCGCGCATCCTGTTCTCGGGCGACCTCGGCGCCTCGCTGGTCGATCACGGCCACGCCGCCGAGCCGGTGCAGGACTTCGATCAGCACCTGCCGCTGATGGAGGGCTTCCACCGCCGCTACATGGTGTCCAACAAGATCTGCCGCCTGTGGGCGAACATGGCGCGCGGCCTGGACATCGAGATGATCGTGCCGCAGCACGGCGCGCGCTTCGTCGGCAAGGAGATGGTCGGCCGCTTCATCGACTGGGTCGAACGCCTGGAGTGCGGCGTGGACCTGATGACCGAGAAGAACT
Source organism: Thauera sedimentorum (assembly GCF_014489115.1). Lineage (NCBI taxonomy): Bacteria > Pseudomonadati > Pseudomonadota > Betaproteobacteria > Rhodocyclales > Zoogloeaceae > Thauera > Thauera sedimentorum. Next base: position 1,967,936 of record NZ_JACTAH010000001.1, on the reverse strand, counting down.
ACCGGGCGCCCTGAGCGCCCGGACGCCGGCGGCTCAGGCGGCCTGCCAGAGCCGGTCGAGATCCTTGAAGTGCCAGCGCGAGGGGTCCTCGGTGCCGGCGATGCGCTCGGTGCAGCCCGGGCGGGCGAGGTCCAGCACTTCCGGCTTGATGTGGGCGTCCGCGCGGGTCGAGTAGAAGACGCGCAGCCTGGGCTTGAGCAGCGACTTGCTGCCCTGGTCCATCACCACCCCCAGGCGGCCGGATTCAAGCCGTACCAGCGAACCCACCGGATAGATGCCCACGCTGCGCACGAAGGCCTGGAAGACGGTCTCGTCGAAGTGTCCCTTGCTCCATTCCACCATCCGGCGGATCGATTCCGCCGGGTCCCAGCCGGCCTTGTAGGGCCGGTTCGAGGTGATCGCGTCATAGACGTCGCACACCGCGCCCATCCTGGCGAACAGGCTGATCTCGTCGGCCTTGAGATGATGCGGATAGCCGGTGCCGTCGACCTTTTCGTGGTGGTGCAGGCAGACGTCCAGCGCCACCGCGTCGGCCCCGGCGGCCTCGCGCAGCATCGCGTGTCCCTGCACAGGGTGCGACTTGACGATCTCGAACTCGGCGTCGGTGAGCTTGCCCGGCTTGTTGAGGATCTCCAGCGGAATGGTCGCCTTGCCCAGGTCGTGCAGGAGGCCGGCCAGTCCGGCCTGGCGCACCTGCTCCTCGGGCAGGCCGAGCTGCCGGGCCAGGGCGATCATCAGCGCGCACACCGCCACCGAGTGCATGTAGGTGTAGTCGTCCGCGGTCTTGAGTCGCGCCAGGCTGATCAGTGCGCCCGGATTGCGCGCCACCGACTGGGAAATCTCGTCGACCAGCGGCATCGCGTCCGCGGCCTGTATCGCCCGGCCCATGCGCGCCTCGTTGAACATCGACACCACTGCCTGCTTGGAGCGGGCGCAGATCTGCGAGGCGCGGGCCAGCTCTTCGGTCATCGTGGCGCGCTGCATCGCGGGCGCCGACGCCGCGCGCTGCAACTCGCGTTCCACCTCGGCGTCGCTCTCGGCCTTGTCCACCGCCTGTTCCGGGTGCTCCAGCACGTCCGCGCCACGGGCGGTGTCGATCCACACTTCGTGGATGCCGCATTCGGTGATGCGGCGGATGTCGGCCGGATCCTCGAGCATGAAGGAGCTGCGCCAGAACGGATGCTCCATCCACGAACCGCACAGTTCCTGGATGAACATGCCGGGCTTGAGATGCTTGACGGGTATGCGCTTCAACATTTTTATTGGTCTTTGGCGGTTGTCGATCGGGTGCGTCAGTGACGACGGCTGAGTTGTGTGATGGCGCGTTCCAGGCCGGCCAGGGTGAGCGGGAACATGCGCTCGCCGACCAGCTGGCGGATGATGTTGATGGATTTGCGGTAGGGCCACAGGCGCTCCGGCTCCGGGTTGAGCCAGGCTGCCGCCGGGTAGGCGTCGAGCAGGCGCCGCAGCCAGGCCGCGCCCGGTTCGGTATTCATGTGTTCGATGGAGCCGTGCTGGTGCAGGATCTCGTAGGGGCTCATGGTGGCGTCGCCGACGAAGATCAGCTTGTAGTCCGGCCCGTAGCGGTGGATCACGTCGATCAGCGGGGTGCGCTCGTGGTGCCGGCGGGTGCTGTCGCGCCACACGCTCTCGTACACGCAGTTGTGGAAGTAGTAGTACTCCAGGTGCTTGAACTCGCTGCGGCAGGCGGAGAACAACTCCTCGCACACCTGGACGTGGTCGTCCATCGAGCCGCCCACGTCCAGGAAGAGCAGCACCTTGACCGCGTTGTGGCGCTCGGGGCGCATCAGCAGATCCAGCCAGCCGGCGTTCTTCGCGGTGGCCGCGATGGTGCCGTCCAGGTCCAGTTCCTCGGCCGCGCCTTCGCGTGCGAAGCGGCGCAGGCGGCGCAGCGCCACCTTGATGTTGCGCGTGCCCAGCTCCACGCTGTCGTCCAGGTTGCGGAACTCGCGTTTCTCCCACACCTTCACCGCCGTGCGCTTGCCCGCCGACTCGCCGCCGACCCGGATGCCCTCCGGGTGGGTGCCGTTGTTGCCGAAAGGCGAGGAGCCGCCGGTGCCGATCCATTTGCTGCCACCCTGGTGGCGGCCTTTCTGCTCTTTCAGGCGCTTGCGGAACTCCGCCATCAGCTTGTCCCAGCCGAGCTTCTCCAGGCGTGCCTGCTCCTCGGGGCTGAGGTGCTTCTTCATCATCGCGCGCAGCCATTCTTCCGGCAGCTCGGCCTCCAGGCCGGGGATCTCGCTGACCCCCTTGAAGTACTCGCCGAAAGCCTGGTCGAAGCGGTCGTAGAGGGTCTCGTCCTTCACCAGGCAGGCGCGCGCGAAGTGGTAGAAGGCCTCCATGTCGTGCCCACACACGCGCGCGCGCAGGCCTTCCAGCAGGGTCAGGTACTCGCGCGTCGACACCGGCAGCCTGTGTGCCTTGAGGTGCAGGAAGAAGTCGATCAGCATGGCGCGGCGGCGCGCTTCAACGGTTTTGGCGCGCCATGTACACCAGCCGCTCGAAGAGGTGCAGGTCCTGCTCGTTTTTCAGCAGCGCGCCGGCCAGCGGCGGTACGACCTCCTTGTTGTCGCGGCTCTTCAGCGCCTCGGGCGGGATGTCCTCGGCCATCAGCAGCTTCAGCCAGTCGAGCAGTTCCGAGGTGGACGGCTTCTTCTTCAGTCCGGGCACCTCGCGCAGGCCGAAGAACACCTCCAGCGCCTCGGCGAGCAGGGTCTTCTTGAGGCCGGGGAAGTGCACGTCCACGATGGCCTGCATGGTGTCGCGGTCGGGGAACTTGATGTAGTGGAAGAAGCAGCGCCGCAGGAAGGCGTCCGGCAGCTCCTTCTCGTTGTTGGAGGTGATGAACACCAGCGGGCGGTGGCGCGCGCGCACCGTCTGGCGGGTCTCGTACACATGGAACTCCATGCGGTCGAGCTCGCGCAGCAGGTCGTTGGGAAACTCGATGTCGGCCTTGTCGATCTCGTCGATCAGCACCACGGTCGGGGTGTCGGCCTCGAAGGCCTGCCACAGCACGCCCTTGACGATGTAGTTGGCGATGTCCTTGACGCGGTCGTCGCCCAGTTGCGAATCGCGCAGGCGGGACACCGCATCGTACTCGTAGAGACCCTGCTGGGCCTTGGTGGTGGACTTGATATGCCACTGCAGCAGCGGCAGGCCGAGGGCGCGCGCGACCTCCTCCGCCAGCATGGTCTTGCCGGTGCCCGGTTCGCCCTTGATCAGCAGGGGGCGCTGCAGGGTGATGGCGGCATTGACCGCCAGCATCAGGTCGGGGGTGGCGACGTAGTCCTGGGTGCCTTCGAAACGCATGTCGATTTCCTTGCAGTGACTCAGCGATTATAGGTGGGCACGGCCCTGCTGCGTTGCGGCGCGCTTCGCACTTGCGTAGAATCCGCCCCCGTCATCGGGGAGTAGCCGCCCGGCATCGCGACCGGGGCCCGCATCAACAGACTTGTCCGCAAGGACATGGTGCAGGCAGCAGACACGCGCGCATCGCGCCGTGCACGGCCTGGCGAGACCTTTGACCGTGCCGCCCCGCAAGGGCCGGGGGCGTGGCGCGGTCATCGGTTTTCATTGCCGGCCCGGAGCACTCCCGTCCATGGACGCCTTCCTCGTATCCACCGGCATCGTCGCGCTCGCCGAGATCGGCGACAAGACCCAATTGCTGTCCTTCGTGCTGGCGGCGCGCTTCCGCAAGCCCTGGCCCATCATTGCCGGCATCCTCGTTGCCACGCTCGCCAACCACGCCTTTGCCGCGGCGGTCGGCGCCTGGGTGACCACCGTCCTCGGGCCCGACGTGCTGCGCTGGGTGCTGGGCCTGTCCTTCGTCGCCATGGCGCTGTGGATCATGGTGCCCGACAAGCTGGACGAGGAAGAGGTGCGTCCGCTGCGCTTCGGTGTGTTCGGCACCACCCTGGTGGCCTTCTTCCTCGCCGAGATGGGCGACAAGACCCAGGTGGCCACGGTTGCGCTGGCGGCGCAGTACGGGGATTTCGCCATGGTGGTGGCCGGCACCACGCTGGGCATGATGATCGCCAACGTGCCGGCGGTGCTGGTCGGCGGGCGGCTGGCCGAGCGGCTTCCGGTGCGCCTGGTGCACGGCATCGCCGCGCTCATCTTTCTGGTCCTGGGCGTGGCCGCCTTGCTGGGTTTCGGTGGCTGATGACCGCGCGTAAGGGTTTGTCCCGATTCGGGAATCGTTTGCGTTCGGCATCCGCAGCGGCATAAAATCGGCCGAAAAAAGAAGGCGCCCGGGCAACAAGTCCAAACAAGTCCGGCGCACGACCGGCAAGCGCTTTTCCAGCAGTGCCTGTATTCCGACCCAACGGAGGAGACACCATGCAGGGACGGAGCTTCATTCTTGCAAGCGTGCTGGCCATCGCCGCCGGCACCGCCCTGGCGGACAGCGGCCCGCCCAAGGGCGACGCGGAAGCGGCCCGCAGCAAGATTTCCATGTGCATCGGCTGCCACGGCATTCCCGGCTACCGCACCACCTTTCCCGATGTCTATCCGGTGCCCAAGCTAGGCGGGCAACACCCGGAGTACATCGTCCGCGCGCTGCAGGCCTACAAGGACGGCGAGCGCAGCCATCCCACCATGCGCGGCATCGCCGAGAGCCTGAGCGAGCAGGACATGGCCGACCTCGCCGCGTACTACGGCACTGCAAGGTAGGAGAGGGCGATGCGAGCGAGCAATCCGAACACCCTGTTCCGCATGCTGCCGCTGGCCCTGGCCGCCAGTGCACTGCTGGTGGGCGGGCCGGCGCTGGCGGGCGGCGACCCGGCCCGCGGGCAGGAGAAGTCCGCGGTGTGTGCCGCCTGCCACGGGCCGGACGGCAACAGCCCGTCGCCGGAATTTCCGCGCATCGGCGGGCAGCATGAGGACTACCTGTTCCAGGCCCTGCGCGCCTACCAGCTGGGCACCCGCAAGAATCCGATCATGGCCGCCCAGGTCGAGGCGCTCTCGCGCCAGGATCTGCGCGACCTGGCGGCCTGGTACGCCAGCCAGCAGGGCTTGTACCTCAAGCGCTGAACCGCTGCATCAGTCTGCGGAGACCGGCGGCAGCGGCGGTAGCGGGCAGTCCAGCGCCTCGCCGACCGTGCGCAGCAGTTCGTACTCTTCCGGCGCGACCTGCCCGTCGTGCAGCACGGCGGCGGCGCAGGCTTCCAGCAGGCGCTTGCGGAACGGCGGCGAGCTGGCGGCGAGGCGCTCGAGCGCTGCGTCGATGCGGGCCGGGCCAATGTCCGCGGCGCCCAGCAGGGGGTAGGGGCCGTCCAGCGGGGCAAGGCCGGCAGCGCGGGTGAAGGCTGCCTCGACATCGAACTCGGTCCGGTGCCCGGCGCGTGCCAGCAGGCTGAACAGCACGCCGCAATCGTCCTTCAGGCGGCCCGGTGTGGCCAGGGCGGCAGGACGCAGCCCGCTGCGGCGTCCCTGCAGCGCCACGCGCAGCAGACGCTGCAGCGCGTATTCGAACAGCGACACCCGGCCGTCGGCACGCACCAGTGCGTCGGTGGTGGCGAGCAGGGCGCGGTGGGCTTCGCCGGACAGCTCCTTAAGCGCCGGCAGGGCAAGATCCAGCAGAGGCAGGCGCAGGGCTGCGCCGGCCGTCACGACCGCGGCCCGCAAGGCCGCGCTGCGGTCGGCAAGGGCCGGACCCTGCACCGCGCGCACCTCGTCGAGCTGCTTGTGCGCGATGCCGGCGTCGGCCGACAGCAGCAATGCGAATACCAGCGCCTGGGCGTCGCCGGGGCGGTGAGCGGCGTCGTGCAGGGCCGGCGGCAGCGCGGCGAGCAGATGGCGGGCGTAGTCCATGTGCGCGGGCAGGACCGTGCCGGCCGTGGCCGCGAAGCCCTCCGCCGACAGCCGCTGCGGACCGGCAAGGCCGGCGAGCCCGGCAACGGGCGTTCCGTCCGCCATGCCCGAGCCGTCGTCGTACTCGGTGGTCTCTGGAAGGGGGGCGGGGGGCGGCATCTCGCCGGGCTCGAAGGCCGGGTCGATGCGGCGGATGCGGTCCTCGATCGGTGGATGGGTGGCGAACATGCGCGACAGCGCCAGCCCGCTGCCGAAGAACATGTGGCTCGCTTCCTCCGCGCGCGGATGGCGGATCTCCGAGCCGTAGCCGGCGATGCGCTTGAGCGCCCCGGCGATCCCGGACGGATTGCGGGTGAACTGCACCGCCGCGGCGTCGGCGAGATATTCGCGCTGGCGCGAGACCGCCGCCTTGATGAGCTTGCCGAACAGCACGCCGATGTAGCCGACCACCACCAGCACCAGACCCATCAGCAGCAGCGGTGCGGCGCCCTTGTCCGAGCCGCGTGCGCCGCGCAGCAGGATGCGGCCGATGATGGTGAGCAGCAGGATGCCGTGCAGCACGCCCATCAGGCGCAGGTTGAGGCGCATGTCGCCGTTGAGGATGTGGCTGAACTCGTGCGCGATCACGCCCTGCAGCTCGTCGCGCGACAGCGCCTCCAGCGTGCCGCGGGTGACCGCGACCACCCCCTCGGTGGTGCCGCTGCCCGCGGCGAAGGCGTTGATGCCCTGTTCGGCGTCGAGGATGTAGACCGGCGGCGCCGGCAGGCCGGCGGCAATCGCCATCTCGTCCACCACGTTGATCAGGCGGCGCTCCAGCGGGTCGTGGCTGTCGCGGGCCACCAGCCGCCCGCCCAGCGCTTCGGCCACCGCCGCGCCGCCGCCGCTGGCGAGCGCGATGATCTTGTACAGCGAACCGAGCAGGATGAAGCCGCCGACCACCACCGCGGTGGCGAGGAGCAGGTCGGGCTGCCACAGCGAGGGCGGCGGCGCGCCCGGCGGCGGGCTCTCACCCAGGCCGAGCGCGAAGGCGAGCGCCAGGTAGATGACCAGCACGATCGCCACCACGGCCGCGGCGAACCAGCCCACCAGCTGGCGGCTGGTGCGCCGGGCGTGGTCCTGCGCGGCGAAGAAATCCATTGCCGGCAGCCGCCTAGTTGAAGCTCACCTTCACCGGCTGGCGCGCCGCGGTGTCTTCCATGGTCCATTGCTCGGCCGGCTTGAAGCCGAAGTTGTTGGCCACCAGCGAGTCGGGGAACTGCTCGCGCTTGATGTTGTAGGTGGTCACCGCGTCGTTGTAGGCCTGGCGGGAGAAGGCGATGCGGTTCTCGGTGGAGGCCAGCTCTTCCTGCAACTGCGCCATGTTCTGGTTGGCCTTGAGGTCCGGGTAGGCTTCGGCCAGGGCGAAGAAGCGGCCGAGCGCGCCGCCCAGGACGTTTTCGGCGCCCATCAGGGCCTGCATCGCCGCAGCATCGCCCGGGTCGCCCTCGGCGCGGCGGGCGGCGGACTGGGCCTGGTTGCGCGCCTGGATGACCGCTTCCAGGGTGTCGCGCTCGTGCTGCATGTAGCCCTTGGCGGTCTCCACCAGGTTGGGAATCAGGTCGTAGCGGCGCTGCAACTGCACGTCGATCTGCGAGAAGGCGTTCTTGACGCGGTTGCGCAGGGCGACCAGGCCGTTGTAGATGACGACGAGGTAGCCGACGAGGACGACGAGAATGGCGATGACGATCCAGGAGGTGGACATGCCGCAGGTCTCCGCAGGGTTTTCGGGAAACCGCATGCTACCGTGGAATGACGCGCGGAAACAGCGCATCGGCATGAGCACGCGGGGCGCTTGAAGCGCAGCGGCCCTGGACCTAAGCTTGCGTGAACACCGTCAGCCCGCGCTCCGCCATGTTCAGCGTCCGATTTCCGTCCGCCTCCCGCTTGCTGCTGCTCGGCGCCCTGCTGCTGTCGCTGGGTGCAGCGGCCGCGCCGGCACCGTGGTACCTGTGGCGCAGCAAGGTCGATGGCGCCCTGTACTGCGCCCAGGTGTCGCCCGGACCGGGCTGGGAGCGGGTGCGCGGGCCGTTTCGCGACCTGCGCTGCGAGTGGCCGCTGAAGGGGCGTTGAGCCGCTGCGGTTCCGGGCTGTGTGAGCAGGCTTGCCCGCGATGCGGCGTTCATGTTCCCGCAGGCCGGATCGCGGCTAGGCCGGCGCACCCGCGCGCCGGCGCAGACATTCCAGGTAGGCTGCGCCGTCCGGCGGGGCGTTGTTGCGCTGGGCGTTGAACACCGTTTCGCCCAGGCATTCCAGCACCTCGTGCAGGGCGGCGTGGCGGTCGCCGCGGCGCAGTTGCAGGGTGGCTACCGCGGCGCGGATGCCGGGCGGCTGGTCGATGGAGAGCTGTTCCTCGATCGCCAGGTGCAGCGACAGGTGCAGGAAGGGATTGACCTGCCCGTCGTCCGGGCTGAACTCGCGGCCGACCGCCTCCGGGTCTTCCAGCACGCGGTGGTACTCCGGGTGCAGGCCGATGATGTCGACCGCCATCGATTCCAGCGCGGTCAGCGGCTCGGCGGCGCGCTGCTTGCGCCAGGCCTCGATGAAGAAGTTGCGCACCTGCTCGCGCGAGGGATTGAACATGGTTTCGGTCTCCGGCGTTCAGGCGGTCTTGTCGCGGAATTCGCACAGGTCGCGCACGATGCAGGCGGCGCAGTTGGGCTTGCGCGCGGTGCATACGTAGCGCCCGTGCAGGATCAGCCAGTGGTGGGCGTCCTTCAGGTAGTCCTTGGGCACGCGGTGCATCAGCGCCTGCTCGACGGCCAGCACGTCCTTGCCGGGCGCCAGCCCGGTGCGGTTGGATAGGCGGAAGATGTGGGTGTCCACCGCCATCACCGGGTCGCCGAACACGGTGTTGAGCACCACGTTGGCGGTCTTGCGGCCGACCCCGGGCAGGGCCTCCAGTGCGGCGCGGTCGTGCGGCACTTCGCCGCCGTGGCGTTCCAGCAGCTGGCGCGACAGCGCCACGGTGTTCCTGGCCTTGTTGCGGAACAGGCCGATGGTCTTGATGTGCTCGGCCACGCCTTCTTCACCCAGGGTGATCATCGCCTCCGGGGTCGGGGCGGCGGCGAACAGCTTGCGGGTGGCGAGGTTCACGCTCTTGTCGGTGGCCTGCGCCGAGAGCACCACCGCCACCAGCAGCTGGTAGGGCGTGCCGTACTCGAGCTCGGTGGTGGGGTGGGGGTTGGCCTCGGCGAGCCGGCGGAAGAACTCGCGGATGGCCTCGCGCTTCATCATGCGTTCAACCGGCGGCAGGCGCTTCGGCAGGCTTGTCGGCGGGGGTTTCGGCGGCCGCTGGCTGCGGCCGTGCGCGGTGGCGCGCGGCGGCGCGCTGATTGATCCAGTTGAACAGAGCGATCAGCACGCCGAGGGCGAAGAAGGCCCCCGGCGGCAGGATGGCGATCAGGAAGCCGGGGTAGCCCTCGCCGAAGAGGTGAATGGCAGACAGGCCCGGGAAGATCATGTCGATGCCCGAGAACAGCGTGCCGCTGCCGATCAGTTCGCGCACGCCGCCCAGCACCGCCAGCACCCACACCAGGCCGACGCCCATCATCACGCCGTCTATCGTCGAACTGACCGGGTCGTTCTTGGCCGCGTAGGCTTCCACCCGGGCGAGCACGATGCAGTTGGTGACGATCAGCGGGATGAAGATGCCCAGCACCAGGTAGAGCCCGTGGAAATAGGCGTTGAAGGCGAGATCCACCATGGTCACCAGCGCGGCGATGATGAGGATGAACACCGGGATGCGGATCTCGTAGGGGATGAAGTTGCGCAGGCTGGCCACCGCCAGGTTGGCCACCGCCATCACCAGGATGGTCGCCAGCCCCAGGCTGACCGCATTGACCATGCTGGTGCTGATCGCCAGGATCGGGCACAGGCCGAGCAGCTGCACCAGGCCGGGGTTCTGCTTCCAGATGCCGTTCCAGGCGTTTTCGCGGAATCTCTGCATGTCCATCGCAATCACTCCTCGGCAGCCAGCACGCTGCCCGGGGCGGCGGCGAACAGGTCGTCGCGCCGCGCCACCGCAAAGCCGAGCGCGCGTCCGGTGGCATTGGTCACCGCGCGGGCACTGATGGTGGCGCCGGTGCGGGCGTCGAACACCCCGCCGTCGCGCTTGACCTTCCACACCGCCGGATCGACCTGCGCGAAGGCGATGCCGGCGAACTGGCCGATCCACGGCCGCTCCTTGTTGCGGTCCTTCTTCGGGTCGATGTAGTCGCCCAGGCCCGGGGTTTCCTTGTGGCGGGTGACGCGCACGCCGGAGATCCGCCCATCGGTGGTGACCGCGAGGACGAGGTCGATGTTTCCGGCGTAGCCGTCGTGCGCGACCGCCTCGAGCACCAGCGCCACCGGCTCGCCGGCCTTGCGCGCGCGATAGGCCACGCCGCCGTTGTCCAGGCCGAGCGCGGGGGTGGGGCCGAGCTTCACCACGTCTTCGAGCAGTGCGTTGTCGTAGCTGCCGGCGGGCAGCACCTCGTTGATCAGGCGCATCTTTTCTTCCAGCTCGGAGGCCTCGATGGCCGGGCGGGTGAGCTGGTAGGTGAAGGCCATGGCTGCGGTGAACAGCAGGCTGAACACCAGCATGATGGCCGCGGTGCGCAGCGAGGTGCGCGCTGCCGTATAGCGCGCGCTCATGGCTTTTCCTCGCGATGGCCGAAGACGCGGGGCTGGGTCTTCATGTCGATCAGCGGCACGCACATGTTCATCAGCAGTACCGCGAAGGCGATGCCTTCCGGGTAGGCGCCGAAGTTGCGGATCAGGTAGGCGATGATCGCCACCCCGGCGGCGAACAGCAGCTTGCCGCGCGGCGTGGTGGCGCCGGAGATCGGGTCGGTGACGATGAAGAAGGCCGCCAGCATGGCGCCGCCGCTGGCCAGGTGGAACAGGGGGGAGGCGAACTGTTCGGGATGCACCAGCCAGAACAGGCCGGCGATGGTCGCCAGCGCAACGATGAAGGCGGTGGGCATGTGCCAGGTGATGACGCCGCGCGCCAGCAGGAAGAGCCCGCCGACCAGGTAGCCGCCCGCCACCCACTCCCAGCCGCGTCCGCCGAGTGCGCCGAAGGCCTTCTGCTGCAGCAGGGTGGCGACGTCGGCCTCGCCCACCCGCAGGCCGGTGCGCAGGGCGTCCAGTGCGGTGGCGCCGGTGATGGCGTCCAGGTTGCGCGCGCCGCCGAGGATGAGGTCGAGCTGGGTGGCGAAGTCGAGCTGGCCGGCCGGCGGCCACTGCGACATCAGCGCCGGGTAGGCGACGATCATCGTGCAGTAGGCGACCATCGCCGGGTTGAAGGGGTTCTGCCCCAGGCCGCCATACAGGTGCTTGGCGCCGACGATGGCCACCAGCACCGCCAGCGTGGTGACCCACCAGGGCACGATGGTCGGGAAGCACAGCACCACCAGCCAGGCGGTGACCACCGCCGACAGGTCGCCGAGCGAGAGCATCACCGGACGCTTGCGCAGGCGCAGCATCAGCGCCTCGGCCGCCAGTGCCACCGTGGTGGCGATGGCGAGGTTCACCAGGATGCCGGCGCCCACCTGCCAGACGTAGGCGGCGATGCCGGGCACCAGCGCGAGCAGCACGGTGAACATCACCTGCTGCACGCTGGCCGGTTTGCGGATGTAGGGGGAGTGGATCATCGCGTCGGAAGACCGGTCATGCGTCGCGCGTGGACGCGGCGGGTTTGTCGTCGGGGGCGGCCGGGGCGGCGGGCGCTGCGTCCGGCGCCGGCTCCGCGCCCTCGGCCAGGCCGAGCGCCTGGCGGCGGCGGTCGATCTCGGCGATCTCGGCCTGCGTTTCGGCGCTCAGGCCGTCGGTGTTCTTCGGCTCGCTGGCGGCCTTCTGCGCCTTGGCGCGCGCCAGGGCGGCGGCGATCAGCGCCTTCTTGGGGTCTTCCTCGGCAGCCGGTGCGGCGGCCGCGGCGCCTTCGCCCGCAGCGGGCTGCTCGGCCAGCTTGGCGCGCGTCTCGGCGGCCTTGGCGGCGAGCTTGGCGGCCTTCTCCTCCTTCTCGCGCTCCTGGCGCCAGTTGCGGAACTCGAAGCGCTCGCGGGCCTGGTCGGCGGCGTTCTTCTCGCGTTCGCGCGACCAGATCTCGCTCTTGGAGAAACGGAAGTAGTCGACCAGCGGAATGTGCGAGGGGCATACGTAGGCGCAGCAGCCGCACTCGATGCAGTCGAACAGGTTGTATTCCTGCGCCTTGCCGAAGTTCTTGGCGCGCGAGTGCCAGTACAGCTCGAAGGGTTGAAGCTCGGCCGGGCAGGCGCGCGCGCAGGCGCCGCAGCGAATGCAGGCCTGCTCGGGCGGCGGCGTGGGGAAGAGCTTCTGGGAGGCGGAGATCAGGCAGTTGGTGGCCTTGACCACCGGCACGTCGAGTGCCGGCAGGGCGAAGCCCATCATCGGCCCGCCCATGATGATGCGGTCGGTGTCGGCGCGGCGCGGGCCGGCGAGCGGCAGCAGGTCTTCGATCGGCGTGCCGATCAGCACCTCGTAGTTGCCGGGCTGGTCCACGTTGCCGGTGAGGGTGAGCACGCGGCTCACCAGCGGCTCGCCGAAGCTCATCGCGCGGTACACCGCGTGCGCGGTGCCGACGTTGAAGCACTGCACGCCGAACTCGCCGCCCAGGCGACCGTAGGGGATCTCGATGCCGGTCAGCACGCGGATCAGCTGCTTTTCGCCGCCGGCCGGGTAGAGCGCGGGGATGGGCACCACTTCGATGCCGGTGCCCATCGCCTCGGCCGCGGTGCGCATCGCGGCGATGGCTTCGGGCTTGTTGTCCTCGATGCCGACCACCAGGCGCGGCGCGCCGATCAGCTCGCGCAGGATCTGCGCGCCGGTGAGGATGTCCGCGGCGCGCTCGCGCATCAGGCGGTCGTCGCAGGTGATCCAGGGTTCGCATTCGGCGCCGTTGAGGATCAGCACCTCGATGCCGGTGCCGGTGCCGAGCTTGATGTGGCTGGGGAAGGTGGCGCCGCCCAGGCCGACGATGCCGCAGTCGCGCAGGTGGGCGAGGGCCTCGTCGCGCGAGCGCTCCTTCCAGTCGAAGGGGCCGTGTTCGATCCAGCGCTCCTCGCCGTCCGGCTCGATGACCACCGACAGCGTGTCCAGCCCCGAGGGGTGAGGCATGTGGTGCTCGACGACCTCGAGCACGGTGCCCGAGGTGGGCGCATGCACCGCGGTGCCGAGCACGCCTTCCGGGGCGCCGATGCGCTCGCCCTTCAGCACCTTCTGGCCCGGCACGACCAGGCATTCCGAAGTGGCGCGCGTGCTCTGGCGCAGCGGAACCACCAGTCGCGAAGGGATGGGCGCGGGGCGGATGGGGCTGCCGGCCGACTCGTTCTTGTGGGCGTCGGGCTTGATGCCGCCGTGGAAACCGAACAGACGCGCGATCATGCGATCTTCCTGAGCTCGACCACCGGGTACTTCCACTTCCAGTTCTCCACGGTCTCGGGCAGCGGCTCCATGGTGATGCAATCGACCGGGCAGGGCGCCACGCACAGCTCGCAGCCGGTGCACAGCGGCGCCACCACGGTGTGCATCTGCTTGGCCGCGCCGACGATGGCATCCACCGGGCAGGCCTGGATGCACAGCGTGCAACCGATGCAGGTCTGCTCGTCGATGAAGGCCACCGACTTGGGCTTCTCCACGCCGTGCTCTTCCGAGAGCGGCTTGAACTCGCGGCCGAGCAGGTCGGCCAGCTTGCGGATGCCTTCCTCGCCGCCCGGCGGGCACTGGTTGATGTCGGCCTCGCCGTTGGCCACCGCCTGGGCGTAGGGCTTGCAGCCGGGGTAGCCGCACTGGCCGCACTGGGTCTGCGGCAGGATGGCGTCGATCTTCTCGACCAGCGGGTCGCCCTCCACCTTGAAGCGGATCGACGCGTAGCCGAGCGTGGCGCCCAGCACGACGGCGATTCCGGCCATGATCAGGAGTGCGGTCAGCATGCGGTCAGCGGAGGTGGGTTGGGGGCAAAGGGGCGAAGAATAAGGGAAAGCGAATGTTGTTCTTTTGCGTCAGATCAGGACTTGCGCACGGCGCTCCGCCTACTGGAAGCGGTCCAGTCCGGCGAAGCCCATGAAGGCCAGGCTCATGAAGCCGGCGGTGATCATCGCGATCGCCGTGCCCTTGAAGGGCAGCGGCACGTCGGCGCCGTCCAGGCGCTCGCGGATGCCGGCGAACAGCACCAGCGCCATGGTGAAGCCCACCGAGGAGCCGAAGCCGAACAGCAGGGATTCGAGCAGGTTGTGGTTGAGGCCGACGTTGAGCAGCGGCACGCCGAGCACCGCGCAGTTGGTGGTGATCAGCGGCAGGTAGATGCCCAGCACCTGGTGCAGCAGCGGGCTGGTCTTCTGGATGACCAGTTCGGTGAACTGCACGATGGCGGCGATCACCACGATGAAGGACAGGGTGCGCAGGTAGGCGAGATCGAAAGGCTGCAGCAGGTAGTGGTCGATCAGGTAGCTGGTGCCCGCGCCCAGGGTGAGCACGAAGGTGGTCGCCGCGCCCATGCCGATCGCGGTCTCCAGCTTCTTGGACACGCCCATGAACGGACACAGGCCCAGGATGCGGATGAACACCACGTTGTTGACCAGGACCGCGCCGATGACGACGAAGATGTAGCTGCTCATGACTCGCTAACCACGTGTAATCGCGGGATTATCCCCTGCTGCACTGCGGCGCTCAACCCTGACAGGGGAATAGGCTTATGAACGCCGGCTCTATGCAGCGGCCGGCGCGGGCGGGGACATGCCGTCGGTGGCGCGCACGCATTCGCGCACCAGGCCAGGGCCGCGGTAGATCAGCCCGCTGTAGAGCTGCACCAGGGTGGCGCCGGCTTCCAGCTTGGCGCGCGCGGTGCGTCCGTTGGTCACGCCGCCGGCGGCGATGATCGGCAGTTCCCCGGCCAGCGCGGCGGCGAGCTTGACCACCACCGCGGTGGAGGCCTCGAATACCGGCGCACCGGAGAGGCCGCCCTGCTGCTCGGCAAAGCGCACGCCCTGCACCTTGTCGCGCGCGATCGTGGTGTTGGTGGCGATCACCCCGTCGATGCGGTGGCGGCGCAGCGCGTCGGCGATGTTGGTGATCTGCGCGTCGTCCAGGTCCGGGGCGATCTTCAGCGTCATCGGCACGTAGCGCCCGTGGGTGTCGGCCAGGCGGGTCTGTGCGGCCTTGAGCTTCGCCAAAAGGTCGTCGAGTTCGGATTCGCCCTGCAGCTGGCGCAGGTTCGCGGTGTTGGGCGAGGAGATGTTCACCGTGACATAGCTCGCCAGCGCATAGACCTTCTCCAGGCAGGCGAGGTAGTCGTCGGCGGCGTTCTCGATCGGCGTATCGAAGTTCTTGCCGATGTTGATGCCGAGGATGCCGCTGAACTTGGCCGCCTTGACGTTGGCCACCAGCGCATCCACGCCGTGGTTGTTGAAGCCCATGCGGTTGATGATGCCCTGCACCTCCGGCAGGCGGAACAGGCGCGGGCGCGGGTTGCCGGGCTGCGGGCGCGGGGTGATGGTGCCGATCTCGATGAAGCCGAAGCCCATGCGCGCCAGACCGTCGATGGCCTCGCCGTTCTTGTCCAGACCGGCGGCCAGGCCGATGCGGTTGGGGAAGTTCAGGCCCATCACCTGTACCGGCGCGGCCGGTTCCGGGCGGCCGGCGGGCAAGGCGCGGCCGGCAACATTCAGGGTGGCGAGGGTGAATTCGTGGGCGGTTTCCGCATCGAGCGAAAACAGCAGCGGGCGGGCGATGTCGTAGAGCATCGGCGGATTCTACCTTCGTATGAACCTAAAAACCGCAGTTGACCGCTTGTTGACGTTCAGGAAGCCTGATGAACACAGTGTTGTCAGCCTTCGTCCAGCCTCACCGCTCGGGTGAGTGCACTACGCACCCGATTGCACGCCTGGCGGGCCGCCTGGCTGCGTTGCTCCTCATTGCAGGGAATGACCATGCGGCTTTGTCGCGCCTTGCCAGACAGCCCGCCAGACGCACACTCGGACGCGTCCAACTGCGGTTTTCAGGTTGAAGGCCAGTTGTGCGCCGCACGACGCTCGCGGGCTATCGCCGGTGTGCGATGACTGGATAGAATTACAGCCATGAATACCCATGCCGCTCCCCATGCCGCGTCCGCCTGGCTCGATGAACTCAATCCCGCCCAGCGCGAGGCGGTCATGCACGGCATCGGCGTCGATGCCCCGTCGCCGCTGCTGATCATCGCCGGGGCCGGGTCCGGCAAGACCAGCACGCTGGCGCACCGGGTGGCGAACCTGATCCTGCACGGCGCCGACCCGGCGCGCATCCTGCTGCTGACCTTCTCGCGCCGCGCCGCGGACGAGATGGGCCGGCGGGTGCGGCGCATCCTCGGGCGGGCTGCGGCCGAGCATCCCTGGCTCGCGCAGGCCTCCCTGGAGTGGTCCGGCACCTTCCACGGCATCGGCGCGCGCCTGCTGCGCGAGCACGCCGGGCGCATCGGCCTGGACCCGGCCTTCACCATCCACGACCGCGAGGACTCGGCCGACCTGATGAATCTCGCGCGCCACGAGGCCGGCCTGTCCACCCGCGAGCGGCGCTTTCCGCTCAAGGGCACCTGTCTGGCGATCTACTCCGCCGCGGTGAACACCGGTGCGCCGCTCGCCGAGGTGCTGCAGTCCACCTTCCCGTGGTGCGCCGAGTGGGAGGCGGAACTCAAGGCGCTGTTCCGCGCCTATGTGGCCGCCAAGCAGGCCCAGCAGGTGCTCGACTACGACGACCTGCTGCTCTACTGGGCGCACATGATGGCCGAGTCCGCGCTGGCCGCCGAGGTCGGCGAGCAGTTCCGGCACGTGCTGGTGGACGAATACCAGGACACCAACCCGCTGCAGGCGAGAATCCTGCTGGCGATGAAGCCGGACGGCCGCGGGCTCACCGTGGTGGGCGACGACGCGCAGGCGATCTATGCCTTTCGCGGCGCCACGGTGCGCAACATCCTGGATTTTCCCGCGCACTTCGACCCGCCGGCGCAGCGCGTGACCCTGGAGCGCAACTACCGCTCCACCCAGCCCATCCTCGCTGCGGCCAACGCGGTGATCGCCCAGGCCAGCGAGCGCTACGCCAAGGAGTTGTGGAGTGCTCGAGAATCCGACGCCCGCCCGCAGCTGGTGAGCGTGCGCGACGACGCAGAGCAGGCCGCCTTCGTGGTCGAGCGCGTGCTGGCGCGGCGCGAGGAGGGCATCAAGCTCAAGCAGCAGGCGGTGCTGTTCCGCGCAGCCAGCCACAGCGCGCGCCTGGAGATGGAGCTCACCCGGCGCAACATCCCCTTCGTGAAGTTCGGCGGGCTCAAGTTCCTCGAAGCCGCCCACGTCAAGGACGTGCTCGCGCTGCTGCGCTGGACCGAGAACCTGCGCGACCGGGTGTCGGGCTTTCGCGTGCTGCAACTGCTGGCCGGCATCGGTCCCAAGAGCGCGGCGCGCGTGCTGGACAACCTCGCCGCTGCGCCGGCCGGTTGCGAGCTGCTCGCCGAGCAGCCGGTGCCGGAGGCCGCGCGTGCGGGCTGGACGGAGTTTGCCGCGCTGCTCGACCGCCTGCGCGCGGCCGACGCCGCCTGGCCGGCGAGCTTCGAGCTGGCCTGCCGCTGGTACGAGGGCGAGATGCCGCGCCTCTACGACGACGCCGCGGTGCGCCAGGGCGATATCGCCCAGCTCGCGCGCATCGCCGCCACCTATCCGAGTCGGCAGCGCTTTCTCACCGAACTCACCCTGGACCCGCCCAGCGCCACCAGCGACGAGGCCGGCATGCCGCTGCTCGACGAGGACTACCTGATCCTGTCCACCATGCACTCGGCCAAGGGCCAGGAATGGCGCGCGGTAACGGTGTTGAACGTGGTCGACGGCTGCATCCCGTCGGACATCGCCACCCGCAGCAGCGTGGAGATCGACGAGGAGCGCCGCCTGCTCTACGTGGCCATGACGCGCGCCAAGGACCACCTCGAGCTGGTCGTGCCGCAGCGCTTCTACGTCACCGGCCAGCAAGGCCTGGGCGACCGCCATGTGTACGCCGGGCGCACCCGCTTCATCTCCAACCGCATGCTCGGCCACTTCGAGCAGCGCTCCTGGCCGCCCCCGCCGCCGGAACTGCGCGGCACGCCGGATTCACGCCAGGCGGCGCTGGATCTGGCGGCGAAGATGCGCGGGATGTGGGATTGAATCGCGGGCCGGGTGGCGGGAATCGGCCCGGGAGGGCGTGTAGGAGCGGCCTTGGCCGCGATGCGGCGTCCGTATATCCGCGCGCCGCATCGCGGGCAAGCCCGCTCCTACGGGAGGTTTTCCCGTGTTCCGTTTACCCCGCCGGCGGACCGGGAAACTCGTCGACGAAGTCCTCGAACGGGCGCCATTCGCCGCGTACCCGGCCTTCCAGGGCGCTGAAGCGCGCCTTGTAGGCCATCTTCGGGCTCTCGCCGATCCAGTAGCCGAGATACACATAGGGCAGGCGCAGCCGGCGGCAGGCCTCGATCTGCCACAGGATGCCGTAGGTGCCGTAGCTGGCATGCGCGACCTGCGGGTCGTAGAAGGTATAGACGCTGGACAGGCCGTCGGTGAGGCGGTCGATCACGCTGATCATGCGCAACACGCCCTGCTCGCGAAATTCCACCAGACGCGTGTCCACATGGCTCTGCAGCAGGAAGTGGGCGTACTGCTCGCGGTTGTCCTGGTCCATGCCGCCGCCGGCGTGCCGCGCGTTCTGGTAGTGCTGGTAGAGCGCGTAATGCTCTTCCTGGAAGGCGAGCGGGCGCTCGGTGGCGGTCAGCGTCGCATGCCTTTGTGCCGCGCGGCGCTGGCTGCGGTCCGGGCGGAAGCGGTTGACCGCCACCCGTACCGGCACGCAGGCGCGGCAGTTGTCGCAATAGGGGCGGTAGGTGAAGGTGCCGCTGCGGCGAAAGCCGTTGCGCACCAGTTCGCTGTAGATGTGCGGGTCGATCAGGTGGCCGGGGGTGGCGACCTGCGAACGGGCCAGGCGGTCGGGCAGGTAGGAGCACGCGTAGGGCGCCGTGGCGTAGAACTGGATCAGCGCATACGGGTAGTCTTTCTGCATGCTCGTCTCCCCGGGCTGGCGGGCTCTCCGGCGCCCTGGTCTCTCTGTAGGGTGGCCGGCGTCTTCAGCGCCAATCCATGCCTTGCGCCGCATCTGCCGGCCATCGGCCGGTCGGCGGGCCTTCGTGCGTCCAGGTGGCCAGGCCCCGGCTGAAGTCGCTGCGGGAGACCTCCCGTGCGCCCATCGACAGCAGATGCTGCGTTGTCATCTGGCAATCTATCACGGCGTAATCGCGCATCTCAAGGAAGCGCGCGAGGTGCGCGAGCGCGACCTTGGAGGCGTCCGATTGCCGGCTGAACATGGATTCGCCGAAGAAGGCGCGCCCCAGCGCCATGCCATACAGGCCGCCGACCAGCCTGCCGTCCGACCAGCTTTCGACACTGTGGGCGTAGCCCAGTTCATGCATGCGCAGGTAGGCCGCCTGCATTTCCGCGGTGATCCAGGTGCCGCCGCCCGGTTCGCGCGGCGCGGCGCAGGCCGCCATGACCTCGGCAAAGGCGGTGTCCAGGCGGATCTCGAAGCGCCCCTGGCGCAGGGTCTTCCTCAGCGAGCGGGTGATGCGGATCTCGCCCGGGAACAGCACCAGGCGCGGGTCCGGGCTCCACCACAGGATGGGCTCGCCCGGGCTGTACCAGGGAAAGATGCCGCGACGGTAGGCGGCCAGCAGCCATTCGGGGCCCAGCTCGCCGCCGGCCGCGATCAGGCCTTCGGGCTCCCTCAGCGCGCGCTCGACCGGCGGGAAGGCCGGCCGGTCGAACAGCCAGGGGATCATGAAATGATCTGCACCAGACCCTGGTCCTGCACGCTGGCCGGTTCGGGCGTGTCTTCATGGAAGGTCACCACGTGGTCCACGTCCAGGCGGATGCCGATGGCTTCGCCGAGGGCGTGGTTGTGGTGGCTGGGCACCAGCGACAGCACCCGGGTGCCGCTGGGCAGTTCCAGGGTGTACAGGATGTCGGCGCCGCGGAAGGCCTTCTTGACCACCCGCGCCTTCATCGGGCTGGCGTCGTCATGCACGATGTCGTCCGGACGCAGCAGCACCTCGACCTGGCACTTGCGGCTGCAGCCGCCGCAGCCGATGCCGCATTCCACCGGTACCGCGCTGTTGAGCGTGCCCAGTTCGACCTGGACCTGGCGGTCGTTGAGCACGGTGCCGTGCATCAGCACGCCCTGGCCGATGAAGTCTGCCACGAAGCGGTTGTGCGGGCGGTGGTAGAGGTTGTAGGGCGTGTCCCACTGCTGGATGCGCCCCTCGTTCATGATGCCGATCTCGTCGGCGACCGCGAAGGCCTCGTGCTGGTCGTGGGTGACCAGGATGGCGGTGGTGCCGGTGGCCTTGATGATGTCGCGCACCTCGTAGGACAGGCGCTCGCGCAGGTCCACGTCGAGGTTGGAGAAGGGCTCGTCGAGCAGCAGCAGGGCGGGGCGGGGGGCCAGGGCACGCGCCAGCGCCACGCGCTGCTGCTGGCCGCCGGACATTTCGTGCGGATACTTGGCGCCCTGGTCGGCCAGGCCGACGATGCCGAGCAGTTCGTCGACCCGGGCTCGGCGGGCCTCGGGAGCCGCGCCGCGCAGGCCGAAGCCGACGTTCTCGGCCACGGTCAGGTGGGGAAACAGCGCGTAGTCCTGGAACACCATGCCGATGCGCCGGCGCTCGGGCGGCAGGTGCTGGTCGCGGCTGCTCACCACCTGGCCGTCGAGCCGGATCTCGCCGGCGGCCACGCGCTCGAAGCCGGCGATGCAGCGCAGTACGGTGGTCTTGCCGCAGCCCGATGGCCCCAGCAGGCAGCCGATACGCCCCTTCTCAAGGCTCAGGCCGAGCTTGCGCACCACGCGGTGGGCGCCGAAGGCGAGGTCGATGTCGGTAAGCTGCAGGTGGGACATTTCGGTATCCGGAGTGAACGGACAGGATGGAATTGATTATTGCACTGCGGCAATCCAAATGCGATCAATTATAATTTTCGCCATAGACGAATTGCCGCAGGCACGGACGGGAGCGTAATGGACATCGTGCAAGGAGTGAAGGCAGGCCGACCGGGGATCGCGCTGCGCGTGCGCCGGTACTGGTCCACGCTCACCGTGGTGGCGGTGCTGATCGCCGCGCTGATCTCCATGCCGGTGCTGTCGGTATTCTCCAACGTGCTGGTGGGCGGCACCTCGGCGACCTGGGCGCACCTGGCCGACACCGTGCTGGGCGAGTTCCTGCGCAACACGGTGATCCTGTGCATCGGCGCCGGGCTTGGCGTGGCCAGCATCGGCGTGACCACCGCCTGGCTGACCACCATGCACGACTTCCCCGGGCGGCGCTTCTTCGAGTGGGCGCTGGTGCTTCCGCTGGCGGTGCCGGCCTACGTGATGGCCTATGTCTACACGGACACCCTGCAGTTCGTCGGCCCGGTGCAGACCTGGCTGCGCGAACTGTTCGGCTGGCGCGCGGGGGATTACTGGTTTCCCGACGTGCGTTCGGTGGGCGGCGCGGTGGCGATGTTCATGTTCGTGCTCTACCCCTACGTCTACATGCTGGTGCGCACCGCCTTCCTCGAGCGCGCCTCGGGCATGCTGGAAGCCGGGCGCTCGCTGGGGCTGGGACCGTGGGGCAGTTTCTTCCGCGTGTCGCTGCCGCTGGCCCGCCCCGCGGTGGTCGCCGGCACCGCGCTGGCGCTGATGGAGACCCTGGCCGACTTCGGCACGGTGGCCTATTTCGGCGTGCAGACCTTCACCACCGGCATCTACCGGGCGTGGTTCTCGCTGGGCGACCGCATCGCCGCGGCGCAGTTGTCCGCCTCGCTGCTCGCCTTCGTCATCCTGGTGCTGCTGCTCGAACGCGCCAGCCGTGGGCGGGCGCGCTTCAACAACACCTCGCGCAGCGCCGCACGGCCGGTGCGCAAGCGGCTGTCGCCGGCAGCCGGTGCGTTGGCCGCCTTTGCCTGCTTCATGCCCCTGTTCCTCGGTTTTCTGCTGCCGGGCTTCCTGCTGCTGAAGATGGCCCTGGTCGAGGGCGATGCGCAGTTCGGCGCGCGCTTCATCGACCTGGCGCGCAACAGCTTCGTGCTCGCCGCGGTCACCGCCGTGCTGGCCGTGGTGCTGGCGGTGCTGCTGGCCTACGCGGCGCGCCTGGCGCGCAGCCGCCTGCCTGAGATGCTCAACCGCATCGTCGCCTTGGGCTATGCGGTGCCGGGCTCGGTGATCGCGGTGGGCGTGCTGATCCCGGTGACCCGGCTGGACAACCAGATCGCCGCGGCCTGGGAGGCGGCCTTCGGGGTCAATCCCGGGCTGGTGCTGACCGGCGGCATCGCCGCGCTGGTGTATGCCTACCTGAGCCGCTTCCTGACTGTGGCGCTGCATTCGGTGGAGTCCAGCCTGGGCAAGATCACCCCCAACATGGACGATGCCTCGCGCAGCATGGGCTACGGCAAGTGGGCCACGCTGGGGCGGGTGCATGTGCCCATCCTGCGCGGCAGCCTGCTCACCGCCGGCCTGCTGGTGTTCGTGGACGTGATGAAGGAGCTGCCGGCCACGCTGGTGATGCGTCCCTTCAACTTCGACACCCTGGCCACCCAGGCGCATACGCTGGCCGCCGACGAGCGCCTGACCGAAGCCTCCACCGCGGCGCTGACCATCGTCGCCGTCGGCCTGCTGCCGATGTTCATCATCTCGCGCCAGATCGTGCGCGGCGAGCGCGTCAGCACCTGATCAGGCAGCCCGCCGACCGCGGTCGGCCGTCATTATCTGATCGGCGTGTTTGTTGACCGGGATCAAATTGCGACCTTTTCCGGGGTTTAGACTGCGTCCAAAGTTTGAACCACGATGAAGGGGAGCAACAAAGATGAAACGTACCATCCTGCCCGTTGCCGTTGCGCTGTTGTCCGGCCTTGCCGCCCAGACCGCCCAGGCCGCCATGGACGAACCGATCCAGGTGATCCGTCCGCCGCAGAACATCAACCTCGGCATGGTCGAACTGGGCAAGAAGCTCTACTTCGATCCGCGCCTGTCCAAGTCCGGCTTCATCTCCTGCAATTCCTGTCACAACCTGTCGATGGGCGGTACCGACAACATCCCGACCTCGATCGGCGACAAGTGGCAGCAGGGTCCGATCAACGCGCCCACCGTGCTCAACTCCAGTCTCAACGTGGCGCAGTTCTGGGACGGCCGCGCGGCCGACCTGAAGGAGCAGGCCGGCGGCCCGATCGCCAATCCGGGCGAGATGGCCTTCAGCCACACCCTGGCCATCGACGTGCTCGAGTCCATCCCCGGCTATGTGCGTGAGTTCAAGCAGGTGTTCGGCTCCGACAAGATCGACATCGACCAGGTGACCAACGCGATCGCCGAATTCGAGAAGACCCTGGTGACGCCGAACTCGCGCTTCGACCAGTGGCTGCTCGGCAAGAAGGACGCGCTCAACGCCACCGAGCTGGCCGGCTATCAGCTGTTCAAGAACAGCGGCTGCGTGGCCTGCCACAACGGCGAAGCCGTGGGCGGCAACTCCTTCCAGAAGATGGGCGTGGTCGAGCCGTACAAGGCCTCCAGCCCGGCGGAAGGCCGCTCGGCGGTGACCGGCAAGGACGCCGATCGCTTCAACTTCAAGGTGCCGACGCTGCGCAACGTGGAAATGACCTACCCGTACTTCCACGACGGTGCGGCCAACACCCTGACCGAAGCGGTGGACATCATGGGTCGCCTGCAGCTGGGCAAGAAGTTCACCAAGGAAGAGAACGCGCAGATCGTCGCCTTCCTGAAGACCCTGACCGGCGATCAGCCGAGCTTCACCCTGCCGATCCTGCCGCCGTCCTCGGACAGCACGCCGCGTCCGCAGCCCTTCGGCAAGTAAGACGCTCGCATCCGCAGCAATGACGAACGGGGGCCGATGGCCCCCGTTTCACATGGTTTGGTAGGAGCGGGCTTGCCCGCGATTGAGGCCTGAAATCAAACGATGGCCGAATCGCGGGCAAGCCCGCTCCTACGCGGTAGCGGTTGCAGCATGGCGTGCTTCAGGCCTTGCGCAGGAAGCAGGCCTTGAGCATGAACTGGCCCGCGTCGGTCTTGCAGTCCACCTCGTGGTCGCCGCTGCCGACGATGCGGATGTTCTTGATCTTGGTGCCCACCTTGAGCGTGGTGGATGAGCCCTTGACCTTCAGGTCCTTGACCAGCACCACCGTGTCGCCGCTTACCAGCGGGTTGCCGTTGGCGTCGCGCACCTCGCGCTCGCCGTCCTCGGCCGTCTCCGCGTCGGCGGCCATCGGCCATTCGTAGCCGCAATCGGCACACACGTAGTTGTCGCCGTCCGGGTAGGTGTTCTCCAGCGTGCATTGCGGACAGGGCGGAATCGTGGACATGGTGGCGGCTCGCGTCTGGTTGGAAAGGCCGCGAGGGTAGCGCCCCGGCCGTGTGCGCGGCAAGCGCGGCGGGCCGGCGCATAGAGCCCCTAACAGAATGAAACGCCCCCGCATTGGGGGCCAGAAGCGGATGACCGCGCGAAGCGCGACGCAGTCAAGGGTGGCTCCCTTGGCAAGGAGCGCGACAAAGCGAGCGCCGCTTCTGGCCCCCAACCCGCAGGGCCGGGCTGTCTTGGGGCGCATCGCCGCGTTGCGCCCCCTTGCAAGGCAATCAGCATTGCGGCGGGGCCGCGCCTTGCGCTGCACCCCAAGACAGCCCGGCGCGGGGGCGTTTCATTCTGTTAGGGGCTCTTAGTGCCAGAATGGTCCGGTCGTCGACTGTTTCCCCGGAGCCTGCCGTCATGCTCGTGTTGCGCCGCATCCTCATCCTGGGCCTGTTCGCCACGCTGTTGAGCGGGTGCGGCAGCGTTCCGCCGGTAGCGCCGGCCGTCGGCGAGACACTCCCCGCGCCGGGCCCGGCGCCGGTCGCCGCAACCCATGTGATCGACGCCGCGCAGTCCGATGTGCGCTTCCTGGTGTTCCGCGCCGGCACGCTGGCGCGCCTGGGCCACAACCACGTCGTCCGTGCCGCGGCGATCGACGGTCAGATCGTGCTGGCCGATGAACTGCGGCTGTCGTCCTTCGTGCTCCGCCTGCCGGTGGCGGGTTTCCGCGTCGACGAGCCGGCGCTGCGCGCCGAGGAGGGCGAGGCCTTCGCCTCGGTGGTGAGCGCCGAAGCGGCTGCCGGCACGCGCAACAACATGCTCGGCGAGGCGGTGCTGGATGCCGGGCGCCACCCGCAGGTGGAGATCCGCTCGCTGTCGGTCTCCGGCCCGGCCTGGGCGCCGGACGTCACCGTGGCCATCCGCCTGCGCGGCGTGGAGCACCGGCAGACCGTGCCGGTCGCGCTCGACCGACAACCGGGCCGCCTGGTGGCCACGGCGGTCTTCGAGGTCCGCCAGAGCGATTTCGGTATCGTGCCGTTTAGCGTCCTGGGCGGTGCGCTGCAGGTGGCCGATGCGCTGAAGGTGAGGATGCGGCTGGTGGCCGTCCCCGCCGAACCCTTGCGCTGAACGGCACCGTCAGCGCTGGTAGAAACCCAGCAGTTCCGCCTGGGCCAGCACATGGCCCTGCATTGCCTGCACCAGGCGCTGCTTGTCGGGGTGGCCGAGGTCGGGCAGCAGCTTGTCCAGCGCGTAGAGCCTGAAGAAGTAGCGATGGCGGCCGATGGGCGGGCAGGGGCCGCCGTAGCCGGTGCGTTTCCAGTCGTTGAGTCCCTGCTGGGTGCCGGGCGGCAGCGAGTCGACATGCACGCCGGCCGGCAGGCTGCCGGCCGAGGGCGGGAGGTTGTAGAGCACCCAGTGCACCCACACCCGCTGCGGGGCGGCGGGATCGGGCGCGTCGGGGTCTTCCACGATCAGTGCCAGGCTGCGGGTGCCGGCCGGCGGGGCGGTCCAGGCGAGCGGCGGCGAACTGTCGTGGCCGTCGCAGGTGTAGATGGCGGGGATGTCCGCCGTGTTGGCGAAGGCGGGCGAGGTCAGCGTCAGGGCGCTCATGGCGGCTCTCCGGGGAAGGGGCGGCACAGGCCCCTCTCTTGTCGGATAGCAGCTGCGCGCGCCGCATGCAAGACGCCGTGCCCGGGCTGTGTCCGTGAGTGGGCCGGTCTATCGTTCCGTGTGGCCGCGCAGCGGGTGCGAGAGCCTGGCCTCCGGCCTTTCCTGCCGGTGCCGCCACTCAGCGCGGCTTGGCCGTGGGCGCAGGACATCAGAACGCGTGCGACTGCTCCTCATGGGCAGGCACGCGCAAGCCGGGGCGCATCTCTTCAGCAAACGCCCTCGACATGGGTCGGCCAGGTGAACACGAAGCAACTCCCGCGCCGCGGCGGCGCACTCTCCACCCGGATCGTGCCGCCGAAGCCCTCGATGGTCTTGCGCACGATGGCCAGGCCCATGCCGCTGCCTTCGACCTGGTCGCGCGGCTTGAGGGTCTGGAACATCTGGAAGATGCGCTCGTGGAACTCGGGTGCGATGCCGGGGCCGTCGTCCTCGACGCGGAACTCGACGAACTCCCCGCTGGGAGTGGCCGATACGGTCACCCGTCCCGTGTCGCGATCGTGGTGCTTGAGGGCGTTGTTGATCAGGTTGCGCAGCACCTGCTCGAGCGGTGCCTTGTTGGTGGTCAGCACGGGCATGTCCGCGCTGCAGCTCACGGTGAAGCCGGGGCGTGGCGCGAGGTAGTCGCGGATCTCGCCGACCAGGCGGCCGAGGTCCACGGTTTCGGCATGGCCGTTCTGCCGGCCGACGCGCGAGTAGGTCAGCAGGCTCTCCAGCAGGCTGTCGAGGCGGTCGACCCGGTTGTGCAGCAGGCGCAGGTTGTCGTGGGTATCCTCCGAGGCGGTCGCGCGCACGTCCTCGGCGATCCACTCGGTCAGGTTGCGGATGCCGCGCAGCGGAGCCTTGAGGTCGTGCGAGGCGACGTAGGCAAAGTTGTCGAGCTCGGCGTTGCTACGCTGCAGTTCGCGCAGTGCGGCGTCGCGTTCGTCCTGCGCCAGGCGCAGGCGTTCGCTCATGTGGTTGAAGGCCTCGGCGATGCGGCCGATCTCGTCATGGTCGGTCACCGCGACTTGGTGGCGCAGGTCGCCGGCGGTGGTGGCCTCGATGCCGTGCAGCAAGGCATGCACCGGGCCGGCCACCCGGCGCGCGGTGCGCAGCGCGGTGAACCAGAGCAGCGCCAGCGCGGCAAGGCCACCCAGGACCGAGGAGATCAATACCTGGTCGAACTGCCGCAGGAAGTTGCTCCGCAGCGCGGCGAGCAGTTCGAGTTCGCGCTGGATGGCCTGGTCGTTCAAGCGGCGGAACTGGTCCATCAGCGCCTTGCTGGTGCCTTCGTGGACGATCCTCAAGGCCTCGGCATGCCGCCCGTCGTGGGTCAGTCTGATCGTCCGGGACAGCAGCTCGATGCGCGCTTCGGCCACCGGATGCATGCGCGCCAGCAGGTCCTGGGCGTGTGCATCCTCGACCAGGCCATGCAGCGACCTGAAGCGCGTAAGCAGGGTCGCCGTGGCGTTCTCGTAGGGTTCGAGGTAGGCGGGATTCTGAGTGAGCAGGAAGCCCCGCTGGCCGGTTTCCGCGTCGATCATGTCCTCGCGCATCGCACGCAGTTCGCGCTCGATGGCTTCGGTGCGGGTGAAGCCGTCGGCAAGCGTCTTGAACTCGGCTAGATTCCAGTGGAGTACGCCGAGCAGGCTCACCAAGATGACCATGGCGACTCCGAACAACAGCCAGACGCCGCCGGTGATCGTCCTGGTGCCGAGCCGTGCGCGCGTCACGAGTCGCCTTCCGCGCAGGCGACGCCGCGGCCGGTGCGCTTGGCCTGGTACATGGCCCCATCGGCCGCGCGCAGCAGCTCGTCGCGGTCCGTGCCGTCGGCGCTCAGCGGGGCGACGCCAATGCTGATGCCGATCTGCAGTTCATGGTCATTCCAGGCGATCGGTGCGGACACGGCGTCGATGATGCGCTGGGCGAGGGCCAGCACGCCGTTCAGGTCCGAACCATCGATCAGCGCGGTGAACTCGTCGCCGCCGAGGCGGTAGAAGCGGTCGTTGGCCCGCCCGGTGGCCTCCATCCGGCGCGCCACTTCGGTCAGCACGGCGTCGCCGGCTTCATGTCCGTAACGGTCGTTGGCGGCCTTGAAGCGGTTGAGGTCCATCATCAGCAGGCAGGTGCGTTGGGTGCCGCGCTGGGCGCCGGCCAGTGCATGGTCCAGATCACGGACGAACAGACGGCGGTTGCCCAGGTCGGTGAGGCCGTCGTGCATGGCCTGGTGTTCGAGTTGCGCGCGCGCTTCGCTCAGTTCGCGCTCCAGACGGCCGCGCTCAAGGGCATGGGTGAGCGCGCGGTGCAGCGTGTCGGGGGCCAGCAGCGCCTTGGGCAGGTAGTCGCAGGCGCCGCCCTTCATGGCCTGCACCGCGATCATCTCGTTGCCTTCGCCGGTGAGCATGACCACCGGGACCTGCGGTGCCAGCGTACTGCGCAGTTCGGCCAGCAGGGTGAGGCCGTCGGTGCCCGGCAGGTGGTAGTCGAGCAGGAAGCAGTCGAAGTGCTGCGTGGCGGCCAGGCTGCGGGCCTCGTCGGCGGTGGGCGCTTCCACGAGCTCGCCCTGCCAGCCTGCCTGGCTCAGCGCACGCCGCGCCAGGCGGCGGTCGACCTCGTCGTCGTCGATGAGCAGGACGCGCTGCGAGCTCATTGCACGTCCGGCAGTTCGACCACCCGCCAGAAGTGTTCGAGCATCGACACCGCATCCAGGAAGCTGCGTCCCGGGCTGTGCTTGAGCACGTAGCCGGACACGTTCTTGTCGTAGGCGCTGACGCGGTCGCGCTCGTCGGCCGAGGTGGTCATCACGAACACCACGCTGCGGTGCAGCTCGGGGTCCTTGCGTACCTCATCGAGGAACTCCAGCCCGCCCATGCGCGGCATGTTGAGGTCGAGCAGGATCACGTAGGGGCGGGGGAGCGGTTCGTGTCCGCCAGTGCCACGCAGCATGTCCAGCGCTTCCAGGCCGTCGCGCGCCTGGTACAGCGGGTTGGCGATCTTGAGGTCGCGGAAGGCGCGCTTGACGGCCATCACGTCGACGTCGTCGTCTTCCACCAGAAGGATGTTAACTACGGCCATTGCGGGGTCCTCGGGCCGACGCACGATTGCGTCCGTATGCGATTTTACTAGCGCGAAAGATATAGGTCCAAGGATGTGTTTGTAGAATCGTGAAGTGCTTCCTCGCGTGACTCTTCCCATCTCCGCTTTGGTGGCGAGCCCGCGTTGCTTGCAGGAATCGGGGGCGGTGCCGGGGGCGACGGGGCGAAGATCGTCGGTCTATCGCTTCCGGATATGTTTGGCCGATTATCCGTTTGGCCGAGGCAATGGTGCCGCTCCTTTGCCCCCGGCAGGCCCGCGGCCTATTCGCGCACCATGGGCGGATCGAGCTCCGACATCAGCTCGGCGATTGCGCCGCGCAGCCAGCGGTTGCCCGGATCGTGGTGGAAGCGCGCGTGCCAGTGCTGTTTGACGGTGAACTCCGGCAGGGTGAAGGGCACCGGGAAGATGCTGAAGTCGCCGCGGCCGCGCAGCAGTTCGCCCAGGCGGCGGGGAACGGTCATCAGCAGGTCGGTGCGCTCGACCACGAAGGCGGCGCCGAGGAAGTTGGGGATGTTGAGCACGATGCGTCGGGTGATGCCCTGGCGGGCAATCTCCTGGTTGATGACCTGGTGGCCGGTGCCCGAGGTGCTGAACACCGCGTGGTCCTCGGCCTGGTACTGCGCCAGGCTGAGTCCGCCGCGGATGCGCGGGTGGTCTGCGCTGGCCAGGCAGACGTACTGCTGGCGGAACAGCGCCTGCTGGTAGAAGCCGGCTTCCAGGTCGGGGATGAAGCCCACGGCGAGGTCGGCCTCGCCCGCTTCCAGCAGGCGCCCGGTGTCGGCCGACAGCGGCGAGATCTCGATCCTCACCCCGGGCGCGGTGGCGCGCAGCCGCCGCCACAGGCGGGGCAGCAGCACCAGGTGGGTGATGTCGGTCATGCAGATGCGAAAGCTGCGCTCGGAATTGGCCGGGTCGAACAGCGCGCGGTGGCCGAGCGCCTCGTCCAGCGCGTCCAGCGCGTTGCGGATCGGGCCGGCGAGCTCGGCCGCCAGCGGCGTGGGCTCCATGCCGGCCGAGGTGCGCACGAACAGCGGGTCGCCGAAGTGATCGCGCAGCTTGCCCAGGGCGATGCTCACCGCCGGCTGGCCAAGCTCCAGCTGCTCGGCGGCGCGGCTGACGCTGCGCGTCTTGTAGATCGCATCGAAGACCATCAGCGGACGCAGGTCGGGGGTGCTCATCCTCGGCTCACTATTCGATTTTCGAAATCGCATTATTCCACGCCATGCGTCGACGGAATAAAGCTCGCTCGATAGATTGCACTCCACACAACGCATCGCCGCCCGCTGCGACCGGGCCAATCCCGGTCGGGACAGCCGGAGCGGCGACCGAAACGCTGGAGGAGCGAACAATGCTGGAACTCGGACGACTCGACGAACTGCCGCAGGACTACCGCGACGCGCTCGACGCACACAACCTGGTGCCGCTGTGGCCCAGCCTGCGCGCGGTGCTGCCGCCGGGCGTGCCCACGCGGCGCACCAGGCCGGTGAGCTGGTCGTATGAAGCGCTGCGCCCGCTGCTGCTCAAGGCCGGCGAACTGACCCCGATCGAGAAGGCCGAGCGCCGCGTGCTGGTGCTGGCCAACCCGGGCCACGGGCTGGAGAAGATGCAGGCCAGCGCGGCGATCTACCTGGGCATGCAGCTGCTGCTGCCGGGCGAATGGGCGCCGGCGCACAAACACACGCCGAACGCGGTGCGCATGATCGTGGAAGGCGAGGGCGCCTACACCACGGTCGATGGCGAGAAGTGCCCGATGAGCCGCGGCGACCTGATCCTCACCCCCACCGGCCTGTGGCACGAGCACGGCCACGACGGCAAGGCGCCGGTGGTGTGGCTGGACGTGCTCGACCTGCCGCTGGTCTATTACATGGAAGCCTCCTACGTGACCGAGGGCGAGGCCCAGCAGGTCGAGGCCCAGGCCACCGAGCGTGCCTACCGGCGCGGCGGGGTGGTGCCCTCGCCGGTGTTCGCGCGCGCCGACAAGCGCTTCCCGATGCTGCGCTACCCGTGGGCCGAGGTGCGTGCCGCGCTGCTCGCGCTGGCCGAGGCCGAACCGCAGATCGAGGCGGTGCAGGTGGCCTATGTGAACCCGGAATCCGGCGCCGACTGCCAGGCCATCCTCGGCTACTCAGCGCTGATGCTGCGCCCGGGCGAAACCCTGCAGCTGCCGGCGCGCTCGCCAGCCACCGTGTTCCACCAGATCGAAGGTGGCGCGCAGGTCAGCGCGGACGGCGCCAGCTTCACCCTGGCCGAAGCCGACACCTGCTGCGTGCCCGGCTACGTGCCGATCACCCTGAGCAACCGCTCGGCCGAGCGGCCCGCCTTCGTCTTCGTCGCCGACGAGTCGCCGCTGCACAGGAAGCTCGGCGTCTACGAAGTGCGTGCCTGATTTCCCGACAGAACCCACAGAGACACCCGACATGAGCCAGACCCAATACCTGTTCACCCCGCCCCCGGTGTACTCCCTGCCGGTGCGCGGCCTGCAAGCGCGCTACCCGGTCAATCGCATCTTCTGCGTGGGCCGCAACTACCACGCCCACGCGGTGGAGATGGGCGTGCCGGTCGACAAGGCCAATGCGCAGCCCTTCTACTTCACCAAGGCTGCTTCCACGCTGGTCGAATCCGGCGCCACCGTGCCGTACCCCACCGGCACCAGCAATTACCACCACGAGATGGAGCTGGTGGTCGCCATCGGCGCGCCGGGTTTCCGCGTCACCGAATCCGATGCCGCCAGCCTGATCTACGGCTACGCCGCCGGCCTGGACATGACCCGCCGCGACCTGCAGCTGGTGGCCCGCGAGCAGGGCCGGCCCTGGGATCTGGGCAAGGACTTCGAGCTGTCCGCAGTATGTGCCGAGATCGTCCCGATCGGCGAGCTGGACATCCTCGGCAGCGGGGCGATCCGTCTGGAGGTGAATGGCGAACCCCGCCAGTCGGCCGACCTGTCGCAGCTGATCTGGAGCATCCCCGAGCTGATCGCCGACCTGTCGAAGTTCTACCACCTGCAGCCCGGCGACCTGATCTACACCGGCACCCCGGAAGGCGTGGGCGCGGTCAAGCCGGGCGACCGCCTGGCCGGCCACATCGACCGCGTCGGCGGGATCGCGCTGACCATCGGCGCGGCCGAATAAGCCGCCCCCAGGCGGACGGACGAAGAGAGAGGAGAGAGACATGAGCCAACAACGACCCGTGATCGTCGCCGGCGGCGGCATCGGCGGCCTGGCGGCAGCGCTCGCGCTGGTGCGCCGCGGCTTTGCGGTGAAGGTGCTGGAACAGGCGCCGGAGATCGGCGAGATCGGCGCCGGCATCCAGCTCGGCCCCAACGCCTTCCACGCCTTCGACGCCCTGGGCGTGGGCGAGAAGGCGCGCGGCCGCGCTGTGTACACCGATGAGATGGTGATGCACGATGCGCTCGACGAAACCCTGGTCGGCCGCATCCCCACCGGCGAGGCCTTCCGCAAGCGCTTCGGCAACCCCTACGCGGTCATCCACCGGGTGGACGTGCATCTGTCGCTGCTCGAAGGCGCGCAGGAGACCGGCCGGGTGGAGTTCCTCACCTCGACCCGGGTGGAGCGCATCGAGCAGGACGACGAAGGCGTGACCGTGTTCGACCAGCACGGCAATGCCCACCACGGCCTGGCGCTGATCGGCGCCGACGGCGTCAAGTCGGTGGTGCGCGCGCAGTACGTCAATGACCCGCCGCGGGTCACCGGCCACGTGGTGTACCGCGCGGTGGTGGACAAGCAGGATTTCCCCGCCGAGCTGCAGTGGAACGCGGCCAGCATCTGGGTGGGGCCCAACTGCCACCTGGTGCATTACCCGCTGCGCGGCGGTGAGCAGTACAACGTGGTGGTCACCTTCCACAGCCGCGAGCAGGAAGAGTGGGGCGTCACCGAAGGCAGCCCGGAAGAGGTGCAGAGCTACTTCCAGGGCATCTGCCCCAAGGCCCGCCAGCTCATCGACCTGCCCAAGAGCTGGAAGCGCTGGGCCACCGCCGACCGCGAGCCGATCGGCCAATGGACTTTTGGCCGCGCCACCCTGCTGGGCGACGCCGCCCACCCGACCACGCAGTACATGGCGCAGGGTGCGTGCATGGCGCTGGAGGACGCAGTGACGCTGGGCGAGGCGCTGCGCGTGCATGACAACGACTTCGCCCGCGCCTTCGACCTGTACCAGCGTTCGCGCATCGCGCGTACCGCGCGCATCGTGCTGTCCTCGCGCGAGATGGGGCGCATCTACCACGCCAAGGGCGTCGAGCGCCTGGTGAGGAACGAGCTGTGGAAGGGCCGCACCGCCGAGCGCTTCTACGACGCCATGGAATGGCTGTACGGCTGGAACGCCGACAACTGCCTGGCGCGCACCTGAGGGCGGCGGCGATGAAGCTGTACAACTTCTTCCGCAGCGGCACCTCGCACCGCCTGCGCATCGCGCTCAACCTCAAGGGCATCGCCTACGACTACGTGCCGGTGGACCTGCGCACCGAGGAACACCTCGGCGCCGCCTTCCGTGCGCTCAATCCGCAGGCCCTGGTGCCCGCGCTCACCGACGGCGAACTCACCCTGACCCAGTCGCCGGCCATCATCGAGTGGCTGGAAGAGCGCTACCCCACGCCCGCGCTGCTGCCCGCCGACCCGGCGGCGCGTGCGCGGGTGCGGGCGCTGGCCGCCATCGTCGGCTGCGACATCCACCCGCTCAACAACCGCCGGGTGCTGGAATACCTGCGCCGCCAGCTCGGCCAGGACGAGGCCGCGGTGCTGGCCTGGTGCGCCACCTGGATCGGCGCCGGCTTCGACGCCCTCGAGGCCCTGCTGGCCGCCGACCCCGCACGCGGCGCCTTCTGCCACGGCAACGTGCCGACGCTCGCCGACGTGTATCTGGTGCCGCAGGTCGAGAGCGCGCGCCGCTTCCAGGTCGACCTTTCGCCTTACCCCAACATCGTCGCGGTCGACCGCGCCTGCGGCGAACTCGACGCCTTCCGCCGCGCGGCACCGGCCCTGCAGCCGGACGCGCAATGACTCGTCCACACTTATAACAAGCACATCCGGAGACAAACCATGAAGATCACCCGATTCGCTCGATTCGCACGCGCCGCGCTCGCCGGCCTGGTCCTCGGCGCCACCGCCGCCGGCGCTGGTGCGCAGAGCCTCAAGCTCGGCCACATCACCCCGCCCACCCACGTCTGGCACCAGGTCTCGGAGAAGATCGCCGCCGATCTCGCCACCGCCTCCGGCGGCAAGATGAAGATCGCGGTCAGCCCGCTGCAGAAGCTCGGCAACGAGGCGCAGATGATCAACCTGATGCAGGCCGGCGCGCAGCAGTTCGGCGTGTTCACCGTGGGCGCCATGTCCAATCGCGAGGAAGCCTTCCTCGGCTGGTCGCTGCCCTACGTGTTCCGCGACGTCGAGCACGCCTCGCGCGCCGCGGCCACCCCGGCCGCGCGCGAGATGCTCCGCCGCCTCGACAAGCACGGCCTGGTCGGCCTGGGCTACGCCTTCGCCGGCATGCGCCACGTGCTCTCGCTGCAGCCGGTGGCCTCGGCCGCCGACCTGGCGAACAAGAAGATCCGCTCCTTCCCCAACCCGGTGTACAACGACTGGTGGAACGCCAATGGCGCCGCACCCACCGCGATGCCGCTCTCCGAGATCGCCCCGTCGCTGACCACCAAGCTGCTCGACGCGGTGGATGTGGACCTCGATGCGCTGGTCGGACTGAAATTCCACCAGCAGGCGCCCAACCTCACCCTGACCGGCCACATGGCCTTCCCGGCGGTGATCGTGGTCTCCAAGAAGTGGTGGGACAGCCGCTCGCCGGCCGAACGCGAGATGATCGCCAAGGTGGTCGCCGACGCCGAGACCTGGGGCTTCAAGGCCGCCATCGACGCCGACGTGGCCAACCTGGACAAGGCCCGCGCCGACGGCGCCCAGGTCATCCAGGCGGACGTGGCCTCCTTCCAGGCGGTGGGTGGCAAGGTGCGCGAGCAGTACATCGCCCGCAACCCGCTGATCGCCGACTTCTACGGCCAGGCCAAGGCGCTCTGAGCCGCGTGGCTCACCGGAGCACCGAGTCACATCCGTGACGCGCGCGGGCAGGGGGCCGGCATGGCCTCCGCCCGTGCGCTCGCACCGCACTGAGGAGTCCCGACAGTGTTGGAATACATACAGAAGGCCGACCACGGCCTGGCCTGGATCGAGCGCGGCCTGGTGGTGGCATTCACCGGCGCGATCGCCTGCATCATGGTGGCGCAGGTGGTGATGCGCTACTTCTTCGGCGCGCCGCTGTTCTGGGCGGAGGAAATCTCCGTGCAGATGCTGGTGTTCGCCACCCTGTTCGGCCTGTCGCTGCTGGTGCGCCACGGCCAGCTGGTGACCATCGACTTCCTGCCCAACGCGCTCTCGCCGCGCGCGCGCCACGGGCTGTCCGCCGCGCTTGGCGTGGTCATGCTGGGGCTGTTCGCCTTTCTCAGCTGGCTCGGCTGGGAGTGGATCGCCCGCCCCGAGGTGCGCATCGAACTGGGCGCCACCACCCAGCTGCCGCGCTGGTGGAACTACGCCGTGCTGCCGCTGGCCGCGGCGATGATGGCCTGGCACCAGCTGGCCGCCATCCTGCGCGAGCTGCGCGCCTTCGCCGGAGGTGCGCGATGATCACCCTGATCGTGTTCTTCGGCCTGCTGTTCGCCGGCCTGCCCATCCTCGGCACCATCCTGGTCAGCGCGCTGGTGTTCATGGCCACCGCCGACCTCGCCGTGCTGTTCGATTCGGTGCCCATCCAGTTCTACGGCGCGCTGGAGATCAACAGCCTGCTGGCCATCCCGCTGTTCCTGCTGGTGGGCGAGATCATGAACAAGGCCGGGCTCACCCAGCGCCTGATCGCGGTGGCCGAGGTGCTGGTCGGCGGCCTCAGGGGCGGGCTGGCCTACGCCAACCTGTTCACCAACGCCATGGCGGCCTCCATCCTCGGTTCGGCGATCGCGCAGATCGGCGTGATGAGCAAGGTGATGATCCCGGCCATGGAGCGCACCGGCTACGACCGCGCGTTCTCCGGCGCGGTCACCGTGTCCGCCGGCCTGCTCGGGCCGATCATCCCGCCGTCGATGCTGATGATCATCTACGGCGTGGTCGCGGTGCAGCCGATCGCTCCGCTGTTCATTGCCGGCATCCTGCCCGGCGTGCTGCTGGTCAGCGCGCTGGCGCTGGTGATCGTGCTGTTCGGCCTGCTCGGCCCCGGCCTGCTCGGCCCCGGCCTGCCGGCCGGCCAGCGTGGCGACCGCGCGGCCTCGCTCCGCGTGCTGGTCGAAGGCCTGGTGCCGGCGGTGATCCCGGTGGTGGTCATCGGCGGCATCATGGCCGGGGTGATGACGCCCACCGAGTCCGGCGCCGTCGCCGCGGTCATCGCGCTGGCACTGGGCCTGGCCTACCGCGAGATCCATGTGCGCGAGCTCGGCCGCATCCTGCTGGAAGTGGGCATCAACACCGCCACCATCACCGGCCTGATCGCCGCCGCCTCGGTGCTGAGCTGGGTGCTGGCCTTCCAAGGCGTGCCCGACCTGGTGGTCGAGGCCATGCAGGGGCTCACCGATTCGCCCTTCGTCTTCCTGCTGCTGGTCATCGTCATGATGCTGCTGCTCGGCATGTTCCTGGAGAGCATCAGCGTGCTGATCGTGGTGGTGCCGCTGCTGATGCCGGTGGTCACCAGCCTGGGCATCGACCCGATCCACTTCGGCGTGGTGTGCACCGTGGCCACGGTGATCGGCCTGGTCACCCCGCCGGTCGGCCCGGGGCTGTACATCGCCATCGTCCAGGCCGACATCCGCATGGGGCCGCTGTTCCGCGCCACCGCGCCCTTCCTGCTGGCGGTCATGCTGGTGCTGGTGCTGATCGCCGCGGTGCCGCAGATCTCCACCTGGCTGCCGGCATTGATGACCGCGCGCTGAGCGCGCCCTACCACGACATGGATACCAGAGCATGAGCACGCCCAATGACAGCGCCACCGGCAACGCGCCGGTCCAGGACTTCTCCCACTGCCACGCCGGCATCCTCAAGCGCCTGGACGTGTTGAACGAGCTGCCGGCCCTGCTGGACCCGGCCGCCCGTGCGCGCGAGATCGCCGCCGGCGCGCTGGAGTTCTTCCGCGAGGCGATCTTCGAGCACCACCTGGACGAAGAGCGCGAACTCT
Source organism: Thauera sedimentorum (assembly GCF_014489115.1). NCBI lineage: Bacteria > Pseudomonadati > Pseudomonadota > Betaproteobacteria > Rhodocyclales > Zoogloeaceae > Thauera > Thauera sedimentorum. Next base: position 1,930,789 of record NZ_JACTAH010000001.1, on the reverse strand, counting down.
TCCCCGCGGTGCTCGCCAGCGCGGAGAAGGGCGCCGAGCGCGATCAGGTGCAGGTGCTGGCGAAGCGGCTCACCGACGAGCACCGCGAGCTGGAATCCTCGTGGAAACGGCTGGAAGCCGAGCTCAAGCGCGTCGCGCGTGGGCAGGACAGCCATCTGGACGTGGCCGAACTCGAACGCTTCGTCGCCCGCTACCGGGCGCACGCGCAGTTCGAAGAGGTGGAGTTCCTGCCGCTGGCGCAGACGATCCTGGGGCGCGTGTCCAGCCACATGGCCGCACTCGGGCTGTCGCTGCACATGCGCCATGCGCCGAGGAAGCCGGCCACCTACATCTGAACCGCCCCCGTAGGAGCGGCCTTGGCCGCGATCCGGCCGCCGGGAAGAGCGAACGCCGCAATCGCGGGCAAGCCCGCTCCTACCCGCATGACATCGCTTGGTGCTCACGGCAGGCGCAGGCAAATGCAGGAGCAGCCTTGGCCGCGATCCGGCCGCCGGGAAGAGCGAACGCCGCAATCGCGGGCAAGCCCGCTCCTACCCGCATGACATCGATTGGTGCTCACGGCAAGCACAGGCAGATGTAGGAGCGGCCTTGGCCGCGATGTGGCCGTGGCAAAGCGAACGCCGCAATCGCGGGCAAGCCCGCTTCTACTCCTTCTTCCCCCACAACTGCTCCAGCCGCGCATCGCGCCCGCAGCCGCTGCGGTAGTAGTTGTAGCGAATCGGATTCTTCTTGTAGTAGTCCTGGTGATATTCCTCGGCCGGGTAGAAGGTATCCGCGGCAACGATTTCGGTGTGGATGCGCTCGAACTTTCCGCTCTGCGCCAGCGCATCGCGGCTGGCCTCGGCGGCGCGGCGCTGTTCCTCGTCCAGATAGTGGATGCCGCTTCGGTACTGGTTGCCGATGTCGCAGAACTGGCGGTCCTTCACCGTCGGGTCCACGTTGCGCCAGTAGTGTTCCAGCAGTTGCTCGTAGCTGATGCGTGCGGGGTCGTAATACACCCGCGCCGCCTCGGCGTGGCCGGTGGCGCCGGTGGTCACCTCCTGGTAGCTCGGGTTGGCGGTCTTGCCGCCGATGTAGCCGGATTCGGCCTCGAAGACGCCCGGCAGCTTCTCGAAATCCGCCTCGGTGCACCAGAAGCAGCCGCTGGCAAAGATCGCTGTCGCCGCGTTTGCGGGAATGGTCTTGGTCCCGTCGCCGGTTGGCGCCGGTCCATCTGCCGCGGTGCAGGCGGTCAGCGCCAGGGCGAGCGCGCCTGCGAGCGCCAGCCGGATCGCCGGATGCGGGGTGTTCATGTACGCAGCTCCGGCAGCGGCTCACTGCGCGGCACGAAGCGCAGCGCGAGGCCGTTGTTGCAGTAGCGCTTGCCGGTGGGCTTGGGGCCGTCGTCGAAGACGTGGCCCTGGTGTCCGCCGCAGCGCGCGCAGTGGTACTCGGTGCGCGGCCAGATCAGCTTGAAGTCCAGCTTGGTGCCCACGGCGCCGGCCAGCGGCTGCCAGAAGCTCGGCCAGCCGGTGCCGCTGTCGTACTTGGTGGCGCTGTCGAACAGCGGCTGGAAGCACGCTGCGCAGATGTAGGTGCCCGCGCGCTTCTCGTCGTTCAGCGGGCTGGTGCCGGGCGGCTCGGTGGCCTCCTCGAACAGCACCTCGAAAGCCGGGCGGGGCAGCAGCTTGGCCCATTCCTCGTCGGACTTGACCAGCGTGGGGCCGTCCGCATCCGCCGCGCTGGCGACGCGGTAGCCGCCGAGCGGGAACAGCGAGGCCCCCAGCAGGGTGTGGAGCGTTTGACGTCGGTTCATGGTGTCCTCCTTTGCGCGGTTCGGTGCAAGCGCTTCAGCCGCCGGCCGCCAGGCAGCCGGGCAGGGCGAGCGCCTGCAGCACTTCGCCGCCGCTCATATCTTCGACAAAGGCCGCCGCGCCCAGATTCGCCGGATTCCATCCGGCCGGCAGCGCGACGGTCTCGCGCAGCACCTGCGCCGCGGCGCCGGCTTCCAGCACGCGCGGCAGCCAGCGGCGCACCACGCGGTCGTGGCCCAGCGTGACGCCGGCGTTCTCGCCGCGGCGCACGTCGGAGACCAGCTTGTCCTCATAGAGCACCAGCACGCCCTGCAGTGCCCCGCCTTGCTGCCCGGCGGGCAGCGCGAAGCGTGCTTCGAGCTCCACCTCGCGGCCGTCCAGCGGACGCATTGCCAGAGCGATGGCGGCGCGCGCCGGCTGCGCATTCACTGCCTGTATCTGGCGCGCGAACGTGCTGCCGTTGTGCCAGCCGCGCAGCTCGCGCATGCCCACGAAGACCTCGGGGGTGTAGATCGTGCGCGAGCCGGACAACTGCCCCAGGCGGCGCTGGCGCGCGGTGAACTGCGCCTGCGCGTAGGGATCCTGCCAGCCGATGTAATCCCAGTAATCGACGTGCAGCGCCAGCGGCACCAGGCGGTCGGCGCCCAGCCCGCCGGGCAGGGTGCTCAGCCAGCGGTCCGCCGGCGGGCAGCTGCTGCAGCCTTCCGAGGTGTACAGCTCCACCAGCGCCACCGTGTGTGCGGGACTTTCCGCGCTGCAACCGGCGGCGGCCAGCGCCTGCGGGGCGGTCAAGGTCGCGGCCGCGATCAGCGTCAGGCTCGCCAGCGCTTTCCTGGGCATCGAACGTGCTCCGGCAGTGTCGATACCGTATGGTCGGCTGAGGGAGGGGAGACCTTACAGCGCGGGGCGGATGCTTCCTGCGGACGGGCGCCTCAGTCGCCCGCCACGACTTCCTCGTCGTCGTCCAGCACGCCCAGCTCGCGCCCCCATTCCTCCAGGTCGCAATGCTCGCGTTCGGGGAAGTTCGTGCTCACGTCGATCAGGTGATAGCCGCCCGGCGCCTGCGCGACGACGCTCTCGTGCGCCCGGCGCATCACCTGCCCGCGCTTCTCCAGCTTCTGGTTGATGCGCACCAGCAGCGCGTGCTCGGAAACGGTTCTCGTGCTCATGGCGACGCTCCGCGATGGACTCACTTCACGATAGCCGGGTTGTGGGCTTGCACAAAGCGGAAAGGGGAGTGTGCGGGAGGGGCCGTGCGAGTGGTGCCGTGAGCAGCGTCGCTTGGCAGCAATCGGCCAGAAGCGGCCGGTCGCCATCCGATCCAGATAGCGGTCATCCGCGCTGCGCGGTATGCTTTACGCCTACTACCGTAAGCGCACCGTTTTATGCATGCGCTTTTATGACGGCAAGGGAATCATAAAAATATACTATCGTAGTAGATTGAGTGGATCGACACATCCTCCGCCTTCCTCCCCGGAACTAAACTAAGAACCGAGCTTGAGCAGATGCGAATTATCTTCACGGTCGTCTTTCATTGGGCTTTTCAACGATTTACCTGGCTGATAGCGATCATTCTCGTCCTTTCAGTCGGCTACCTTGTGCAGAGGGAGCTCCCTCTGTTTCGGCAGTTTAACGAGGACGAAGCGGCCTTGGACCTGCTTCACCAAAAGCAGGGGGGCGTGATTTCGTTAGCTCAAACCGTCGAGGCACGAACTCACGAGGCGGCGAAAGAATTGCCGCTGATGTCTGCGAGCGCGCTAAACGAAAGGCTAGTTTCGCTTGACGGTCAGATTCTCGCAGCAAAGGCTGAACTGCGCGATGCGTCAAAACTACCGAACCTTATGAACCCGGCGCAGGCGATTATTGAATCTGCGGGTCTTCGTGTAAGAATTTCAGCACTTGAGCAAGAACGGCACTTTATCGGCAAACTCCTTCCGGCGGTTGAGAAGCTCTTGAGTTTCAAGGACCAAGGGGAGGAGGCGGTCAGGGCGCAACCAGAGGCTCGGCGCAAGCACGTTGAGCTGTATGCGCTCTGGGAAAAGAAGAACGCAGAATACCAATCTCTTCCACCTACCCAAGGGTTTTGGCGAGCCATCTCAAATGAATACGTTGATCCCGAAAAGGTTCGACGGGAGCTTGACCAGCTGCGTACCGCTGTCGTGGAAGCCGCCTCGACCGCAGCAAGCATAGATGCCCAGGTGGCACGCCTTCAGCAGCTTCGGAACGACGTAAATGTCGTTTCTGCTTTTCAGTATGACCGGAGTGTTGCTGACGCAGTAAATAATGAGCTAATCGCCGAAATAGCCGCTCGAGAAGAGCGTCTGAAAAACTACTGGCTCCAATGGATCATCACCCCGCTGAAGGCGGTTCTTCCAACCGCTCTGATGTTGCTTGCCTCGATCATACTATTGCCGCTTGTCCTGCGGCCTCTGCTTTACTACGTCGGAGTGCCACTCGCCTCCCGCCGCCCGCCGATCTGCCTGGTTCCAGAATCGACCGGTAGAGTCGATACGCAGGTTGGGGACGAAGGCAGCTTGCGTTCGGGTATCTCGCAGACGGTTATTCTTAACAAAGGGATGGAACTCCTCGTGCAGCCGCATTACCTGCAGAGCGTCCCGGAAGCCTGCAGTAGCGGTACTTGCGCGGTCCTGCGTGGCTCTTACCTTCTGACAAGTATTGCGGCGGGCTTGTTTAATCTAACCCGCGTGACCTCTGACGTGCCGCAGTCTGTGGTTTTGTCCGCTGGCCGTGACTCCCTGACCGAACTCGCTTTGCTCTATGTGCCAGATGGTTCGGCGATGGTTTTCCATCCTCGCAGTCTCGTTGGCGTTGTCCAAGAAGCGGAACGGCCGGTCAGAATCACCAGTCACTGGCGCGTCCTCAGTCTGCACGCTTGGATGACGCTTCAGTTCCGATATCTGGTCTTTCACGGTCCGGTGACCCTGATTGCTAAAGGCGCGCGCGGGGTTCGAATTGAGTACGTGGGAATGGGGCGCGACGTCGATCAGGACTGCACACTCGGTTTCACCGCAAATCTCGGGTATTCAACGCACAGAAGCCAGACCTTTGGCGCATATCTGACCGGGAAGAAGCACTTGTTAAAGGACCGTTTTACTGGTGACTTTGGCTATGTGCTGTACGAGGAAATGCCTAGCCGTGGCTCCCGTTCAGGATCGGGAGCGAGAGGCATTGAGGGCGTGCTAGATGCGGCCCTCAAGGTGCTCGGAATATAGTCACTCTGAAACTGAGGAGCATGCATCGGGTTCAGGGGGCTCGGGCCAATCGACGAGCGCGTGTTGTGTCGCTTTCCGCATCGTTACCCCACGTGCCCCGATGCGACGGCTGCTTTCCGCTATGAACGGCAGCTTAGGCGCGCACGGTCCTTCACAGCTGTCGAGAGCTACCGTTCGGGGGGCGACAGCGGCCGGTCTCGGTCGGGGACGATCGGTAAGTTCCGGCCAGGATCGGTCACTCCGCCAGAGCACAAGAAAGCGGCCAGTCGCCGCCGGGCTTGTGGGCAATCGGCCGGGGCTACCTCACGAACAGGTAGCGCTAAGATCATCCGCTCCGCCGTAATAAGGTATCCGATAGACATGGTCTTTCGCGAGCCGTATGCTGCGATCCTGATGACGCAGGCGTTCGGCGATGGATCTTACGAGGTGTTATGGCTGCAATAAGGTGCCGCGCACACCGTTTATCGCTAGCGTGCAAGCCGACTTTGTTCGCGTCGCTAGGCCGATGTTATGCGGAACGCTCGGTGTTATGCAGTATTTCTGTCTCCCTAAAACAATATTAGGCAACAAAAAATCAATCCACGGAGGTAGTTTTGGCGAGGAAGACACCACCAAAAGCGGAGCCGAAACGTCCAATCGAGCTCGCTGTTCCGCGAGACGAGGCTCGGCGCCGTTTAGCGGAGCGGATTGAGCTCGGCCAGGAGTTGACGAAGACCCAGATCAATACGCCGAATGCCCTTGACGAATCAAAGCATGCCTACCGAAAGTGGTCTGAATTCAATGTGGAGCTTCTTAAACAACTCTTCACTACCGACGAACTTTCGGATGAGTACTCATGGTGGGGCATCGCGGCAATGTCGATGGGTCGCGAGTCGCTCGGTCAAATGATCGCGAAGCATCACGAGTCGATCACCGAAAAGCTGCGCCGCCTCGATTCGATCGTTGAGCGTCTTGAGCTCTACCCGCTTGCATCATCAGTCCAAGTCGCAGAGACGTCCAAGCACAGCCCGAGTGACCCTACAACACGTAGCAAAAAGGTGTTCGTGGTTCACGGTCGCGATGAGCTGGCGAAGACCAGCTTGGAGGTGTTCCTACACGAGATTGGGCTTGATCCGATCGTTCTTCATCGGCAGGCGGATGAAGGACTAACAGTCATTGAGAAATTCGAGAAACATGCCGATGTTGGCTACGCCTTCATTCTGCTCACCCCTGACGAAGTTGCCTATCTAGCCTGCGAAGATGATAAGCCTGACGCGGAGCGAGCAAAGGAGAAGCGAGCGAGACCGAATGTGATATTCGAGTTCGGCTATTTTGTTGGTCGCCTTGGGAGGTCACGGGTGTGCTGCGTCTACACAGGAGACGTCGCATTACCAAGTGATGTCCATGGGCTGATCTACAAGCGGTACGAAAAATCAGTCGAAGAGGTCGCCTATGGGATTATGAAAGACCTCAAAGCCTCTGGATACGATGTTTCCTAACCCCATCATCGGGCCAACGTCCAACGGGCTACGCCGGTCGGCCGCTGCTCATGTCTGGCCTTCGGCGTTGTAATGGAAAGCGAGCTTCAAGACGCAAACAAGATTTGGGGCAATGGGACAGTTCCCGTTGTACTGCGTCGTGGCGGGTCCAAGCCGATTCGCCTGCGGGTTCCGTATGATCCAAAGAACAGAGAGTGGCTAAAGAGCGCTCCACGGAAGAGAGAACCCGTCTGGAACAAAGAGAAGAGGTATTGGGAACTTCCAGCGTCACGATTCAACGAGGTGGTAAGAACAATATTGGACCGGTTCGGAAGCGTCTACATCATCCAGCCCTATCGAGAAAAGGAAGTGTGCTCGCCGTCCTGCATCAATGCTATGGGATTCGAATGTCAGTGCTCTTGCTTAGGGGCAAATCATGGAAGCGGTAGTCATCATGGTTGGTACGAAGTCACCGAAGCGTTGGCGTTGAGGTTTGGGGACACAAAGCTCGGGTGCCGCCTCCTTAAACGGACCTAAATAGTGCCGAAAGGTCTCTTTGAGACCGGCGTACCGGACGCTACCCGCATTCTCATGCAGCCGGCTGCGCCGCGATTGGAGATGATCGTTGAGCGACAGCTTCCCTGAAGGCTGAACGACAGCATCGGGTCGATAGCACCCCGTCGAAATGGGCGAGGCTTGCCCGCCGGAGGCGGCTGCTCGACACCGCGGGGGCTACTGACCGTCAGAGCCTACGCGCCTCTCCTCCATCGGCCAGACGCGCTAGCACATGCTGGCGCCCGGGCCCGCTCGCCGACTCTTTCAAGTCCAGAGAAAAACCGATTCCGCACCGGAAAAACGGCGATAATGGCGGCCAATTTTTCGTCGAACGCCGCTGCTGGATTCCCACATGGAAATTAAGGTCAATTTTCTCGACAAGCTTCGCCTGGAGGCCAAGTTCGACGATTTCACGGTAGTGGCCGATCAGCCCATCCGCTACAAGGGCGATGGCTCGGCGCCGGGGCCGTTCGATTACTTTCTGGCGTCGTCGGCCTTGTGCGCGGCTTACTTCGTGAAGCTGTACTGCGATACCCGCAATATTCCGACCGACAACATCCGCCTGTCGCAGAACAATATTGTCGACCCGGAGAATCGCTACAAGCAGATCTTCAAGATCCAGGTCGAGTTGCCGGAGGATATTTCCGCTGCGGACCGCCAGGGCATCCTGCGTTCCATCGAGCGCTGCACGGTGAAGAAGGTGGTGCAGACCGGGCCGGAGTTCGTGATCGAGGAAGTGAAGAATCTGGATGCGGACGCGCAGGCCCTGCTGGCGGTCAATCCGGATTCGGAGGCGAGTACCTATATTTTGGGGAAGGACCTGCCGCTGGAGCGGACCATCGCCAACATGTCGGGGGTGCTGGCGGACCTGGGGATCAAGATCGAGATCGCCTCCTGGCGTAATCTGGTGCCCAATGTGTGGTCGCTGCATATCCGCGACGCGCATTCGCCGATGTGCTTTACCAATGGCAAGGGGGCGACCAAGGAAAGCGCGCTGGCCTCGGCGCTGGGCGAGTACATCGAGCGCCTGAACTGCAACCATTTCTACAACGACCAGTTCTGGGGCGAGGATTTTGCCGACGCGCCCTTCGTGCATTACCCGGACGAGCGCTGGTTCAAGCCCGGTCGCGACGATGCGTTGCCGGCCGGGATGCTCGACGAGCACTGCCGGCGGATCTACGACCCGGAAGGCGAGCTGCGCGGCTCGCACCTGTACGACACCAACTCCGGCGCGGTGGAGCGGGGCATCTGCGCGTTGCCCTATGTGCGCCAGTCGGACGGCGCGGTGGTCTACTTCCCGTCCAACCTGATCGACAACCTGTATCTCAGCAACGGCATGAGCGCCGGCAACACGCTGGCCGAAGCGCAGGTGCAGTGTCTGTCGGAGATCTTCGAGCGGGCGGTCAAGCGCGAGATCCTGGAAGGCGAACTCGCGCTGCCCGACGTGCCGCCGGAGGTGCTGGCCAAGTATCCCGGCATCCTGGCCGGCATCGAGGAACTGGAGAAGCAGGGCTTTCCGGTGCTGGTAAAGGATGCCTCGCTGGGCGGGGCCTACCCGGTGATGTGCGTCACCCTGATGAACCCGCGCACCGGCGGGGTGTTTGCCTCCTTCGGCGCGCATCCCAGCCTGGAGGTGGCGCTGGAGCGCAGCCTCACCGAGTTGCTGCAGGGGCGCAGCTTCGAAGGCCTGAACGATCTGCCGCAGCCCACCTTCGAGAGCAATGCGGTGACCGAGCCGAACAACTTCGTCGAGCACTTCATCGATTCCAGCGGCGTGGTGTCGTGGCGCTTCTTCAGCGCCAGGGCCGATTACGAGTTCGTCGAGTGGGATTTCTCCGGCCAGGGCGAGAACTCCAATGCCGATGAAGCCGCTGCCTTGCTCGGCATTCTCGAAGACATGGGCAAGGAAGTTTACATGGCGGTGTACGACCAGCTCGGCGCCACCGCCTGCCGCATCCTGGTGCCGGGCTATTCGGAGATCTATCCGGTCGAAGACCTGATCTGGGACAACACCAACAAGGCGCTGAAATTCCGCGCCGACATCCTTAACCTGCACCGCCTCGACGACGCTGAACTGGAAGCGCTGCTCGAACGGCTGGAAGACAGCGAACTCGACGATTACACCGACATCATCACGCTGATCGGCATCGAGTTCGACGAGAACACGGTGTGGGGCCAGCTGACGATCCTGGAACTGAAGCTGCTGATCAACCTCGCGCTGCGGGACTTCGAGGCGGCCAAGGAGCAGGTGGAAGCCTTCCTGCAATACAACGAGAACACGGTCGAGCGCGTGCTGTTCTACCAGGCCCTGAACGTGGTGCTGGAAGTGCTGCTGGACGACGAGCTGGAACTGGACGACTACGAGACCAACTTCCGCCGCATGTTCGGCAATCCGCGCATGGACGCGGTGATGGGCTCGGTGGATGGCAGCGTGCGCTTCTTCGGCCTGACGCCGACGAGCATGAAGCTGGAGGGGCTGGACCGGCACCATCGCCTGATCGACAGCTACCGCAAGCTGCACCGGGCGCGTGCCAGCGCGGTGGCCATGGCCGGCTAGGCGCGCGCGGGCCGGCGCGGCCCATTCCGTCCGCGCCGCGCTGCTGCTATAACCGCGGCGAGGCAGCATCCATCGCGCCGCTCCCGGGTGCCCGGCCTGCGGGCGGTGCTGGATTGCCCGGTATCCACACGCTTCGAACCATCCCCGGCATCCATGACGCTCCGCGCCCGCTTCCTCGAACTCCAGTCGCTGCTTGCGCAGCATGAATCCTTCTGGCGTCCCGCGCCCTTCCGCGTCGCACGGCCGGCGTGGTGCGCGCAGTGGCCGGCGTTGGTGGCCGCCCTGGAAGAACTCGACGAGGCCAGCGTGGATCGTCTGAGCACCGACGAAGAGGCCGCCGATGCCTGGCTGCTGCCCCGCCTGCCGCTGCTGGCGGAGTTGCGCGCGGCGAGCCGGTTTGCGGAGTTGCCGCAGCGGGTGCTGGCGGCATGCGATGCGCGCTTCGACGAAGGCATTCCTGCGCGCAAGCGCCGCCAGATCGAGGCCTTCGCCACCCACATGCCGGCCGCAGCGGCGCCGCTGCTGGAGTGGTGTGCCGGCAAGGGGCATCTGGGCCGGCGGCTGGCGCTGGCCGACCGGGTGCCGGTGGTGTCGCTGGAGATCGACCCGGTGCTGTGCGGCGAGACCGGGCGGCTTGCCCTGCGGCAGGGCGTGGCACAGCGGGCGGTGTGCGGCGACGCGCTCGCTGCGCCGGCACGCGAGCTGCTGCGGGGACATTCGGTGGTCGCACTCCATGCCTGCGGCGAGTTGCACCGCACGCTGGTGCGCGGTGCCGGCGAGGACGGCGCGCTGGCCTACCAGATCGCCCCGTGCTGCTACCACCTGGGCAGCGACGGGGCTTATCGCGCACTGAGCCGCGACGCGGCGCTGCAACTGGACGAAGGCGCGCTGCGCCTGGCAGTGACCGAGACGGTGACCGCGCCGGCGCGCGACCGTGTGCGCCTGGCCCGCGACCAGGCCTGGAAGCTCGGCTTCATCGCCCTGCGCAATGCGCTGGAGGGCGAGGCGGTGCGCAGCTTTCGCCCGGTTCCGGCGGCCTGGCTGGGCGGCAGCTTCGAGGCCTTCTGCCGGCTGCTGGCGCAGCGTGCGGACATGGCGTTGCCAACGACGGTGGATTGGGAACACTGGGAGGCCGTGGGCTGGCGGCGGCGCGGTGAGGTGCGACGGCTGGAGCTGGTGCGCCACGCCTTTCGCCGTCCGCTGGAGGTATGGCTGGTGCTGGACCTGGCGCTCGGCCTGGCGGAGCGGGGCTTCGAGGTGGAGGTCGGGCGTTTCTGCGCGCGCGAACTCACCCCGCGCAACCTGCTGGTGCTGGCGCGGCGGTGAGGGCGCGGACCGCGGCGGGCGCCGTCGGCGGGGGCCTTCAGTCCGCCATGGCGCGCGCGCCGCGCACCGATTCGGCAAAATCCAGCGCGTCGGGCAGGAAGGCCAGGAAATCGGCCTCGAAGCCGGCGTAGTCGCGCAGCAGCTCCTCGCCCGCACCGGCCAGCGGGTTGGGCTGGCGCAGGCGGTAGCGGGCCATGCGGTCGAGCGCCAGCGCCACGTTGGCGGGGTCGCGGTAACTGGTCAGCCAGTCGTGCGCGGCCATGCGCTCGAACACCGGCAGGAAGGCCGCGGGCAGCGGGGCAGGGTGCTCGGCGATCTGGCGGTAGAGGCGGGCCGTGAAGGCCGCGAGGTCCGCTTCCACCGCATGCTGCGCACTCAGGCTCTGCCAGTGGCGGGCAAGGAAGTGGTCGTAGAACAGGTCGACCATGATGCCGCTCACCCGGCGGCGCGCGGCGCTGGCGCGGGCGCGGCTGCGGCGGAAGGCGGGATGGGTGTCGGCGAAGCTGTCGATGCGCCGGTGCAGCATCACCCCGGCCGCGAGCGCGGGGTCCAGCCCGGGCGGCAGCGGATCGAGCCGGCCCTTGACGAAATCCCCCACCACGCCGCCGATGCGGTCGGCGGGCAAGGGGCCGGCAAGGAAGGCGTGGGCGAGGTAGTTCATCGGCGTGGGCGGATTCTGCGTGCGGTCACAAGGGGGGAGCTTACGTCGCCTGGGCCGGACATCGAAGGCTTGCGGCGCTTGCGGGGGCGCACGGGCCGGCGGATGCTCCTACAATGGCTGCCTCGCAGCCGCGGTATACCTTCATGCGCCCCCACATTTCGATCCCGCCCGAGGAAGTCGAGTTCATCGCCATCCGCGCGCAGGGCAGCGGCGGGCAGAACGTGAACAAGGTGTCGAACGCGGTGCATCTGCGCTTCGACATCCGCGCCTCCTCGCTGCCGGCGGAGATCCGCGAGCGCCTGCTGGCGCTGCGCGACCACCGCATCACCCGCGACGGCGTGGTGGTGATCAAGGCGCAGGAATTCCGCAGCCTGGAGAAGAACCGCGCCGAAGCCCTGCGTCGCCTGGAGGCGCTGGTCGACGGCGTGGCGACGGTGCCGCGCGCGCGCCGCGCGACCCGGCCGACCCGCGCCTCGGTGGAGCGCCGCCTGGCCGGCAAGGCGCGCCGCGCAACAGTGAAGGCCGGGCGCGGACGGATAGACGAATGAAGGCGCGCGGGCGGGGCCGCCGCCCGCACACAGGAACACGATGACCAACACGCAAGCCAACAACCCGCTGCACGGCGTCACGCTGGAGCGCCTGCTCACCGAACTGGTGGACTATTACGGCTGGCACCAGCTGGGCCGGCGGGTGAACATCCGCTGCTTCACCCACGAGCCCAGCATCGCCTCCAGCCTGAAGTTCCTGCGCCGCACGCCGTGGGCGCGCGAGCAGGTAGAGCAGCTCTACGTGGACATGCTGCGCGGGCGCTGAACAAGACGAGGAAGACGAAGATGGCAGGACAAGGCAGCCCGAAAACCATGAGCTACGAGCAGCACCTGGACGAGGTGACCACGCTGATCACCGAGAAGTACGACGTCGCCGACGACGAGGCGATCGCCATGGTGATGCGCGCGCAGGCGGACGACTTCTTCAGCGGGCACGACGACGACACCTCGATCTGCACGCTGGATCGCGCGCACGAGGACGCGCGCATCGTGTTCCGCCAGTACGGCAAGACCGCCAAGACCGCCAAGACTGGCAAGGGCGCCAAGGGCGGGCGCTGAATCCGCCCCGGACCCCTCCGGCGCTCAGGCGCGGCGGAACACCAGGCTGAAGTTGTTGGCCGGCATGTCGATGAGCTCTTCCAGCAGCAGGCCGGCCGCCTCGGCCTCGGCCTGCACCGCCTCCAGGTCGCGCACCCCGAAGCGCGGGTCGCGGCTCTTCAGCCACAGGTCGAACTCGGCATTGCTCGGCGCGGTGTGCGCCCCGCCGCGCCTGTAGGGGCCGTAGCAGTAGAGCACGCCGCCCGCGGGCAGCAGGCGCGCGGCGCCGGCGAGCAGCGCCGGGGTGGCTTCCCAGGGCGAATAGTGGATGACGTTGATCGCCACCACCGCGGCGGCTTCGGCGAGCGGCCAGCGGGGCGCATGAACGTCGAGCGCAAGTGGCGGGCGCACGTTCTGTGCGGCGCTGTGCTCGACCCACGCGGCAATCGACGTCAGCGCCGCCGGCTCGCAGTCGCTTGGCTGCCAGCTGAGTCCCCGCAGGTGCGCGGCAAAATACACCGCGTGCTCGCCGGTGCCGCTACCGATCTCCAGCACCGTGCCGGTCCCGGGCAGTACGCGCTGCAGGATGGGCAGGATGAAGTCGCGATTGCGCGCGGTGGCGGGGGCGAACTGGCGGGCGTCTGCTTGCATGGTGGTCGGACGGGGAGCGGGGTGGTCCCGCAGTTTAGCCGGCCGCCTTGCGGAACAGGCGGTTGGCCTGCAGCGCCGCCAGCCCGATCACCAGTCCCCAGAATGCACTGCCGATGCCGCCCAGCGTCAGGCCCGAGGCGGTCACCAGGAAGGTGATCAGCGCCGCTTCGCGTTCGGCTTCGTCGGCCAGCGCGCCGGCCAGGCTGTTAGCGATGGTGCCGAGTAGCGCAAGCCCTGCGATGGCGGCGATCAGCGCCTGCGGGAAGGCGGCGAACAGGCCGGCGACGGTGGCACCCAGCACCCCGGTGAGCAGGTAGAACACCCCGGCCCACACCGAGGCGAGGTAGCGCCGCGCGGGGTCGGGGTCGGCATCCTTGCTCATGCAGATCGCCGCGGTGATCGCCGCCAGGTTGTAGGCAAAGCCGCCGAAGGGCGCGAGCAGCACGCCGGTGGCGCCGGTCCAGCCCACCAGCGGCGCGGCCGGCACGGTGTAGCCGTTGGCGCGCAGCACCGCGAGGCCGGGCAGGTTCTGCGAGGCCATTGTCACGATGAACAGCGGCAGGCCGACGCCGATCAGCGTCGACACCGAGAAGGCCGGCATGGTGAACAGCGGGCGGGCGAACTCCAGCTGCAGGGCCTCGACGCGGATGCCGCCCTGCATGGCGGCCAGCACCAGCCCGCCGGCGAGCGCCAGCGGCACGGTGTAGCGCGGCAGCACGCGGCGGCCGATGAGGTAGAGCACGAACATGCCGCCGACCATAACGAGGTCGGTCTGCAGCGAGGCCATCAACTCCAGCCCGAAGCGCAGCAGCACGCCGGCCAGCATGGCCGCGGCCAGGGTGCGCGGTACATGCCGCATCAGGCGGTCGAACCAGCCGAAGAAGCCGCAGGCGGCGATCAGCGCGGAGGAGAACAGGAAGGCACCGATGGCTTCATTCATCGGCACGCCGGCCAGCGCGGTGACCAGCAGTGCCGCGCCTGGCGTGGACCAGGCGGTGAGCACCGGGGTGCGGAAGGCGAGCGACAGACCGATGCAGGTGGCCCCCATCCCCAGGCCCAGCGCCCACAGCCAGGAGCTGATCTCCGCCGGCCCGGCGCCCGCGGCGCTGGCGGCCTGGAAGACGATGGCGGCCGAACTGGTATAGCCGACCAGCACGGCAATGAAACCGGCGGACAGGTGCGAGAGGCTGAGATGCTTGAACACGGCGGCTCCGGATGGCGATAGACTGTTGTGCGTTTTAACGCACAAACGCAGCCTAGCAGGTGTGCGCTATAACGCACAAGCTCGATTTTCGATCCAACACGCCGATACACCGATGACCGACACCGCAGTAGAAGAACCGAACCGCCATCTCGCCGAGGCCCTGCGCGCGCAGCGCAAGGCGCTGGGCTGGAGCCTGGACCGCGCAGCGGCCGAGACCGGGGTGAGCAAGGCCATGCTCGGGCAGATCGAGCGCGGCGAATCCAGCCCCACGGTGGCCACGCTGTGGAAGATCGCCGGGGGTTTCCGCAGCTCGCTCTCCAGCTTCCTGGAGCCGCCGCCCGCGGCCGGCACCGACACGCTGCTGCGCCGCGCGGACGCGCTGCGCACCCGCCCGGCGGGCGAGGGCATGCTGGTGGCGCCGCTGTTTCCATTCGAGCCGCGCACCGGCTTCGAGATTTTCGAGCTCACCCTGCTGCCCGGCTACGAACGCCAGTCCGAACCGCACGAGGCCGGGGTGAGCGAATACGTGCTGGTGGTGCGTGGGGCGATGGAGGTGCTGGTCGACGGGCGCTGGACGCCGCTCGCCGAGGGCGAGGCGATCCGCTTCGCCGCCGACCGTGCGCACGGCTACCGCAATCCGGGCGCCGTGCCGGCGGTGTTTCACAACGTGATTCATTACCCGCGCGCGGTGGCGGGTTAGGGTGGGGTGATCGCGGGCTTGTCGCGGCCAAGGCCGCTCCTACGGTTCCGTTGGCCATGAAAGGCCAGGGCAGAACTTGTAGGAGCGGCCTTGGCCGCGATAAGCGACGGCGCTACATGCCCAGCAGATTGCGCACGGTGAGCCCCTCGCCGGTCAGGTGGGCGAGCAGTTCGCGCTGGTGCTCGAAGTCGCGGGTTTCCATCTGCAGGATCACTTCGGTCATGCCCACCGGCACGTGCAGTTCGCCACGGCGGTGCTCGACGTGGCGGATGTTCATTCCCAGTTCGGCGACGTTGCGGATCAGCCGCATCAGCTGGCCGGGGGCGTCGGTGATGGTGACCGCCACGCTCATCAGCCGGCCGCTGGAGGCCAGGCCGTAGTCGATGGAGCGGCCGACCAGGGTCATGTCCACATTGCCGCCGGAGATCACGCACACCGCGCGCTCGTTCTCCCGCTGGGCGATCTTCTTCTGCATCAGCGCGGCCAGGCCGACCACGCCGGCGCCTTCGCCGATGGTGCGGGTGCGCTCGAGCAGGGTGACGATGGCCTCGGCGATGGCGTTGTCGTCCACGGTGACGATCTCGTCCACGTACTGCGCGATCACCCGCCGGGTGAGTTCGCCGGGGCGCTTGACCTTGATGCCGTCTGCGATGGTGTGCGCGCCGGGCGGCACTTCTTCCAGCGAACCGTCGACCAGGAAGCGACGGTAGGGCGCCACCGCTTCGGTCTGCACGCCGACGATGCGGATCGCCGGGTTCTGCAGCTTGAGCGCCAGCGCGATGCCGGAGATCAGCCCGCCGCCGCCCAGCGGCACGATGGCGAGCGTCATCTCCGGCGCGTCCTCCAGCATCTCCAGGCCGCAACTGGCCTGGCCGGCGATCACGTCCCAGTCGTCGTAGGGGTGGAGGAAGGCGAGGCCTTCGTCGGCGGCAATGCGCCGCGCCTCGTCGGCAGCCTGCTCCAGGTTCTCGCCCACCAGGCGCACGTCCGCACCCAGCTTGCGGCAGGCCTGCACCTTGGTGATCGGCGCGTTGGCCGGCATCACCACCACCGCGCGCAGGCCGGCCAGTGCCGCGGCGCGCGCCACGCCCTGGGCGTGGTTGCCGGCCGAGGCGGCGATCACCCCGGGCGGCCGGCCGCTGGCCAGCAGGCGGTCGATCTTGTGGGTGGCGCCGCGCAGCTTGAACGAGCCGGTGCGCTGCAGGTTCTCCAGCTTGAGCTGCAGCGGCAGGCCGAGTTCTTCGGACAGCGGATCGTTCTGCCACTGCGCGCTGCGGATCACCGCATCGGCGATGCGGGCGCGCGCCTGCTGCAGGGCGGGCAGGTCGAGCGGGATGGGGTCCATGCAGGCGTCCTTGTTCTTGCGGGGAAGATGTCCGGATGCTCGCAGTTGGTGCGGGTGGCGGAAATTGGGGGCTGCCCGCATGGCAGCGGGTGGGGCGAGAAAAAAGAAAGCCGCCCGGAGGCGGCCTTCCTTGCTGCGAGCGGGGGCTGGATCAGCGATAGCCCGCGCGGTCGTAGATGCGCTGGGCTTCCGGCACGGAGCCGGCCAGCTTGCTCATCGGCAGGGTGTCGACCTTGAACTCGCCGAGCTTCTCGAGCGCCGGGTTGTTCACCTTGACCGCGGCCACCGCCGGCCATTCGTTGTTGCCGTCGGCGAAGTAGCGCTGTGCGTCGTCGGAGGCCAGGTACTCCAGGAACTTGACCGCGGCTTCCTTGTTCGGCGCGTGCTTCAGCATGCCGGCGCCGGACACGTTGATGTGGGTGCCGGTGGTCTTCTGGTTCGGCCACACCAGGGTGGCGGCTTCCACCACCTTCTGGTCTTCGGCGCGGGTGGAGTTCATCAGGCGGGCGTAGTAGTAGCTGTTGGCGATGGCCACGCCGCATTCGCCGGCGGCCACCGCGCGGATCTGGTCGGTGTCGCCGCCGCGCGGGTTGCGCGCGAAGTTGGCCACCAGATTGCGCGCCCACTCCTCGGTCTTCTCGGCGCCGTTGTGCTGGATCAGCGCGGCGCCCAGCGACAGGTTGTACGGATGGCTGCCCGAGCGGGTGCACACCTTGCCCTTGAGCGCCGGGTTGGCGAGGTCTTCGTAGTTCTGCACCTGCTCGGCCTTGACCAGGTCCTTGTTGAACACGATCACGCGGGCGCGGGTGGAGAAGGCGATCCAGGTATAGGTGCGCAGGTGGGCGGGGATGCGCTCCTCGAGCACCGCGGACTTGACCGGGGCGAACAGGCCCATCTCGTCGGCCTTGGCCAGGCGGGAGGCGTCCACCGTGATCAGGATGTCGGCCGGGCTGTTGGCGCCTTCGTTGCGCAGGCGTTCGATCAGCTCGTCTTCCTTGGCCTCGATGCGGTTGATCTTGATGCCGGTCTGCTTGGTGAAGTCGCCGTACAGCGCCTCGTCGGTCTGGTAGTGGCGGGCGGAGTAGATGTTCAGCTCCTGCTGGGCGACGGCGCTGCCGGCAGCAAGCCCGAGGGTGGCGAGGAGGGAAGTAAGGACTGCCTTCTTGATCATGGTGGGACTGCCTTCCTGGTTGCGTGGTTGGATGGCGCAATAGTAACGATATCAATTCGCAGTTGCAAATGGCTCGTATTGCAGTTAGTGTTATTGAAAATTATTCGCAATAAGGAGAAATGCATGGATGCACTGATCGTCGGCGCCGACCGCCTCGGGAACATTCCGGATGTCCTGCAACAGTTCGGCATCCGCATCGCCGCGCATGTGAGCGGTCGCGACACCACGCATCAGCGTCGCAGTGCGCCCTTGCCGGCGGGCATTCAGGTGGTGATCCTGTTTACCGACTTCCTGGGCCACAACGTGATGCAGCGGTTCCGCGAGGCGGCCAGCCGCGAGGGCGTGATGTTCGTCTGTTGCCGGCGCTCGGTGTGCGCGCTGCAGCAGGCCCTGGGACGGCGGATGAGCGAGGACGACTGCGGGCGCTGCGGCGCCGGTGACGGCTGCAAGCGCAAGAAGCGCTGAGCGGCCGCGCGTAGGCATGTAGGAGCGGCCTTGGCCGCGATGCGGCCGTTGAATCAAGCGCCAATCGCGGGCGAGTCCGCTACTGCGGAAACGGCCCGGCTTGTGGTGGGCCGTTCAGCGCGTGTCCGGCAGCGAGGAAGGCAGGCTGTCTTCGTGCACCAGGCGGCGCGCGCCGTTGAAGCGCTGCGACCAGTAGGCGGTGCCCATGCTCTCCACCCGCACCGATCCACCCTTGGCCGGGGCATGCACGAAGCGGCCGTCGCCCAGGTAGATGCCCACGTGCGAGAAGGTGCGGCGCATGGTGTTGAAGAACACCAGGTCGCCCGGCTGCAGCTCGTTGCGCGTCACCCGGCTGCCGAGGCCGGCCATCTCGCGCGCGGTGCGCGGCAGGTCCAGGCCCAGCGCATTGCGGAACACGGTCTGCACCAGGCCGCTGCAGTCCAGGCCGGTTTCCGGCGAGTTGCCGCCGAAGCGGTAACGGATGCCCAGGTAGTTCATCGCCTGGTTGGCAAGCTCCTGCGCCGCGCCGGCATAGTCCGCCGCCGGCTCCGCGGCGGCAGGCAGGGGCGTCGCATCGTCCGCGCGTGCGTGCATCGCGGTGAGGCTTACCGCGATGGAAACGAGGGCTATAAGGACGGGGCGTGAACGCATCGCGCGGAATATACGCATCGGCACCGCGGCTGTAAATCGCCGGCGTCGCCGACGCGTGTCTACCGGTGACCTAAACCGGCGTGGTGAACTGCCGGCGCGTGCGTTCCAGTTCGGCCAGCGCCCGCGGGGTGGTGGCGCCCTGGCGGGTGGCGCGTCCCTGCAAGGCGATGAACAGCTGGGCGATCGCCCAGGCATCGCCCAGCGCGTGATGGCGCTGGAAAGTCTCGATGCCGAAGATCTTCATCCACTGCGCCAGCCGGGTGGGACCGTCGAGTGCCGGGCGGAACACCGCCGGCAGCAGCCAGAACAGGTCCAGCCACAAGGGTTCGGGTTCGATCTCCAGCCACTGCGTCCAGGCGCGCTCCAGCGCCACGCGATTGAAGCCGGCGTTGAACACCACCAGCGGCGCCTTGCCGCAGAAGCTCAGCAGGCCGGCGAGGGCGCCGGCCGGGTCTTCGTCCAGGCGCGCGTAGTAGCACTGGCGCGGATCGATCAGCCCGCCGTCGATGGCGATGGCGCCGACCGCGAGCACGCGGTCGCGCTCCAGGTCCAGGCCGGTGGCCTCGGTGTTGACCACCACGTAGCGGGTGTCGAAGTGCGGCCGGCCGAGCTCGGGCTGCGGCAGGGCCTGCCAGCGCGCCACGGCCTCGCGGGCGGCGGGCGATGTCTGCGAAGCGTCGCCGCGGGCGGGGCGCAGGCGGTTCAGCCAGTTCATATCTGGTAGTCCAGGCGCAGGCGCGACTGCAGCTTGCGGGCCTGGCGGAAGGCTTCCTTGAGGATGCGGCGGTCGAGCTCGTTGAGCGCGTCCGGATGCACCTTGTTGTCGCCCGGCTCGTCGTGCTCGGTCTCCAGGTGCTGCGAGCGCAGGCGCAGCAGCTGGATGAAGTGGAAGCCGTCCACGATGGCGGCCACCTCGTCCTGCGGGAATCCCATCTTCACCGCCGACTGGCGCAGGCGCTGCACCGTGCCGCTGGCACCCACCCCGGTGTGCAGCGCGAAGATGCGGGCGGCGTCGACGAAGAGGCGCGCGCCGGATTTCTTCAGGTCTATGGTGCCGTCGTCCTCGACCACGAAGTCGCGCAGGCGGCCGAGCGGCGGGGCGACCTGCAGGGCGTTCACCGCCATCATGCGGCGGAAGGCGGAGTTGGCCTTGGCGGTCTTGTTGAGCCAGGCGCGCAGCTGGTCGCCGAGGCGCTGGTTGCCGTAGAGCACGCGGAAGTCGAAGAAGATCGAGGCGTTGAGCAGGGCCTGCGGGTCGGGTTCGCTGATCCACTTGCCGAAGCGGTGGCGCCACTCCTCGGGGGTGAGGCAGAGCTCCGGGTTGCTGGCCATGATGTTGCCCTTGCACAGCGGGAAGCCGCAGGCGGCGAGGTCGTCGTTCACGTCGCGGGCGAACTCCAGCAGGCGCAGCTTGAGCTGCTCCTTGTCGACCAGTTCGGGGCAGACGAAGACCAGGCCGTTGTCCTGGTCCGTGGACAGGGTCTGCTCGTGACGGCCCTCCGAGCCGAAGGCCAGCCAGGCGTAGTCGATGCCGTAGAGGTCGTGGCGCTCCAGCGCGAGCGCGATGATGCGGTGGGTGAGGGCGTCGTTGAGCGCGGAGATGAAGCGGGTGAGCTGCTCTGCACCGATGCCCTGGGCGATCAGGTTGAGGGCGAGCTGGCGGATGTCGGTAGCGGCGCGCTGCAGGGCCTCGATGTCGGCCGCGGTCTCGATGCTGGCGCGGATCTGACGCAGGCTGATGCGCTGCAGGCTGAAGAGATCGCGCTCGGACACCACGCCGGCGAGCCTGCCTTCGCCGTCGATCACCAGCAGGTGGCGCACGCCGTGGGTGGCCATGTCGAGCGCCGCGTCGTAGGCCGAGGCGCTGGCCGGCAGCGTGCGCGGCGCGGGCGTCATGATCTCCGCGATCGGCCGGGCGAGGTTGAAGGCGGGCAGCACCACGCGCGGCAGCAGGTCGCTCTGGGTGAGGATGCCCACCGGCTGCTGGGCGTCGTCGCACACCACCATGCAGCCGATGCGCAGTTCGGCCATCTTCTCCAGCGCCGCGCGCGTGCTGGTCTCAGGGGCCACCCACACCGGCGCCTGCTTGACCAGGTCGCCCAGCGGCGTGGTCATGGTCTGCTGCTCGGCGGCGCGCTGCGCGAAGGTGCTCTGCAGCTGCTGGCGCGACTGGCTGAGCAGGCTGGCGATGTACTGGGTACAGAACAGGTGGAAGACCGGGCTGATGCGCATCAGCTCGATGAAGTCGTCCGCGGCGAGCTGATATACGAAGCTGTCTTCCAGCGCGACGTAGGCGTTGGTGGACGGCCGCTGGGCCGACAGGGCGCCGATCGGGAAGCACTCCCCCGGCCCCAGGGTGAGGCTGGAGGTCTCGCCGGCGGCGGTCTGGCGGGCCTGCACCTTGCCGCGCTGGACGATGTAGAAGTGGCGCGGCAGGCCCATCTCGGGCGTGAGCACTTCGCTGCCGCGGGCGTGGAAGCCGAGTACCGCCCGCTGCGCGACGAAGGCCAGCGCGTCGGCCTCCATGCGATCGAAGGGCGAGAAGCGCTTGAGGAAGTCCGAACTGGCTCCGACGAGCAGTTCGGGGGCGGTGTTGGTCATGGCGCGTGGATTCGCGTTGGAATGACGCGATTATCCCGCATCTGCCGCACCGGCGGGTGAGTCGCCGGCACGGCAGGGAGGTTCTACAACACCTCGGCCGCGTAGTCCGCCAGCCGCGAGCGCTCGCCGCGCTGCAGGGTGATGTGCCCCGAGTGCGTCCAGCCCTTGAAGCGGTCCACCGCGAAGGTCAGGCCGGAACTGCCCTCGGTGAGGTAGGGCGTGTCGATCTGCGCGATGTTGCCCAGGCAGACCACCTTGGTGCCGGGGCCGGCGCGGGTGATCAGGGTCTTCATCTGCTTCGGGGTGAGGTTCTGCGCTTCGTCGATGATCAGGAACTTGTTGATGAAGGTGCGCCCGCGCATGAAGTTGAGGCTCTTGATCTTGATGCGGCTGCGGATCAGGTCGCGGGTGGCCGCGCGCCCCCATTCGCCGCCCTCGCCGGTGGTGCCGTTGAGCACGTCGAGGTTGTCCTCCAGCGCGCCCATCCACGGGGCCATCTTCTCTTCCTCGGTGCCGGGCAGGAAGCCGATGTCCTCGCCCACCGGCACGGTCACCCGGGTCATGATGATCTCGGAGTAGCGCTTGGTCTCCAGCACCTGGGTGAGGCTGGCCGCCAGGGTCAGCAGGGTCTTGCCGGTGCCGGCCTGGCCGAGCAGGGAGACGAAGTCGATCTCCGGGTTCATCAGCAGGTTCAGCGCGAAGTTTTGCTCGCGGTTGCGCGCGGTGATGCCCCACACGTTGTTCTTCTGGTGGGTATAGTCGGTGAGCGTCTGCAGCACCGCGGTACGCCCGGCCTTCTCGGTGACCCAGGCTTCCAGAGGCTGCTCGCCGTCCTGGTAGACGAACTCGTTGGTCAGCAACTCGGCGGCCAGCGGGCCGGTCACGCGGTACAAGGTGTGGCTTTCCTCCTTCCAGGATTCCATGCCCTTGGCGTGGGTGTCCCAGAAGTCGGCGGGCAGCTCGCGGGTGCCGGTGTACAGGAGGTCGGTATCCTCCAGCACCTTGTCGTTGAAGTAGTCCTGCGCCGCCAGGCCCAGCGCGCGGGCCTTGATGCGCATGTTGATGTCCTTGGACACCAGGATCACCGGGCGCTTGGGGAAGCGCTCGGCCAGGTGCATCACCACCGCGAGGATCTGGTTGTCGCCCTTGGCGGTGGGCAGCGCCTCGGGCAGCTCCATGCGGATCGCCTCGGTCTGCAGGAAGAGCTTGCCGGTGGCCAGCCCGTGCGAGGGCTCGTCCAGCGGGATGCCCTGGTGCATGTCGTCCAGCGAGGAGGTGACGATGTCGTCCATCGTGCGGCTGGCCTGGCGGGCGTTGCGGGCGACTTCGCTCATGCCCTTCTTGTTCGCGTCCAACTCTTCCAGCGTCATGATCGGCACGTAGATGTCGTGCTCTTCGAAGCGGAACAGGCTGGTGGGGTCGTGCATCAGCACGTTGGTGTCGAGGACGAACAGCTTGGTGGCGGGCTGGCTCTTGGTGCTGCGGGTGACGCGTTTGGTCATCGGGCGGCTCGCTGGACAGGTTGGACGGCGGTAGGCGTTGTTACAGGCTGCGGACGAATTCGAGCACTTCGGCGGCGTGGCCGGGCACCTTCACGCCGCGCCACTCGCGCGCGAGGCTGCCGTCGGCGGCGAACACGAAGGTTGAGCGCTCGATGCCGCGCACCTGCTTGCCGTACATGTTCTTCATCTTGATCACGCCGAGGGCGTTGCACAGCGCCTCGTCGGCATCCGAGAGCAGCTCGAAGGGCAGTTCCAGCTTGGCCTTGAAGTTCTCGTGCGATTTCAGGCTGTCGCGGCTGACGCCGAACACCTGGCAGCCGGCGGCGGCGAACTCGGCGTGCAGGGCGCCGAAGTCCTTGGTTTCGTTGGTGCAGCCGGGGGTGTTGTCCTTGGGGTAGAAGTAGATGACGGCCTTGCCGCCTTTCAAGGCGCCCAGCGCAACCGGATTGCCGCCGGTGGCCGGCAGGGTGAGCTCAGGTAGATTCATGAGGCCTCCGCGGGGGAACGAATGACCGCAGCGTAGCGGAGGAAGGCGGGCGCTGACAATCGCGGCGCCCGCCGCCTGCGTCAGCTTGCGGGGTCGAACAGCAGCGCGGCGACCACCTTGCGGCCTTCGCCGGCGAGGATGTTGTAGGTGCGGCAGGCGGCCGGCAGGTCCATGACCTCGAAACCGATGCCGGCCTCGATCAGCGGACGCAGCAGCGCCGGGGCGGGGAAGCGCTGGCGCGCGCCGGTGCCGATGATGACCACCTGCACCTGCAGCTCCCGCACTGCAGCAAAGTCGTCGGCGGTGAGGCCGGCGAAGCCGCCGGGCGCCCAGCCGGGGCGGATCTCGTCCGGGGTGACCAGCAGGTTGCCGTCGTGGCGCTGCTTGTTGATCAGGACGTGATCGTCGCCGTAGCCGGTGACGATGTTGAGGTTGGCGGGCTGGTCGGTGTAGAGCTTCATGGCGGGGTTCTGCTGTGGAAAAAACAAACCGGCCGGGCCGGGCAGGGCGGATGTGCCGGCATGCCGCGCCGGGCAAATTGCCGCGCTGCGGCAGGGGGGCTAATATTGCACTCTTTGCGCCCGGGCCGGGCGCAGACGCATGTCCGCAGCGACCTGCGGACGATACGACGAGGACGACGGAAATGAAAGCGGCGAAACCCCTGAACCTGGCTGTGGCACCCACCGAGGCGGTCAAGGCCGAGGCCGCCGCCGCCCGTCCGGTCCGCAAGTCGTCCAAGCTCAACGACGTGTGCTACGACATCCGCGGCCCGGTGCTCACCCGCGCCAAGCAGATGGAAGACGAAGGCCACAAGATCATCAAGCTGAACATCGGCAACCTGGCCGCCTTCGGCTTCGACGCGCCCGAAGAGATCCAGATGGACATGATCCGCAACCTGCCCAACTCGGCAGGCTATTCGGACTCCAAGGGCATTTTCTCCGCGCGCAAGGCGGTGATGCACTACACCCAGCAGAAGCACATCAAGGGTGTGGACATCGAGGACATCTACATCGGCAACGGGGTGTCCGAGCTGATCGTGATGGCGATGAACGCACTGCTCAACGCCGGCGACGAGGTGCTGGTGCCGGCGCCCGACTACCCGCTGTGGACCGCCGCGGTGAGCCTGTCCGGCGGGCGCCCGGTGCACTACCTGTGCGACGAAGGCGCCGGCTGGTTGCCGGACATCGCCGACATGCGCGCCAAGATCACGCCGAACACCCGCGCCATCGTGGTGATCAACCCCAACAACCCGACCGGGGCGGTGTACCCGGACGAGGTGCTGAGGGAGATCATCCAGCTCGCCCGCGAGCACGACCTGATTCTCTACGCCGACGAGGTGTACGACAAGGTGCTGTACGAGGGCGTCACCCACACCTCGCTGGCCGCGCTGTCCGAGGACGTGCTCACCATCGTCTTCAACGGCCTGTCCAAGAACTACCGCTCCTGCGGCTACCGTGCCGGCTGGATGGTGGTGTGCGGCGACAAGCGCCGCGCCACCGACTACATCGAAGGCCTCAACATGCTGGCCTCGATGCGCCTGTGCGCCAACGTGCCCGGCCAGTACGCCATCCAGACCGCGCTGGGCGGCTACCAGAGCATCGACGACCTGGTGGCCGAAGGCGGGCGCATGCGCCGCCAGCGCGACCTGGCCTACGAGCTGATCAACGCCATCCCCGGGGTGAGCTGCGTCAAGCCCAAGGCCACGCTGTACATGTTCCCGCGCCTGGACCCCAAGGTGTATCCGATCGAGGACGACCAGGCCTTCATCGCCGAACTGCTGGAAGAAGAGCGCGTGCTGCTGGTGCAGGGCTCCGGCTTCAACTGGCCGCATCCCGATCACTTCCGCCTGGTCTTCCTGCCGCACGAGGACGACCTGCGCGACGCCATCGGCCGCATCGCCCGCTTCCTGGAGCACTACCGCAAGCGCCACGGCACCGACTGAGCCCTTGGGCTGCGCACAACACACCAACCATTCAACGACGACACGGAAACACACTGCATGAAACCGATCAACGTAGGCCTGCTGGGCATCGGTACCGTCGGCGGCGGCACCTTCAACGTTCTGAAACGTAACGAAGAGGAAATCACCCGGCGCGCCGGGCGGCCGATCCGCATTACCGCGGTGGCCGACAAGAACCTCGAGCATGCCCGCGGTGTGACCGGTGGCGGCGTCAAGCTGACCGACGACGCCTTTGCGGTGGTGAGTGACCCCGAGATCGACATCGTCGTCGAACTCATCGGCGGCTACGGCGTGGCCAAGGAACTGGTGCTGAAGGCCATCGAGAACGGCAAGCACGTGGTCACCGCCAACAAGGCACTGCTCGCGGTGCATGGCAACGAGATCTTCGCCGCGGCGCAGAAGAAGGGCGTCATGGTGGCCTTCGAGGCCGCAGTGGCCGGCGGTATCCCCATCATCAAGGCGCTGCGCGAAGGCCTCACCGCCAACCGCATCCAGTGGCTGGCCGGCATCATCAACGGCACCACCAACTTCATCCTGTCCGAGATGCGCGACAAGGGCCTGCCCTTCGCCGAGGTGCTCAAGGAAGCGCAGGCGCTGGGCTACGCCGAGGCCGACCCGACCTTCGACATCGAGGGCGTGGACGCCGCGCACAAGGCCACCATCATGAGCGCGATCGCCTTCGGCATCCCGATGCAGTTCGACAAGGCCTACGTCGAGGGCATTACCAAGCTGGAGTCGGCCGACATCAACTACGCCGAACAGCTGGGCTACCGCATCAAGCTGCTGGGCATCGCCAGGAAGCGCGACAACGGCGTGGAACTGCGCGTGCATCCCACGCTGATCCCGGAAAAGCGCCTCATCGCCAACGTCGAAGGCGCGATGAACGCGGTGCTGGTGCAGGCCGACGCGGTCGGCGCCACGCTGTACTACGGCAAGGGCGCGGGTGCCGAACCCACCGCTTCCGCGGTGATCGCCGACCTGGTGGATATCACCCGCCTGCACACTGCCGACCCCGAGCACCGCGTGCCGCATCTGGCCTTCCAGCCGGATCAGGTGCAGGACATCGCCGTGCTGCCGATCGAGGAAGTGCTCACCTCCTACTACCTGCGCATGCGCGTCGAGGACAAGCCGGGCGTGCTGGCCGACATCACCCGCATCCTGGCCGACAGCGACATCTCCATCGACGCCATGATCCAGAAGGAGCCGGCCGAGGGCGAGTCGCAGACCGACATCATCATGCTGACCCACCAGACGGTGGAGAAGAACGCCAACGCCGCGATCGCCAAGATCGAGGCGCTGCCGGTGGTGTGCGGCAAGGTCACCCGCCTGCGCCTGGAAAACCTGCAGTAAGCGGGGCAGGGCGTGCGGGTGCTGGTGCAGCGCGTGCGCGCCGCGCGGGTCGAGGTCGATGGGCGCGTCACCGGCGCCATCGGCCCCGGCCTGCTGTTGCTGACCGGCTTCGAAGGCGCGGATGCGCCCGAGGATGCCGCGGACCAGGACTGGATGGTGGGCAAGCTGCTGCGCCTGCGCCTGTTCGACGATGAGGCCGGGGTGATGAACCGCTGCGTGCAGGAGGTCGGTGGCGAGCTGCTGGCAGTCAGCCAGTTCACCCTGTTCGCCTCCACCCGCAAGGGCAACCGCCCGTCGTGGAGCCGCGCCGCGCCACCCGAGCTGGCCGGGCCGCTGTTCGACGGTTTCGTCGCCCGCCTGTCGCAGGCCTTTGGCCGCGCGGTGCCGACCGGGGTGTTCGGCGCCCACATGCGGGTCCATCTGGAAAACGATGGCCCGGTAACCCTGATGATCGACTCACGGGCGCGCGAGTAAGCGCGCCGCCCGCCTCACGAAGACCAAGGACTCCGTCGTGAAATATCTCTCCACCCGCGGCCACGCCGGCCGGCCCGAATTCTGCGACATCCTGCTCGGCGGCCTCGCGCCGGACGGCGGCCTCTACCTGCCGGAAACCTACCCGCAGGTCAGCCGCGCCGAGCTGGACGCCTGGCGCCAGCTCTCCTACGCCGAGCTGGCCTTCGAGATCCTATCGAAGTTCATCACCGACATCCCGCCGGCGGATCTCAAAGCCATCTGCGACAAGACCTACACCGCCGCGGTGTACTGCCACGCACGCCCCGGCGACGACACCGCCGAGATCACCCCGGTGCATTGGCTGGAAGACCGCAAGCTGGGTCTGCTGGAACTGTCCAACGGTCCCACGCTGGCCTTCAAGGACATGGCCATGCAGCTGCTCGGCAACCTGTTCGAGTACGTGCTGGACAAGCGCGGGCAGAGCATCAACATCCTCGGCGCGACCTCGGGCGACACCGGCTCGGCAGCCGAATACGCGATGCGCGGCAAGCACGGCGTGCGCGTCTTCATGCTCTCGCCGCACGGCAAGATGAGCGCCTTCCAGCGCGCGCAGATGTATTCCCTGCAGGACGACAACATCTACAACATCGCCGTCACCGGCATGTTCGACGACGCCCAGGACATCGTGAAGGCAGTGTCCAACGACGCCGCCTTCAAGGCGCAGCACAAGATCGGCGCGGTCAATTCGATCAACTGGGCGCGGGTCGCGGCGCAGATCGTGTATTACTTCAAGGGCTACTTCGGCGCCACCGAATCCAACGACCAGCAGGTGGCCTTCTGCGTGCCCTCGGGCAACTTCGGCAACATCTGCGCCGGCCACATCGCGCGCATGATGGGCCTGCCGGTGGCCAAGCTGATCCTCGCCACCAACGAGAACGACGTGCTCGACGAGTTCTTCCGCAGCGGCGTGTACCGCCCGCGCAAGACCGCTGAGACGCATGTCACCTCCAGCCCGTCGATGGACATCTCCAAGGCGTCGAACTTCGAGCGCTTCGTCTTCGACTTGGTCGGCCGCGACCCGCAGAAGGTTGCCGCGCTGTGGGCCGAGGTGGATGCCGGGCGCGCCTTCGACCTGTCCGCATCCGCCGACTTCGCCCGTATCGGCGACTTCGGCTTCGTCTCCGGGGCGAGCAGCCATGCCGACCGCCTGGCCACCATCCGCAAGGTGTTCGAGCAGTACGGCGTGATGATCGACACCCACACCGCCGACGGTGTGAAGGTGGCCTGGGAGCGCGCCGCCGAGCTGCCGGCCGGCGTGCCGCTGCTGGTGCTGGAAACCGCGCTGCCGGTGAAGTTCGCCGAGACCATCCGCGAGGCCCTGGGCCGCGAGCCCGAGCGCCCCGCGGATCTCGAAGGCATCGAGCGCCTGCCGCAGCGCGTCGAGGTAATGGCGCCGGACGTCGAGGCGGTCAAACGCTTCATCGTCGAACGGGTAGGCTAGGCTTGCCACCGGTAGGAGCGGGCTTGCCCGCGATTGCGGCGCCGGTTCTCCGGCGTGCGGCATCGCGGCCAAGGCCGCTCCTACAGCAGGTAACAGGCAGTCGGCAATAGCGGCGGCGCTGGAGGCCGAGCGGGTGGGGCAGGCATGCCTTTGGTAGGAGCGGGCTTGCCCGCGATTGCGGCGTCCGTTCTCCGGCGCGTGGCATCGCGGCCAAGGCCGCTCCTACAGCAGGTAACAGGCTGTCGGCAATAGCGGCGGCGCCGGAGGCCGAGCGGGCGGGGCAGGCATGCCTTGGGTAGGAGCGGGCTTGCCCGCGATTGCGGCGTCGGTTCTTCGGCGCGCGGCATCGCGGCCAAGGCCGCTTCTGCACGCAACAGCGAAGGGCACGGGGGAGTGAAGGGGTGGCGTTCAAACTGACGGTGTTCGTGCTGATCCTGCTCGCGGTGGCGGTGTTCGCCACGCGCGGCTACCGCAACGCGCTGCGGCGCTTCGAGGCCGGCCGGACGACGGCCGGGCCGGATCAGGGCGACGGGTCGGGCTGAAAGCCGAAGCGTGCCGGCAGTTCGGCGCTGCGCACCGGCTGCAGTGCCTGGCCGTGCCACAGGATAGTGCGGCTGCCGTCTCCCTTGATCAGTGCCAGCAGCTCGTCTTCCGCAACCGGCTGATCGCTGCCGTCCCGTAGCGCGGCGAGAAAATCCGGCAAATCCAGGTCGTGCAGCAACGCAGGGCCGGCCGCGGTATCGAGCACGATGCAGCCGTCCTCGTCGACCAGCACCGCGCCTCGCGCGGCGGTAGTCTGGCCGGTGTGGGTGGCGAGGCTGCCGTCCGGCTGCAGGCGGACCACCCAGGGCAGGTAGTCCAGCCGTACAAAGACCCGTTGTGGGCCGTTATCCACCAGCCAGTTGCCGGCCTCGTCCGCGTGGTAGTGGGCGTTGAGGAAAGCGATCAGCCCGGCGTGCTCGATGCGCTTGCCCTGCAGCCGCCAGTGGCCGCGCCGGTCGAGAGACAGCCAGCCGTAGCAGGCCGGCACGTTCGGCCAGCGCTTGAGGGCGGCGGCGAGCTCCTCGTTCATCGTGGCCGACCGCCGCCCCGGCGGATCATTCCTCGATGTGGCGCAGGGAGAGATCCAGCGCGCGCACGTCCTTGGTCAGGCTGCCGATGGAGATACGGTCCACGCCGGTCTCGGCGATCGCCCGCACGCGCTCCAGGTTGACCCCGCCGGACGCTTCCAGCTCGGCCCGTCCGGCGGTGATGCCCACCGCCTCGCGCATCTCCTCCAGGCCCATGTTGTCGAGCAGGATCATGGTCACGCCGGCGTCCAGCGCCTCGCGCAGCTGGTCGAGGTTCTCGACCTCGACCTCGATGAACACGTTGGACGGCGCGATCGCGCGCGCCTGCTCGACTACCTGGCGGATGCCGCCGGCGGCGATGATGTGGTTCTCCTTGACCAGGATGCCGTCGTACAGGCCGATGCGGTGGTTGGTGCCGCCGCCCACCGCGACCGCGTACTTCTGCGCCAGGCGCAGGCCCGGGAGGGTCTTGCGGGTGTCGACGATCTTCGCCTGGGTGCCGGCCACGGCGTCGACGAAGCGGCGGGTCACGGTGGCGGTGCCGGAGAGCAGTTGCAGGAAGTTCAGCGCGGTGCGCTCGGCGGTGAGCAGGGTGCGGGCGTCGGCATCGACGTCGCACAGCGGCTGACCGGCTTCCACCGGCTCGCCGTCGCGCACATGCCACAGCACGTTGGCGGTCGGGCTGAGCGCGGCGAAGGTGGCATCGAACCAGGCGGTGCCGCAGATCACCGCGTCCTCGCGCGAGATCACCCGCCCGTGGGCCAGGGTGCCGGCGGGGATCAGCCGGGCGGTGAGGTCGCCGGTGCCGACGTCCTCGGCGAGCGAGGCGGCGACGGTGCGCTGGATTTCGATGCGGAGCTGTTCGGTGAGGATCATGTCTTTGTCTGC
This sequence comes from Thauera sedimentorum, assembly GCF_014489115.1. Classification (NCBI taxonomy): domain Bacteria; kingdom Pseudomonadati; phylum Pseudomonadota; class Betaproteobacteria; order Rhodocyclales; family Zoogloeaceae; genus Thauera; species Thauera sedimentorum. The sequence goes on along the minus strand of NZ_JACTAH010000001.1, from coordinate 1,900,123 downwards.
CTGCGCTGTGGTCGCCCGATTCTAACGCGGTTGCCGCACGGCAGGCGTGCGCTGGCTTGCCCGCCGTGGGCGGACGGGCCATTGTCATGGCGGAGCGACCGGGCCAGTGTTCGCGCACGTTCTGCTATTGTGCCGTGCCGTGTGCGCTGCGCCCGATTACCATCGGTCGTGCAGTGCCGGCGGCGTCCTTACCGCCGCACCTCATCGGACTGCGAATCTTGAAACCGCGCGATCTCTTCGAGCTGTTCCTTCTGGCCGCCCTGTGGGGCGGCTCCTTTCTGTTCACCCGCATCGCGGTGCCCGAGTTCGGCCCCTTCGCGCTGATCGAGCTGCGCGTGGGGCTGGCCGCCCTGGTGCTGCTGCCGGTGCTGGCGGTGTCCGGCGGGCTCGCGCAGCTGTGGCGGCGCGGGCCGGTGCTGCTGGTGCTGGGGCTGACCAGTTCCGCGCTGCCCTTCGTGCTCTATGCCTACGCCACCCTGACGGTGACCGCCGGCTTCGCCGCGGTGGTCAATGCCACCACGCCGCTGTTTACCGCGCTGGTCGCCTGGCTGTGGCTGCGCGACCGCTTGAGCGCAGGGGCGACGCTGGGCCTGTGCGCCGGGGTGGCGGGGGTGGTGATCCTGGTGTGGGACAAGCTCGCCTTCGGCGGCGAGGGCGCCGGACTGGCGGTTGCGGCCTGCCTGGGGGCGACCCTGAGCTACGGCATCTCCGCGTCGATCACCAAGCGCTACCTCACCGGCGCGGCGCCTATGGTGACCGCCACCGGCAGCCAGTTCTATGCCGCGCTGCTGCTCGCCCCGCTGGCCCTGGCCTACTGGCCCGAGCAGCCGCCTTCGTCCGGTTCGTGGATGGCCGGCATCCTGCTGGCGGTGCTGTGCACCGGGCTCGCCTTCGTACTGTTCTTCCGCCTCATGGCCCGCGTCGGCCCGCAGCGTGCGGTGACCGTGACCCTGCTGATCCCGGTGTTCGGCATGTTGTGGGGCGCCCTGTTCATCGACGAGCAGGTCACCCTGCTGATGCTCGTCGGCAGCGGCATCATCCTGCTCGGTACCGGCCTGGCGACCGGGGTGGTGAGGCTGCCGCGCTAGCCTTCCCGCACAGGGTGAGCCCCGTGTAGGAGCGGCCTTGGCCGCGATACGGCTTTGGATGGATGAAGGCCGCTCCGACCTAGACTTTCTTGCGTGCGCCGCTGCGGCTGTGCAGCGCGATCATCGCGCCGGCGGCGCCGATGGTGAGGATGCCGGCGAGTGCGAGGCCATCCGGGAAATGGCCGAAGATCACCCAGCCCAGCAAGGTGGCCCACACCAGCTGCACATAGAGGATGGGCGACAGGGTCGAGGCCGGCGCGTCGCGGAAGGCGCGGATCAGCAGGAAGTGTCCGGTGCCGCCATACACCCCCAGTGAGGCGATCAGCAGCGCATCCTTCAGGTCCGGCAGCGGGCCTTCCCAGACCCACGGCAGCATCAGCGTCATCGCTCCGGTGCCGACCAGGGCGGTGTAGAACAGCATGGTCACCGGATTCTCGGTGGCGGTGAGCTGGCGGGTGAGGATCTGGTAGATGGCGTAGCTCACCGCGCCCGCGAGCGCGAGCAGCACTCCCTCGACCACCAGCCCGCTGCCCGGGCGGGCGATCAGCAGCACGCCGGCAAAGCCGGTGAGCACCGCCGCCCAGCGCACCGCGCCGATCTGCTCGCCCAGCACCGGGCGGGCGAGCAGGGTGACGATCAGCGGCGCGGCGAACAGGATGGCGGTGGTCTCGGCAAGCGGCATGCGCGACAGCGCGGCCATGCTGAAGAAGGTGACCGCCAGCAGGCACAGCGCGCGCACCACCTGGCGGCCAGGCCGGCCGGTGGAGACCAGGCGGCCGCGCATGGACGGGCCGAGCAGGACCACCATCAGCGCGAAATGGACCGCGTAGCGGGCCCACACCAGCATGGGCACCGGATAGGTCCGGCCCAGGTGCTTGGCGGTGGCGTCGAGCAGCACGAACAGCACCAGCGCGCCCATCAGCAGGAGGATGGCGCGCAGCACGGCCGGAGAGGGGGCGGACATCGGCGGCGGGGATACGGAGGGGGCGTCCGGCTCAGCCGGCCGCGCCCTCGACGTAGTAGTCCAGGCGGCCGCGCGGGGCGAGGTACTCCACCACTTCCACCGGCAGCTTGGCCGGATTGGCCACCGACTCGACCTTCAGGTCCACATCGCGCAGGTCCAGCAGCATGGCCTCGTTGCGCGGAATGTCGCGGTCGTAGAGCATGACCAGCGGGTTGAGCAGGGCGGCCGGATTGGTCTCCACCACCAGGCCGAACGCGCCGTTGGACAGGTGCACGAAGGAGCCCGGCGGATACACTCCCAGCGTCTTGACGAAGGCCTGCAGCATCGTGGGGTCGAAGTGGGCGCCTTCGACCTTGAACAGCTGGCGCAGCGCTTCGGCCGGGGTCTTGGCGTGCTGCAGCTCGAAGGGATTGCACAGGTTGTCGTAGCGGTTGGCGATTGCCGTGATGCGCGCCAGGCGCGGGATCTTCTCACCGACAAGTTTGTTGGGAAAGCCGCTGCCGTCCCAGCGTTCGTGATGGCAGGCGATGATGTTGCGCTCGGCCACCTGCATGCCGCGTGCGCCGGCCACCGCCTTGATGCCGTAGCCGATGTGGGCGCGGTAGAACTCCTCTTCCGGTGGGGTGCGGGTGGTGGCGCGCAGGATGCGCGGCGGGATCTCCGCCTTGCCCACGTCGTGCAGCAGGGCGCCCACGCCGAGCTGGCGCATCTCTTCCTCCGGCAGTTTCAGGGCGCGGCCGAGCAGCAGCGACAGCACCATGACGTTGAGGGCGTGGAAGGCCGTGCCGCCTTCCTTGCTCTTCTGGTTCACCAGGTGGATCACCATGCTCTCGGCGCCGATCAGGCTGTCGACCACCTGGCCGGCCAGCTGCTTGCCGCGGGCATGGGCCTCCGGGGCGCGGGCCGGGAAACCCTTGAGGATGTCGCCGGCCGCGGCGGCGTCCTGCTCGTACTGGCGCTCGCGGCGCGCCAGGCCCTCGCGCTGGCGGCGCAGGCCGTCCAGGCGCAGGCGCTTTTCGTCCAGCATGCCGGCCAGCGCAGCGCTGCCGAAGTCCTCCTCGCCCGCGTTCCCGGCGACGGCGCTCTCCGGCAAGGGCTGGGCCGCGCTGCGCGCCGGGTCCCAGACCACTTCCGCCAGGCCCATCTCGCGCAGTGCGTGGATCTGCTTCTCGCTGGAGATGCGGAATTCGTTCAGCATGAACGGATGGCGCATCCAGCCGATGGACGACAGCGAGATGAAGACGCCGGGCTGGAGGCGGTCGATGGGGACTTTTTGCATGGCGGTGTGAAGTGGGGCGGTGGCGCGATTGTAATCCGGCCGGTGCACGGTGCGCCGGAAGGATTTCCGCTGCAGCGGCGGGTCAGCCGCCGTCGCGGTTGGCTTCTATCATCCAGCCGTTGTAGACGCCGCGCGCCGCATCGATGACTTCGCTGGCGCTCAGGCCGATCGGGCCGATGCCTTCGCGCGCCAGGCGGTCGCCCGCGGCGCCGTGCAGGTGTACCGCGGCGACCAGCGCCTGTTCGGCCGTCCAGCCCTGGGCGAGCAGGGCGACGATCAGGCCGGTGAGCACGTCGCCCATGCCGGCGCTGGCCATGCCCGCGTGGCCGGTGCCGTTGATGTACCAGCTGCCGTCGGTGCACGCGACCACGCTGCCGCAGCCCTTGAGTACGGTGTGGGCGCGGTAGCGCGCCGACAGCTCCAGCGCGGCGGTCACGCGGTCGGCCTGCACCGCGGCGGTGTCGCGCCCGAGCAGGCGGCCGGCCTCTGCCGGGTGCGGCGTGAGGATGGTGGGCGCGCTGCGGGCGGCCAGAACCTGCTGCAGGGCGGGGTCGGCGGCCAGCAGGTTGAGGGCGTCGGCATCGAGCACCAGCGGAAGTTCGCGGGCGATGGCCTGGGCGAGGGCGGCCGCGGCCTGCCCGGACTGGCCCAGGCCGGGGCCGACCGCCAGCGCGGTGAGGTGCGCGGGCAGTTCGTCGGCCGGGCGCAGCATCAACTCGGGACGGGTCGGGTCCACCGTCGGCGCCTGCGGGTCGATCAGGCCGGCATAGACCCGGCCGGTACCCAGCCACAGCGCGGCGCGGGCCGCCAGCAGGGCGGCGCCGCCCATGCCGGGCGCGCCGCCCAGGATGCCGGCGTCGCCGTAGCAGCCCTTGTGCGAGTTGCGCGGGCGGGGAAGCAACTGGCTGGTGAACAGGCTGGGACGCACCGCGTGGCCGAGCGGCTTGAGCCAGGCTGCGGCATCCACGTCCAGGCGCTGCACCGAGACGTCGCCCGCATGGTCCGGGCCGTCCAGGGTCAGCAGGCCGGGCTTGAGAGCGATGAAGGTGGTGGTGTGGGTGGCGCGGAAGCACGCGCCGAGCACGCGGCCGGTGTCGGTGTCCAGGCCGCTGGGCATGTCCAGCGCGAAGCGCGGCGCCCGCAGGCTGTTGAGCGTGGCGATCCACTCGGCGTGGCGCCCGTCGACCGGGCGCTTGAGACCGATGCCGAACAGCGCGTCGACGACCAGCGCCCAGCCGTCGGCCGGAGCGGGCGGCAGCTCTGCGACCGGTTCGCCGCCGCCGGCGCGGAAGTCCGCCAGCGCCTTGGCCGCGTCGGCCGGCAGGCGTGCGGCGTCGTCGGCGAAGGCGGCGACCACCTCGCGGCCGGCCTGGCGGAAGTGGCGCGCCAGCACGAAGCCGTCGCCGCCGTTGTTGCCGGGGCCGCAGGCCACCAGGATGGGGCCGGGGCGGTCCATGATGAGGCGCACCGCATCCTCGGCCGCGGCGCGGCCGGCGCGCTCCATCAGAGAAGGTTTGGCACCGGGCATGACCCGCGCTTCGATCTCGCGGATGCCGGCTACCGGGTAGATGGGCTGGGCGGGCAGGAACATGACGGTGGGGCCTGGAAAGTGAATCCGGATTGTAAGGCCTGGCGCGCGGGCCGGCGGTCATCGAAGCTTAACCTTCGACGGGCACACTCGGCGCGCTCAATACGACCGGGGTGATCATGCTGTACAACGCGAGGCTGGCCGCAGAGTTGAGGCAGGTCCTCGAGGGGCAGGGCCTGCGCTTCGTGTTTCAGCCTATCGTCGATATCGGCCAGGCGACCATTCTGGGCTACGAGGCGCTGATGCGCGGGCCGGCCGGCACGGCACTGGAGTCGCCGGACGAGCTGCTGCGCGTGGCCAAGCACTGCGGCCTGGCCATGGAACTCGAAGTGGCCGCCTGCCTGGGCGCGATGCAGGCCTTTGCCGCCCTGCATCTGCCGGGCAAGCTGTTCCTCAATCTGAGTGCGCCGGCGATCAGCGCCTTCGGCCGCGAACGTGGCGGCGCGCTGCTGCGCTGCGCGGTGGACGCCGGCCTGTCGCCCGCGCGGCTGATGCTGGAGCTCACCGAACACGAGCGCGTGGAGGACGTCGACGCGCTGCAGGCCACCTTCGCCGCGCTCGCCAGCCAGGGCGTGGGGCTGGCGCTGGACGACTTCGGCGACGGGCGTTCCAGCCTGCGCCTGTGGGCGCAGCTGAAGCCGCAGATCGTCAAGGTGGACAAGTTCTTCGTGCGCGGCATCCACCGCGACAGCCGCAAGGTGGAAGTGCTGCGCGCCATGCTGGCGCTGGCCGCCGCCTTCGGCACCCCGCTGGTGGCCGAGGGCGTGGAGGAGGCCGAGGAGCTGGGGGTGTTGCGCGACCTCGGCTGCCACTACGGCCAGGGGTATCTCTTCGGCCGGCCGGTGTCGCGCCCCGAGTCGGTGGTGGCCGAGCCGGCGCGCGCGGTGCTGGCATCGTCCAAGATCGCGGTGCTGCCCAACTCCGCGCCGCGCCCCGACATGGCGGAAACCATCGGACGGCTCAAGCTGGCCGCGCCGACCATTGCCGCGGCGGACAGCAACAGCGCCCTGATGGAGTTGTTCACCCGCCATCCCGATCTGCACGCGGTGGCGGTGGTGGAGAACCACTACCCGATCGGCCTGGTGAACCGGCGCAATTTCGTGGACAAGTTCGCCCAGCGCTACTCGCGCGAACTTTACGGACGGCGGCCGTGCACGCTGTTCATGAACGCCACCCCGCTGCGGGTGGAGGCGAGCGCGCCGATCGATTCGCTGACCTCGGTGCTGACCGGCGACGACCAGCGCTACCTGCACGAAGGCTTCATCATCACCGAGGACGGGCGCTACGCCGGGCTGGCCACCGGCGAGAGCCTGGTGCGCGCGGTGACCGAGCGGCGCATCGAGGCGGCCCGCCACGCCAATCCGCTGACCTTCCTGCCGGGCAACATCCCGATCACCGAGCACATCCGCCGCCTGCTCGACGCCGGGGCGGAGTTCGCCGCCTGCTACTTCGACCTGAACAACTTCAAGCCCTACAACGATCTCTACGGCTACTGGCGCGGCGACGAGATGATCAAGCTGGCCGCCCAGGTGATCGGCACGCACGCCGATCCGGCGCAGGACTTCGTCGGCCACGTGGGCGGCGACGACTTCGTGGTGCTGTTCCAGAGCGAGGACTGGCGGCTGCGCTGTGAGCGCACGGTGCAAGCCTTCAACCGCCGGGCGCGCGACCTGTTCGATGCCGAGGAGCTGGCGCGCAACGGCTTCGAGAGCGAGGACAGGCGCGGCTTCAAGGTGCTCTTCCCGCTGACCACGGTGGCGGCGGGCGTGGTGCATGTGACCGGCGGGCAGTTCCAGACGCCCGAAGAGGTCGCTTCGGCTGCGGCAGCCGCGAAGAAGGTCGCCAAGCAGACCGGCAGCGGCATCCACGTGGCGCCGGGCCTGCGGGTGCGGGTGCTGCTGGAGGCGGCGGGCTAGGTCGGGGACGGGGCTGGTGTGTAGGAGCGGCCCTGGCCGCGATGCGGCGGTTCATTGGCCGCAAAACCGCCGCATCGCGGCCAAGGCCGCTCCTACGGCGATGCTTGCGCGCGGCGGGGGTCAGTCGTCGTGGTTGTTGCGGCGCTTTTCGTTGCGCACTTCGGCGATCTGCTCCACGTGGCCGTCGGCGTCCACGGTCTCCAGCCGCACGGTGAAGCCCCACAGGCGGGCCAGGTGCTTCATCACCTCGTCGGTGGACTCGCCCAGCGGGCGGCGCATGTGCTGCTGGTGGCGCAGGGTGAGCGAGCGGTCGCCGCGCAGGTCCACGTTCCACACCTGGATGTAGGGTTCGCGCGCCCCCAGGTTGTACTGCTCCGACAGCAGGGCGCGCACCTCGCGGTAGCCGCCCTGGTCGTGGATGGCGGAGATCTCCAGGGTGTCCTCGCGATCGTCGTCCAGCACCGCGAACAGGCGCATGTCGCGCATGATCTTGGGCGACAGGTATTGGGCGATGAAGCTCTCGTCCTTGAAGTTGCGCATGGCGAAGTCGAAGGTCTGCAGCCAGTCGCTGCCGGCGATGTCGGGGAACCACTCGCGGTCCTCTGCGGTGGGTTCCTCGCAGATGCGGCGGATGTCCTGCCACATGGCGAAGCCCAATGCGTAGGGGTTGATGCCGCTGTACCAGCGGCTGTTGTAGGGCGGCTGGTACACCACGTTGGTGTGCGACTGCAGGAACTCCAGCATGAAGCTGTCGGCCAGCAGGCCTTCGTCGTACAGCTTGTTGAGCAGGGTGTAGTGCCAGAAGGTGGCCCAGCCCTCGTTCATCACCTGGGTCTGGCGCTGCGGGAAGAAGTACTGCGCGATCTTGCGTACGATGCGCACCAGCTCGCGCTGCCAGGGTTCGAGCAGTGGCGCGTGCTTCTCGATGAAATAGAGCAGGTTCTCCTCGGGTTCCGCCGGAAAGCGCCGGCGGCCGCCGGTCTCGTGCTGCACCTCCTGGATCGGCAGGGTGCGCCACAACTCGTTGACCTGGCCCTGCAGGTATTCCTCGCGCTCGCGCTGGCGCAGCTTTTCCTTGGCCAGCGAGAGCTTGGGCGGGCGCTTGTAGCGGTCGACGCCGAGGTTCATCAGCGCGTGGCAGGAGTCGAGCAGCAGCTCCACCTCTTCCTCGCCGTAGCGCTCTTCGCATTCGGCGATGTAATTGCGGGCGAACACCAGGTAGTCGACGATGGCGTCCGCGTTGGTCCAGGTGCGGAACAGGTAGTTGCCCTTGAAGAAGCTGTTGTGCCCGTAGGCGGCGTGGGCGATCACCAGGCCCTGCATGGTCAGAGTGTTTTCCTCCATGAGGTAGGCGATGCAGGGGTTGGAGTTGATGACGATCTCGTAGGCCAGGCCCATCTGCCCGCGCCGGTAGCCTTTCTCGGTGGCGAGGAAGTGCTTGCCGAAGGACCAGTGGTGGTAGTTCACCGGCATGCCCACCGAGGCGTAGGCGTCCATCATCTGCTCGGCGGTGATGATCTCGATCTGCACCGGGTAGGTGTCCAGGCCGAACCCGGCGGCCACCCGGGCGATCTCCTCGTGGTAGCGGTCGATCGCCTCCATCGTCCATTCCGAGGATGCGGGCAGGGCTTCCTTTTTCCGGCTGGCGGCGCGCTTCATACGAGAGTCTTCTTGAACAGTTCGCGGAATACCGGGTAGATGTCGGCCGGCGTCTCGATGCGCTGCATGGCGAAGTTCTTGTGGGCGCCGAGCAGGCGTTCGTATTCGCGCCACAGGTTCTGCGGTTCGCCCGGGGTGATCTCGATGTAGGCGAAGTGCTGGCACCAGGGCAGGATGGCCTCGTCCAGCAGTTCGCGGCACACCGGCGAGTCGTTGTCCCAGTTGTCGCCGTCCGAGGCTTGTGCGCCGTAGATGTTCCACTGCCCGCCGGCGTAGCGCTCGACGATGATCTCGTGCATCAGGTTGAGCGCGCTGGACACCACCGTGCCGCCGGATTCGCGCGAGTGGAAGAACTCGTCCTCGTTCACTTCCTTGGCCACGGTGTGGTGGCGGATGAACACCACGTCGATGTGCTCGTAGCTGCGGGTGAGGAAGAGGTAGAGCAGCATGAAGAAGCGCTTGGCGATGGACTTCTTCTCCTCGTCCATCGAGCCCGAGACGTCCATCACGCAGAACATCACCGCGCTGGTGGTGGGCAGCGGCACCCTGACGCGATTGTTGTAGCGCAGGTCGAAGCTGTCGATGAAGGGGATGCCCTCGATGCGCGCGCGCAGGCGGGCGATCTCCTCGCGCAGCGTGCGCGCTTCCTCGCTGTCTCCGCCGCCGCCGGCCACCAGCTCGTCGAGTTCGCGCTGGGCCTCGCGCAGGCGGGCGTTCCACGGTGCGCCCAGCGCCAGCCGGCGGCCGAGCGCGCCGCGCATCGAGCGCACGATGTTGATGTTGGCCGGCGTGCCGTCGGCGGTGAAGCCGGCGCGGCGGGTCTTGTAGTCGGTGATGCGCGCCAACTGGGTGCGCACCAGATTGGGTAGCGCGAGGTCGTCGAAGAACAGATCGAGGAACTCCTCGCGCGAGAGCTGGAAGACGAAATCGTCCTCGTGCTCGCCTTCGTTGCTGGCCTTGCCCTGTCCGCTGCCGCCCCCGCCTTCGAGCGGGCGCTTGACGTGGTCGCCCGAGGTGAACTGGTCGTTGCCCGCGTACACCTGCTCGCGCACGCCGCCCTTGCCGTGCTGGAAGTGCGGTTCGGACAGGTCGCGGGCCGGGATCGATACCTGCTCGCCGTTGTCCAGGTCGCGGATCGAGCGCCCCTGGATGGCCTCCGACACCGCGCGGCGGATCTGCTGGCGGAAACGGCGCATGAAGCGCTGGCGGTTGACCGCGCTCTTGTTCTTGCTGTCGAACCGCCTGTCGATGATACGGACCATGTAGTCCCTCCGCGCTGCCGGCCGGCGCCCCGAGCGGACGGGGCGCCGGCCATGTCAGTGGCCTGTGGTCGTGGGCTCGGCCATCGGGGCCGGGCGTGGTGGTGGCCGGACCGGACTCAGGTGCTCTTGCGCACCCGCAGATACCATTCGCACAGCAGGCGCACCTGCTTCTCGGTGTAGCCCTTCTCGATCATGCGATTGACGAAGTCCTGGTGCTTCTTCTGCTCGTCGGCGCTGGCCTTGGCGTTGAAGCTGATCACCGGCAGCAGGTCCTCGGTGTTGGAGAACATCTTCTTCTCGATCACCCCGCGCAGCTTCTCGTAGCTGGTCCAGCTCGGGTTCTTGCCGCCGTTCTTGGCCCGCGCGCGCAGCACGAAGTTGACCACCTCGTTGCGGAAGTCCTTCGGGTTGCTGATGCCGGCCGGCTTCTCGATCTTCTCCAGCTCGTCGTTGAGCGCGTTGCGGTCGAGGATCTCGCCGGTGTTGGGGTCGCGGAACTCCTGGTCCTGGATCCAGAAGTCGGCGTAGGTGCAGTAGCGGTCGAAGATGTTCTGCCCGTACTCGGAATAGCTCTCCAGGTAGGCGGTCTGGATCTCCTTGCCGATGAACTCGGCGTAGCGTGGCGCGAGGAATTCCTTGATGTAGCCCAGGTAGCGCGCTTCGGTTTCGGGGGTGTATTGCTCCTGCTCGATCTGCTGCTCGAGTACGTACATCAGGTGCACCGGGTTGGCCGCGACTTCGCGATGGTCGAAGTTGAATACACGTGACAGCACCTTGAAGGCGAAGCGGGTGGACAGGCCGGTCATGCCTTCGTCCACCCCGGCGTAGTCGCGGTATTCCTGGAAACTCTTCGCCTTGGGGTCGGTGTCCTTGAGGTTCTCGCCGTCGTAGATCCGCATCTTGGAATAGATGCTGGAGTTCTCCGGCTCCTTCAGGCGCGAGAGCACGGCGAACTGTCCCATCATGCGCAGGGTGTCGGGCGCGCAGGGCGCTTCCGACAGCGAGCTGTTGGTGAGCAGCTTCTCGTAGATGCGGATCTCGTCGGACACGCGCAGGCAGTAGGGCACCTTGACGGTGAAGATGCGGTCGAGGAAGGCCTCGTTGTTCTTGTTGTTCTTGAAGGCCACCCACTCGGACTCGTTGGAGTGCGCCATCACGATGCCGTCGAAGGGAATCGCGCCGAAGCCTTCGGTGCCCTTGTAGTTGCCCTCCTGGGTGGCGGTGAGCAGCGGGTGCAGCACCTTGATCGGCGCCTTGAACATCTCCACGAATTCGAGCAGGCCGCGGTTGGCCAGGCACAGGCCGCCGGAGTAGCTGTAGGCGTCCGGGTCGTCCTGCGAGTACTGCTCCAGCTTGCGGATGTCGATCTTGCCGACCAGCGAGGAAATGTCCTGGTTGTTCTCATCGCCCGGCTCGGTCTTGGCCACGGCGATCTGGCGCAGTACCGAGGGGCGCAGCTTGACCACGCGGAACCTGGTGATGTCGCCGCCGAACTCGTGCAGGCGCTTGACCGCCCACGGGCTCATGATGGTGTTGAGATAGCGCCGCGGGATGCCGAAGTCGTCCTCGAGCAGCGCGCCGTCCTCCTCGGGGTCGAACAGCCCCAGCGGGGACTCGTGCACCGGCGAACCTTTGATGGCGTAGAAGGGCACCTTCTCGATCAGGCTCTTGAGCTTTTCCGCCAGCGAGGACTTGCCGCCGCCGACCGGGCCGAGCAGGTAGAGGATCTGTTTCTTTTCCTCCAGTCCCTGGGCGCCGTGTCGGAAGTACGACACGATGTGCTCGATGACTTCCTCCATGCCGTAGAAGTCGCGGAAGGCCGGGTAGAGGCGCAGCACCTTGTTGGAGAAGATGCGCGACAGGCGCGGATCAAGGCGGGTGTCCACCAGCTCCGGCTCGCCGATCGCCATCAGCATGCGTTCCGCCGAGGTCGCGTAGGCTGAACGATCGTGCCTGCAAAGCTCCAGGTACTCCTGGATGGACATCTCTTCTTCACGGGCCGATTCAAAGCGCGTCTGGTACGCGTTGAAGATGCTCATGTCGCCGCTCCTCCGTTGTGGATGCCGGCCTGTGCTGCGGTTTGCCCGCCGCATGTCCGGCTGTGTCCGCGTCATTCATGAGATAGGGGGGCATGTCGCGAGTTCCGCCCCCGCGAGGACCTTTTTGCATCGGCCCGTGACGCATTCTCCGCCCGCGGGGACGCTGGAAGGAAGGCCCCGGGGCTGTGCTAGAATCGAAATTTGTTCGCAACACGCGTCCGCACATTCCCGGCCAGTCGCCGCTCCGGTCAGACCCGTCCGGCAGCGCGGCAAGGACGCAATCAATTGACTTCTCAGGGATCATTTAATGCAAACCAACCAGGAATCGCAAAGCTCGCTCGAGCGCCGTATCGACATGTCCGTGCCGATGGCGGCCATCGACCAGGAAGTGGCCACCCGCCTGAAGCGCATGGCCCGCTCCGTGAAGATGCCCGGCTTCCGTCCGGGCAAGGTGCCGATGAAGATCGTCGAGCAGACCCACGGTGCCCAGGCGCGCTCCGAGGCGATCGGTGCTGCAGTTGAAAAGGCTTTCGTCGAGCAGGTCCGGGAACAGAACTTGCGTGTGGCTGGTTACCCGCGCATCGAGCCGAAGCAGGCCGAGGGCGAGGGCAGCAGCGAAGCGCTGGAGTTCACCGCGGTGTTCGAGGTCTATCCCGAGATCGTGCCGGCTGAGCTGAAGGACAGCGAGATCGAGCGTCCGGTGCTGGAAGTGGGCGATGCCGAAGTCGACAAGACCCTGGACGTGCTGCGCAAGCAGCGCACCACCTTCGAAGCGGCCGACAAGGCTGCCGAGAGCGGTGACCGGGTGAGCATCGACTTCACCGGCCGCAAGGATGGCGAGGTGTTCGAAGGCGGCCAGGCACAGGATTTCCCCTTCGTGCTGGGTGCCGGCGCGATGCTGAAGGATTTCGAGGACGCGGTGGGCGGTCTCAAGGTAGGCGAGAGCAAGACCTTCGACATGACCTTCCCTGAGGACTACCACGCCGCCAACCTGGCTGGCCAGACGGTGCAGTTCGAAGTGACGCTGAAGAAGGTCGAGGCGCCCCGCCTGCCGGAAGTCGATGCCGACTTCGCCCGTGCGATGGGCGTGGCCGACGGCGACGTCGCAAAGCTGCGCGAGGAAGTGAAGACCAACCTGGAGCGCGAAGTGAAGCGCCGCATCCAGGCGAAGGTGAAGGAACAGGTGATGGAAGCCCTGCTGGCGGCCAACCCGATCGAGGTGCCCAAGGCGCTGGTCGAAGCCGAAGCCCAGCAGCTGGCCGAGAACGCCAAGCGTGACCTGGAAGCCCGCGGCATGAAGACCAAGGACATCCCGGTGAACGCGAGCTGGTTCATGGACCAGGCGGTGCGCCGCGTCAAGCTGGGCCTGATCATGGCCGAGCTGGTCAAGGCCAAGGAACTGCACGCCAAGCCGGAGCAGATCCGTGCGCTGGTCGAGGAGATGGCGCAGAGCTACGAGGATCCGGCGGAACTGGTGCGCTGGTACTATGCCCAGCCGGAGCGCCTGGCGCAGGCCGAGGCGGTGGTGATCGAGGACAACGTCGTCGCCTGGGCGGTGGCTGAGGCCAAGACCACCGACAAGGCGGTGTCTTTTGACGAACTGATGGGCAATGCGGCCTAAACCGCGGAAGAGCGAGCGATGAACAACGGAACACCACAGCATGGCAGCACCTGGGAACCGGTCGGTCTCGGCCTGGTTCCGATGGTGGTCGAACAGAGCGGGCGCGGCGAACGCGCCTACGACATCTATTCGCGCCTCCTGAAGGAGCGGGTGGTGTTCCTGGTCGGCCCGGTCAACGACGTCACCGCCAACCTGATCGTCGCTCAGCTGCTCTTCCTCGAGTCGGAGAACCCCGACAAGGACATCCATTTCTACATCAATTCCCCCGGCGGTTCGGTGAGCGCCGGCATGGCGATCTACGACACCATGCAGTTCATCAAGCCGAACGTCAGCACCCTGTGCATCGGCCAGGCGGCCAGCATGGGCGCCTTCCTGCTGGCGGCCGGGGAGAAGGGCAAGCGCTACTGCCTGCCCAACTCGCGGGTGATGATTCACCAGCCGCTGGGCGGCTTCCAGGGCCAGGCTTCGGACATCGAGATCCACGCCCGCGAGATCCTTTACCTGCGCGGCCGGCTCAACGACATGCTGGCCAAGCACACCGGTCAGAAGATCGAGCAGATCGAGAAGGACACCGATCGCGACAACTTCATGTCGGCGACTGCGGCCGTCGAGTACGGCCTGGTCGACCAGGTGCTGACCAGCCGCACCGATTCCTGAGAGCCAAGCGAGGAAGACCATGACGGAAAAGAAGACGGGCGGCGACAAGCTGCTGTACTGCTCGTTCTGCGGCAAGAGCCAGCACGAGGTCCGCAAGTTGATCGCGGGACCGTCGGTCTTCATCTGCGACGAGTGCATCGAGCTGTGCAACGACATCATCCGCGACGAGATCGCGGGCGATGCCGCGGCCGAGGGCGAGGGCAACAGCCTGCCCACGCCGCAGGAGATCTGCGACATCCTCGACCAGTACGTGATCGGCCAGGGCCAGGCCAAGCGCAACCTCGCGGTGGCGGTGTACAACCACTACAAGCGCCTGCGCCACATCTCCGGACGTGACGACGAGGTGGAGCTCTCGAAGAGCAACATCCTGCTGATCGGCCCCACCGGTTCCGGCAAGACGCTGCTCGCGCAGACCCTTGCACGCCTGCTCAACGTGCCCTTCGTGATGGCCGACGCCACCACCCTGACCGAAGCCGGCTATGTGGGCGAGGACGTCGAGAACATCATCCAGAAGCTGCTGCAGAAGTGCGACTACGATGTCGACAAGGCGCAGCATGGCATCGTCTACATCGACGAGATCGACAAGATCTCGCGCAAGTCGGACAACCCGTCGATCACCCGCGACGTGTCCGGCGAGGGTGTGCAGCAGGCGCTGCTCAAGCTGATCGAAGGCACCATCGCCTCGATTCCGCCGCAGGGCGGGCGCAAGCATCCCAACCAGGATTTCATTCAGGTCGACACCACCAACATCCTGTTCGTCTGCGGCGGCGCGTTCGACGGCCTGGACAAGGTCATCCGCAACCGCACCGAAAGGGCCGGCATCGGCTTCGGCGCCGAGGTGAAGAGCCGCCAGGGCAAGAACCTGACCGAGACCTTCCGCCAGGTCGAGCCGGAAGACCTGGTCAAGTTCGGTCTGATCCCCGAGTTTGTCGGCCGCCTGCCCGTGGTGGCCACGCTGCAGGAACTCGACGAGGAAGCGCTGATCCAGATCCTGGTGGAGCCGAAGAACGCGCTGGTCAAGCAGTACCAGAAGCTGTTCGCGATGGAGAACGTCGATCTCGAGTTCCGCCAGGCCGCCCTGCACGCCGTGGCGCGCAAGGCCATCCGTCGCAAGACCGGCGCGCGCGGGCTGCGGTCGATTCTGGAAGCGGCGCTGCTGGACATCATGTACGAACTGCCTACGATGAAATCGGTGGAGAAGGTCGTCATCGACGAGAACACCATCGAGGAAGGCGCGAAACCCCTGCTCATCTACGCTGATCAGCAAAAAGTTTCCGGCTCCAACTGATCATTGTCACCCTCGTTGCTTGAAATCACCGCTTGAGCCCATATCTGGGCTCAACGCGTCTTGGAAAGGGTAAATAACATGTCAGGCCCGCTTGACCTCCCCAACGAACAACAGGAAATGCCGCTGCTGCCACTGCGCGACGTAGTGGTGTTTCCGCACATGGTGATCCCGCTCTTCGTGGGTCGCCCGAAGTCCATCAAGGCGCTGGAAAACGCCATGGAGGCGGGCAAGAGCATCCTGCTGGTGGCGCAGAAGTCCGCTGCCAAGGACGAGCCGGGTGCCGAGGACCTCTACGACATCGGCTGCATCGCCAACATCCTGCAGATGCTCAAGCTGCCGGACGGCACCATCAAGGTGCTGGTCGAAGGCGTGCAGCGCGCCCGGCTGGATTCGGTCGATGACCTGCGCAGCGTGTTCGTCGCCCGTGTCACGCCCATCCCGTCGTCCGACGTGGGCAACAACGAGGTCGAGGCCATGCGCCGGGCGATCATTGCCCAGTTCGACCAGTACGTGAAGCTCAACAAGAAGATCCCGCCGGAGATCCTCACCTCCCTGTCGGGCATCGAGGAAGCCGGCCGCCTGGCCGACACCATCGCCGCCCACCTGCCGCTCAAGCTCGAGCAGAAGCAGGAAGTGCTGGAGATGTTCAACACCGGCGAGCGCCTGGAGCGCCTGCTCACCCAGCTCGAGACCGAGCTCGACATCCTGCAGGTGGAGAAGCGCATCCGCGGGCGCGTCAAGCGCCAGATGGAGAAGAGCCAGCGCGAGTACTACCTCAACGAGCAGGTCAAGGCGATCCAGAAGGAGCTCGGCGAAGGCGAGGAAGGCGCCGATCTCGAAGAGATGGAGCGCAAGATCAAGTCGGTCGGCATGCCGAAGGACGCACTCGCCAAGGTCCAGGCGGAGTTCAAGAAACTGCGCCTGATGTCGCCGATGTCCGCGGAAGCCACCGTGGTGCGCAACTACATCGAGACCCTGATCAACCTGCCGTGGAAAAAGAAGTCCCGCGTCAGCAAGGATCTGGCCGCGGCCGAGAAGATCCTCGACAGGGACCACTACGGCCTGGAGCGGGTCAAGGAACGCATCGTCGAGTACCTCGCCGTGCAGCAGCGGGTGGACAAGGTCAAGGCGCCCATCCTGTGCCTGGTCGGTCCTCCGGGCGTGGGCAAGACCTCGCTCGGCCAGTCGATTGCCAAGGCCACCAACCGCAAGTTCGTGCGCATGGCGCTGGGCGGCGTGCGTGACGAGGCCGAGATCCGCGGCCACCGCCGCACCTACATCGGTTCCATGCCGGGCAAGATCCTGCAGAACATGAACAAGGTCGGGGTGAAGAACCCGCTGTTCCTGCTCGACGAGGTGGACAAGCTGGGCCAGGACTTCCGCGGCGACCCCTCGTCGGCGCTGCTCGAGGTGCTGGACCCGGAGCAGAACCATACCTTCCAGGATCACTACGTCGAGGTCGATTTCGACCTCTCCGACGTGATGTTCGTGGCCACCGCGAACACCATGAACATCCCGGCGCCGCTGCTCGACCGCATGGAGGTGATCCGCCTGTCGGGCTACACCGAGGACGAGAAGGTCAACATCGCCCAGCGTTACCTGCTGCCCAAGCAGATGAAGAACAACGGGCTGAAGCGCGACGAACTGTCGGTGACCGAAGAGGCCCTGCGCGACGTGGTGCGCTACTACACCCGCGAGGCGGGCGTGCGCAGCCTGGAGCGCGAGATCTCCAAGATCTGCCGCAAGGTGGTGAAGTCGCTGGTGCTGCGTGCGCGTTCGAGCAAGATCGTGGTCAACGCGAAGAACCTCGACAAGTACCTGGGCGTGCGCAAGTACAGCTTTGGCATGGCCGAGAAGGAGAACCAGATCGGCCAGGTTACCGGCCTGGCGTGGACCGAGGTCGGCGGCGAACTGCTCACCGTGGAAGCGGTGGTACTGCCCGGCAAGGGCAAGGTGATGACCACCGGCAAGCTCGGCGAGGTCATGCAGGAGTCCATCCAGGCCGCGCTGTCGGTGGTGCGCAAGCGCGCCCGCTCGCTCGGTATCGACGGCGACTTCTACCAGAAGAGCGACATCCACATCCACCTGCCCGAGGGTGCGATCCCGAAGGACGGTCCGTCGGCGGGCGTGGCCATCTCCACCGCGCTGGTCTCGGTGCTCACTGGCATCCCGGTGCGCTGCGACGTGGCGATGACCGGCGAGATCACCCTGCGTGGTGAAGTGCTGGCCATCGGCGGTCTCAAGGAGAAGCTGCTGGCCGCAGTGCGTGGTGGCATCACCACGGCGCTGATCCCGGAAGAGAACGTCAAGGACCTCGCCGAGATTCCTGAGAACATCAAGAACTCGATCGAGATCCTGCCGGTGAAGTGGATCGACCAAGTGCTCAAGCACGCCCTCGAACGCCAGCCCGAACCGCTCCCCGAGGTCGAGGAGGAGAAGGCGCCGGCAGTGGCGCAGGCGGTAGAGGACGGAAGCGCGCCGAAGATTCGCGCACACTGACGCCTCTGACCATTGGAGGATCGAAACGGCATGCGGCCACCCGGCGCATGCCGTTTTCTTTTCGTCCTTTGTAACGTTCGGGATATTGGGCGGTAACACCCTTGACATGCCGGAATTGCGCGGGCTATAAAGCCGGTGCAAGCTTCAACGCATTTGGAATGGCCCTGAATGCCGCGCCGGCTCAGGGATTGCGCGTTTTTATCGTGTTGCATTCGAATCCGAAGAGGGGGCATAAGTGAATAAATCCGAACTGATTGACGAGATCGCGGCCAAGGCCGAAATTTCCAAGTCCGCCGCCGGTAAGGCGCTCGATGCCGCCATTGCGGCCGTCAAGCAGGCCCTGAAGAAAGATGACAGTGTCACTCTGGTTGGATTCGGCACTTTCTACGTCGGTGAGCGCGCGGCGCGTACCGGACGCAACCCCCGCACCGGCAAGAGCATCAAGATCAAGGCCGCCAAGGTGCCCAAGTTCCGCGCTGGCAAAGCCCTGAAAGATGCAGTAAACTGACGGGCTCGTCTGGGCGCGGTACTCTCGCCGCAACCAGTGCGGTGCGGGTGCTTAGCTCAGTTGGTAGAGCGCTAGCCTTACAAGCTGGATGTCGGCGGTTCGATCCCGTCAGCACCCACCAGATTTCACATGAAGCCCGGACCTGTTCCGGGCTTTGTCTTGTCAGGGGCTGCCGTCAAGTACGATGACAGCTTGCCGTCCTCCGACGAGGATGCATGCCGGCCGCCGGGCAGCGGCATTTGCCTGCGACTCCCCATCCCTTTCCCCGAGCTGAGCGATGCACCTTACCCAGCACACCGACTATGCCCTGCGTGTTCTGATCTATCTCGGGAACAACCTCGATCGGCTGGTGACCATCGCGGAGATTTCCGGCCGCCTCGACGTTTCGCGCTCCCATCTGATGAAGGTCGCCAACGAACTCATCCGCAGCGGCTTCGTCGAGGGGCTGCGCGGCAAGGGGGGAGGCCTGCGGCTGGCCCGCGAGCCCGCCCGTATCGTCGTTGGCGACGTGGTGCGGGTGACGGAGCGCAACAAGGACATCGTGGAGTGCTTCGGACCGCAGAACCGCTGCCTGCTGACGCCGGCCTGTCAGCTGAAGGGGATACTTGCCGGGGCGCTCGATGCCTTCATGGCCGTGCTCGACCGGGCGACGCTGGCCGACCTGCTGGGGCCTGAACAAAGGCCGCTGCTCGGCCCGCAGATCCTGCATCCGGCCGCCGCGCGCGGTGCTTCAGCCCCTGCGCTTGCGCCGGCCGTGCAGCACGCTGCCAAGCATCGTCGCGACGAATAGCGCGAGCACCAGCGCGTTGGCGATGGCTCCCACCTGCTGAATGGCCATGCGTTCCCAGACGTTGCCGATGATGCGCACCAGCAGCGATGCATGCAGGGCGAGCAGAGGCAGATAGAACGCCCTCAGGTATGGAATGCGGACCTGCACGATCGCCGGAAAGATGATGGGTGCGTGGCCGAAGACCATGGAGAACACGAAGCCGAGCGTGGTCGCGTGAATGGCGGCATCGCGCAGGGGGGCGCCGGGCACGAAGGCGCCTGCCAGGGCCAGTGCTCCGCCCAGCGCAAGCCATGCATAGCCGCCGAGCAGACACCAGGCGATGAAGCGCGCCAGTCCATCCAGATGCAGGTTGCGCCGCGCGATGTCATAGCGCAGCAGCCACAATGCCAGGGCGAACATCCCCGCGCCAAGCGCGCCCAGACCGAGCGTGGATGAGAATGCGCTGCCCACTGCGCCTGCCAGAATGGTCAGGCTGATGGCGATGAACAGCGGCCGGGATGCCGGACGAACCGGCATCAGCCGAGTGAGCTCCAGCCGCTCGGCTGCGATGGTGAGGACCAGGAAGCTGAGCCACCATGGAACGGCAGCGGAGACTGCACCGGTGGATAGCCAGACCAGGCAGCCTGCCAGCCATGCGAGGGCGCCTGCGCCGAGCATGACGGTGAACAAGGCGCATTGGCGCAGTACGACCCGGATGCTGCCGGCAACCAGGAGTGTCGCGGCCAGAATGAACAAGTATTGCGCGGCGACAGGGGGGGCGCCGGCGACCAAGGCGATGCCGCCGGCTCCCGACGCTGCCGGCGCGAGATAGGTCCAGGAGTCGCCCAGCGCGACTGCGCGCTCGAGGCTGATGACCGTGCCGAAGAAACCGCAGACGAGCAATGCCCCGTGCAGTCCGGCCAGTTGGGCGCCGCTTGCGGGAACGGCGATGCCCAAGCGTGCCAAGCCCGCGAGGAGGCCAAACACGAGCGCCAGCATGCCTAGGACGAGCAGCGGGATGCGGGTCCGCGGATTGCGGCCAAACGAGATCGGCATGGGCGCGACGGTCAGTTCAGTGGCCGGGCTTCCAGCCGAAGTGCGCTCGTGCGCTGCCATCCATGCGCTCCGGTGTCCATGGTGGGTCCCACACCAGCGCCAGATCGATGCGGATCTCCTTCGGCAAGGCGGCGTCGAGCACGCGGTCGATGTCGTCGAGGATCATCTCCCCCATGGGGCAGGCGGGCGAAGTCATCGTCATGCGGATGCTGACCAGTTCGGGCGATACGTCGATGCCGTAGATCAGTCCGAGGTCGACGATGTTGATGCCGACCTCGGGGTCTATGACCTGCCGCAGCAGATCACGAATGAAGCTCTCGTCGAAGGCAGGTTCTTTGGACATGGCCTGTTCCATGGACTGCGGCGGCGACTGCCGGCAGGGGTGGAGCCCTCAACCGGCGTTCAGGTTGCCGAGATGGCGGTGGGCGGCGTGCCTTGCAACATACCCGAGTTTGAAGCCTGCAGCGAGTACCGGGAGGGCCAGGTGCGCGGCGATCTGCCCGGCGAGGGAGAAGTGGTTGGCCAGCGGATAGGCGATCACGGCGGCGATGATGCATCCGGCAGCGGTCAGTGCCATCGTCATGCGACCCAGCATCAGGATCTGGGTCGCATCCAGCGGAAAGGGATGCTCGTCGGCACCGGGAGCTTGAACGGTTTGCATGCTGCGGCCTCTCGAACGTGGTTGACGTTGAAGAGGAATATAAAATGAAACTTTAAAAAGAGTCAAACGAAACGCATCTTAAAGTTGCGCACTGCCGCCACATGGTCCGCCCGCGCTTCTCGAGCGCCGCTCAGCGTGCGATCAGCAGCGGTATCAGTGCGGCGCTCAGGATCGACAGCCAGGCAAGGAGGCCGGTCGCAATGGTGATGTTCGCGACCTCGGCGGCAACGACCTCGTCACGGATGTCGAGCAGCGCGCCGACGCCGCGGTACACCAGCGAGGCCGACCCCAGCAAGGCGAGGGCGGGTATCGTGAGGGCGAGGGCCGCGCTGTCCTGGAAGAGCACCAGGGACGACAGCCACAGCGGGACCGGCGCCACCGCAGCGATGGTGAAGGCGGGGCGGTGCTCGCCGGTTCCGCCGTTCGAGCGCGAAAGCGTTTGCAGGAGGCGCGCCATGAGCGGCACCGTGAGCAGTTCCAGCACGAGGAACAGGGCCGCAACGGACCACCACACCCAGGGCGCCACGGACGGAAAGTGGACGCTGCCGATATGCCCGCCGGCGTGGATCAGCATCAGGGGCGGGAGCAGGGACAATGGCAGGACAAGGTGCAGGAACATGGCCGCGATCGCCGGACGCGTCCGGGCGAGGCGCGCCCATCCTGCGCTTGAAGACCACAACATGCGGGGATACTCCAGAAACTCGCTCATGTCATCTCCGTGGATCCTCGGCCAGAATCCTTGCAATCATTGTCGGGATGAGGCAAACCAAGGGTGCCGGGGTTTAAATGCATCACAGTTTGATATTAAATGCTGCGTGCCATCTTGCAAGTCAGGATTTTCCGCAGATGAAGCGAGACGAGGGAGAGACGAATGAGTGACAGGCAGGCGGTTTCAAAGGAGGAGATCGAGGCGCTCGCCCATTTCCGCTATCAGCTGCGCCGCTTCGAGCGTTTCTCGGAGGTGCTCACCCGCAAGCACGGCGTGACCCAACTCCAGTACCTGCTGCTTCTGCAGATCAAGGGCTTTCCGCAGCGCGACTGGGTGACCATTGCAGAACTGGCCGAGCGGCTGCAGGCCCATCATCATGGCGTGGTGTCGCTCCTTACGCGCTGCGAGAAGCTTGGCCTGGTCATGCGCAGCACCGGGCGGGACGACCGCCGTACGGTGGAGGTCAGGCTCACGCCGCACGGCGACGAGTTGGTCACGCTCCTGGCGGGTCTGCATCGCAATGAACTGCTGTCCGTCCAGGACGTGTTCGCGGTGCCGAACCGCGAAACGCTCACGCTCGGTGTGCAGGAGGTCGAGGCTGCGCCGATACGAGGTGAAGGCGGGGGTTCAGGCGGAGCTTGACTGCCCGAAATCCGTCCACTAGAATGCGCGCTTCTTCGCCGAGGGGCGGTTAGCTCAGCGGTAGAGCACTGCCTTCACACGGCAGGGGTCACTGGTTCGATCCCAGTACCGCCCACCACCTCCTCAGGTGCCCAAAGCGAAGATCACGACACCCTCGGTGTCGATCAGCCAAGCCGCTCACGAAAGCCGTGCGCGGCTTTTTGCCGTCTACTCCCGGGGTTTTGCTCGCCTGGTGCGCGCGATGTTTGGATCGGGGGCGATGGCTCGGTGCGTTGATAGACGGTAAATGACATTTGCAATATCTGGGGTGTTCTCTAGAATGCATACGTCATTGTTGATCGGCATCCAGAGCCATGTCCGTGCCTATGCCAGCCTCCGGCATCGTCTCCGGCCGTGTTGCGAGCGGCTTCAGCTTGGTCGAGTTGATGCTGGTGCTCGCCGTCCTCGCGGTCCTCGCCGCTATCGCCGTGCCGTCGTACGAGGCACTGATGCGCAATGCCCGTCTCTCGACCACCTCGGGCGAACTCTTCGCGGCGCTCTTCCATGCGCGCTCCGAGGCCATCAGGCGAGGACGACGGGCGACGCTATGCACCAGCGCCGATGGCGAATCCTGCACGGCGGGAATCGGTTGGGAACCGGGCTGGATACTTTTCGATGATGAGAACGGCAATGGCCAGCGTGACGCGGGAGAGGAACTCGTCCATGTGACCGGTGCGCGCAGCGACCGCCTGGCGATCCGCGGCAACGATCCGGTACGGAACTATGTGTCCTACGTGCCCTCCGGTGTCACCCGTACCGCCAGCGGCGCCCTGCAGATGGGTACGCTGACGGTGTGCGACCGTGGCCTGGCGCGCAAGATCGTCATCAGCGCCACCGGCCGGCCGCGCATGGTCGAGGGGGCCGAGTGCAACGACTAGGCGGGCCGTGAGCGGGGCAGGCATCTGCTGCGGTGCACGTTGACGCGTCATGTGGTTGTTCATACAGTGGTGCGCAGGTTTTGCCACGCCGCGCGCGGCGTCCCGGGCATTACGGACCTTACGCATCGTGACCGCAGATACCCTGTCCCCCTCGCTCGAACCCCTCTCCGCCGGCTGGTTGCGGGAGCGCTTCCTTGCCGGCAACGGGAGCGATCCGGTGCATGAGGGGGAGCCGGGCAGGGCGCTGCGCCCGGCGGCGGTGCTGGTGCCGGTGGTCGATCGCAACGATGGCCTGTCGGTACTGCTTACCCGGCGCACCGATCACCTGCATCACCACCCCGGGCAGATCAGTTTTCCCGGTGGCCGGGTGGAGGAAGCCGACACCTCGCCGGTGATGACCGCCCTGCGCGAGACCGAAGAGGAGATCGGCCTTGCGCCCGATCGCGTCGAACTGCTCGGCGAACTGGCCGACTATCACACCGGTACCGGCTTCCGGGTCACGCCGGTGGTCGGCCTGGTGCATCCGCCCTTCGAACTGTTGCTGGACGACTTCGAGGTCGCCGAGGCCTTCGAGGTGCCGCTGGCCTTCCTGCTCGATCCGGCCAACCGCCAGCGGCATCGCATGGAATACCAGGGGCGCATGCGCGAGTACTACGCGATCCCCTATGGCGACTATTTCATCTGGGGCGCGACGGCAGGGATCCTCGTGCAGATGAGCCGCTACGTCGGGGTCGCCGAGGGCGCTTGAAGGGCGCTCCAGGCTATGCCGTGGCGGCGCGGCTGGCGTAAAATCCGGCGTTTGTCCCGCTCCAGGCCCGTCCAGATGTCTTCCATCGTCCGCACCCGTTTCGCTCCCAGCCCCACCGGCTTCCTGCATATCGGCGGCGCGCGCACCGCGCTGTTCGCCTGGGCCTATGCGCGCCGCCACGGCGGGCAGTTCGTCTTGCGCATCGAGGATACCGACGTGGCGCGCTCCACGCCGGAGGCCGTGCAGGCCATCCTCGACGGCATGCAGTGGCTGGGGCTGGAGGCCGACGAAGGACCGTACTACCAGATGCAGCGCATGGATCGCTACAAGGAAGTGATCCAACAGATGCTCGCCGCCGGCACCGCCTACCACTGCTACACCTCCAAGGAAGAGCTCGACGCGCTGCGCGCCGAGCAGGAGGCGCGCAAGGAGAAGCCGCGCTACGACGGGCGCTGGCGTCCGGAGCCGGGCAAGGTGCTGCCCGAACCGCCCGCCGGCGTGCAGCCGGTGGTGCGCTTCCGCAACCCGACCGAGGGCGTGGTGGCCTGGGATGACCAGGTCAAGGGCCGCATCGAGATTGCCAACGCGGAGATGGACGACTTCATCATCGCGCGCGCCGATGGCACCCCGACCTACAACTTCTGCGTGGTGGTGGACGACTGGGACATGCGCATCACCCATGTGCTGCGCGGCGACGACCATGTGAACAACACTCCGCGGCAGATCAACGTGCTGCGCGCGCTGGGCGCCGAGGTGCCGCTGTACGGCCACCTGTCGATGATCCTCGGCGACGACGGCACCAAGCTCTCCAAGCGCCACGGTGCGGTGAGCGTGATGCAGTACTTTGATGACGGCTACCTGCCCGAGGCGGTGATCAACTACCTCGCGCGCCTGGGCTGGAGCCACGGCGACGACGAGATCTTCGGCCGCGAACAGTTCGTCGAGTGGTTCGACCTGGACCACATCACCCCTTCGGCCGCGCAGTTCAACACCGAGAAGCTCAACTGGCTCAACGCCCACTACATCAAGCAGGCCGACAACGCCCGCCTGGCCGCCGAGGTGGCGAACCGCCTGGCGCGCCGCGGGGTGAACCCGGAAAGCGGTCCGGCGCTCGAAGCGGTGATCGCGCTGTACAAGGAGCGTGTGACCAACCTCAACGAGCTGGCTGACGCGGTGGAACTGTTCGTGGTCGAGGTTCATCCGGCACCGGAAGTGGTCGGCCAGCACCTGACCGAAACCGCCCGCGCGGCGCTTGCCAGCCTGCGCGCGCGTC
This sequence comes from Thauera sedimentorum, assembly GCF_014489115.1. Taxonomy (NCBI): domain Bacteria; kingdom Pseudomonadati; phylum Pseudomonadota; class Betaproteobacteria; order Rhodocyclales; family Zoogloeaceae; genus Thauera; species Thauera sedimentorum. Next base: position 1,874,980 of record NZ_JACTAH010000001.1, on the reverse strand, counting down.
TCGCCGATGCGGCCTGGGACAAGGCGGCGATCAGCCAGGCGATCAAGGACACCATGGCCGAGCATGGCCTGAAGATGCCGCAGGTCGCCATTCCGCTGCGGGTGGCCCTGCTCGGCGTGCCGCAGACCCCGGCCATCGACGCGGTGGTGGAGGTGCTGGGGCGTGAGGCGGTGCTGCACCGCCTGGACCGCCATCTCTGACGCGCCCGCGCAGGCGAGCGGCCCAGGGCGGCGGCCGGTGATGGTTGGACGGCCGCGATCGCGGGCAGGCCCGCTCCTACCGATGCATCCCTTGTAGGAGCGGCCTTGGCCGCGATCGGCGGTTCATGCGACGGCCGTGGTCGGTGGGTGAACCTGCTGCGGTCAGCGCACGAACTTCTGCGGCCGCAGCACGCCGACGTCGGCGACGAAGGTCACCATGGCGTAGTGGCGGAAGTACTTTTCCTCCACGTGGCGGGTGATCGCCAGCGAGGTCGCCTCGTCGCACAGGATCTCCATGCGGATGCTCTTGTCCGCGTCCCAGGCGCCACTGCGGCTGCCATGGCTGCCGCGCCCGCGTACATCGGCCACGGTGTAGCCGTGGGCGCCGAGCGCCATCACGTCCTTGGCCAGGGGGCCTTCCAGCGCCTCCTCGGCAATGATCACCACGAGTTTGCAGGGATGGGTGTTGGGCATGATGGTCAGCCTCCGTACGCCAGCCCCACGATGCGGTCGTAGAGCGGGATGCCGAGCAGGATGTTGAAGGGGAAGGTCACCACCAGCGCGGCGGTGATCGACAGGCCGGGGTTGGCTTCCGGCACCGCGATACGCATGGCCGCCGGGGCGGCGATGTAGGAGGCGCTGGCCGCCAGGGTGGCGAGCAGCAGCGTGCCGCCGGCCGATAGGCCGATCAGCGCACCGGCCGCGGTGCCGATCAGCGCCGACAGCACCGGCATGCCGACCGCGAACACCGCCAGGAAGGCGCCGCTGGTGCGCAGCGTGCCGGCCTGGCCGGCCGCCACCAGGCCCATCTCCAGCAGGAACAGGCACAGCACGCCCTTGAACAGCACGAAGAAGAAGGGGTCGAGCGGCGCCAGGCCCTTGGGGCCGGCCGCCCAGCCGATCAGCAGGCCGCCGGCCAGCAGCACCATGCTCTTGCCCAGGAAGATCTCGTGCAGCAGCGGCCCCCACTTGATGCTGCGCATCTCGCCGCCCATGCGCGCCAGCAGGATGCCGACCGCGATGCCGGGCATCTCCAGCAGCACCAGGAAGAGCGGCAGGTAGGCTTCGTAGGGGATGCTGCGCGCGGTCAGGTAGTCCACCGCAACCGCGAAGGTCACCACGCTGACCGAGCCGTAATGCCCGGCGATGGCTGCGGCGTCGTGGCGTTCGAAGCGGCCCAGCTTGTAGAGGATGGGGAAGGCCACCAGCGGGATGATCACCCCCAGGGTCAGCACCGACAGCGCCTGCGGCAGCACCTGCAGCGGGTCCTGCTTGGCCAGTTCCATGCCGCCCTTCAGGCCGATGGCGAGCAGCAGGTAGATCGACAGGGCCTCGTACAACTGGCCGGGCAGCTTGAGGTCGGAACGGGCCAGGCGTGCGGCGAAGCCCAGCAGGAAGAAGAGCGGAATGGCGTCCATCAGGGTCTGTCTTGTCGATTGTTGTTGTCGGCAGGCTCAATCCTCGCCGCGCGGGGTGCGTGGCGGGCGCAGCAGGAAGCGCGCCGGATCGATGGCTTCACAAAGATCGTTTTCGATGGGCAAAGGTTCCCCGTTCAGCATGCAGGCCAGGGTTTCGCCCATCAGCGCGGCAAACACCAGGCCGCGCGAACCGAAGCCCGAGATGGCCCACAGCCCCTCGTGGCGCGGGATCTCGTTCAGTGGGCAGGGTGTTTCCAGGCGGGTCGGCGCCGGCAGCGCCCCGACCATCGGCAGGCGGTCGGGCGAGGCCGGGCGGAAGCCCACCCGCCCGCCCAGGGCGGCGATGTCCAGCCCCTTGGTGTAGCCGGGCAGGATGCCTTCCAGCTTGTAGAGGTTCTGCACATGGTCGGCACGGCGCAGCGCCGGGTCGTCGTCGCCTACGCCGAAACTCGCGCCGGCACAGCGCAGGCCGTCCACCGCCGGGCTGACGTAACCCTGGCGGCACACCACCACCCGGGGCGGAGAGCCGTTTTCCGCCTGCAGCAGCGAGACCTGGCCGCGGGCGCTGATCACCGGCAGCGCGCCGGCCTGCGGCAGCTCGCGGATGCCTACGCCGTTGGCGACGATGAGCTGCGGGGCACGGGCGATGAGGCCGCCTTCCGCATCCAGCGCCAGCCAGTCGTCGCCTTCGCGCTCCAGGCGCGCGACAGTGCGGCCGAAGTGGCAGCGGATGCGCTCCGCCTGCGCGGCCAGGTTGGCGCGGCACAGGCTGGGCGGCTGCACCCAGCCGCTGCTGGGGAACCACCAGCCGCCGTTGGCCAGCGGCCAGCCGGCGATGCGGCTGGCTTCCTCGCGGTCGACGTAGCGCAGGTGTTCGGCCGGTGGCTGGTGGCGCTCGACCACCGCGCGCTGCTTGTCCTCCTGCAGGTCGTCGCGGGCGATGTGCAGCACGCCGCAGGCGTCGAAGCGCACCGGCTGGCCGAGTTCGTCCAGGTGGGCGAGGTGCTGCAGTGCATACAACGTGCCGGCACGGGTGAGCCGGCCGAGGCGGTTGTCGTCCAGGCTGGGCAGCGGGCGCAGCACCCCGGCGTGGTTGCCGGAGGCGCCGGCGCCGGGACGGTCGGCCGCGTCCACCACATCCACCGTCCAGCCGCGCGCGGCCAGGCGTTCGGCCACGCTGCTGCCGGCTGCGCCGGCGCCGAGCACCAGCGCGTGGCGGCGCGGCGCGGCGGCTGCAAGCTTGCCCGGGCCGCGATAGACGCCGCGCAGCATCTGGCGCTTGCCACCGAAGCCGGGTGCCTTGTCGCAGTCGAAGCCGGCGCGGCGCAGGCCTTCGCGTACCTCGCCGGCCACCGACCAGGTCGCCAGCGTGGCGCCCGGCGCGGCCAGCCGCGCGAGCAGGTGGAAGACGCGCGCCGACCACAGCTGCGGATTCTTCGCCGGGGAGAAGCCGTCGAGGTAGAAGGAGTCGGCGCAGGCCCGCAGATTGCCCAGGCCGTCGGCGGCGTCGCCCAGGAAGAGGCTCAGCACCACCTGCCCGCCGTCGAGGTGGATGCGGTGCAGGCCGGGGGTGAGCGTGGGCCAGCGCGCCTGCAGTTCGGCGGCCAGCGGGGCGATCTCGGGGGCCTGGGCGGCGAGCGTGGCGTGCAGGGCGGCGAGGTCCTCGCGGCGGAAGGGGTGCAGCTCGCAGGAGACGAAATGCAGCCGTGCGCAGCGCTGCGGGTCGGCCCGCCAGGCGGCCCAGGTGGCGAGCAGGTTCAGGCCGAGACCGAAACCGGTTTCCAGGATGACGAAGCTGTCGCGCCCCTGCCAGCGCCGCGGCAGGTCGTTGCCGGCGAGAAAGACGTGCTGCGCCTGGCCCAGCCCGCCGTCGGTCGAGTGATAGACGTCGTCGAAAGCGCTGCTGCAGGGCGTGCCGTCGGCGGCGAACTCGAGCGGGGCAGGGATGATCGGCATGGTCGGACGGCCGTTGGCTTGGGGCACCCGCCGGTGTTCGCGGCGGGCGCCGGTTGGTTTCGTTGCGTTCGTTCGCCCGGCCCGAGTGGCAGCCGGGAAGGGATCAGGCCACCTCGGTGCGCGGGCGCAGCAGGCGGGTGGCGATGCTCACCACCAGCAGCACGACGATGCCGGCGGCGATGCCGACCAGGCCGTCCAGGGCGCTGGGCAGCAAGGCGCCCGCGACACCCACCATGTCCGCGGTGGCGGCCTCGATGGCGTGGTGCACCGGCGGCAGGCCGTGGCTGAGGATGCCGCCGCCGACCAGGAACATGGCCACCGTGCCGGCTACCGACAGGCCGCGCATCAGCCACGGCGCGGCCCACAGGATGCCGCCGCCCAGCCCGCGCTGCACGGCCGGCAGCACGCCGGCGCCCGGCTGGCGCCTGAGCAGCAGGCCGAGGTCGTCGAGCTTGACGATGATCGCCACCAGCCCGTAGACGCCGACGGTCATCATTACCGCAACGGCGGCGAGCACCGACAGCTGGGTGACGAGGTCCAGGCCGCCGATCACGCCCAGCGCGATGACGATGATCTCCGCCGACAGGATGAAGTCGGTGCGGACGGCGCCGCGGATCTTCTCGCGCTCCAGTGCCGCCAGATCGGTTTCCGGGCTGGCCATCGCCTGCAGCACCTGCTGGCGATGGGCCTTGTCCTCGGCGCGGTGCAGGAAGTGGTGGACCAGCTTCTCCACGCCTTCGTAGCACAGGTAGGCGCCGCCCAGCATCAGCAGCGGGACGATCGCCCAGGGCAGAAAGGCGGCAATGGCCAGCGCGGCCGGCACCAGGATGAGCTTGTTCAGCATCGAACCCTTGGCCACCGCCCAGACCACCGGCAGCTCACGCTCGGTGCGCACCCCGGCGACCTGCTGGGCGTTGAGGGCGAGGTCGTCGCCCAGCACGCCTGCGGTCTTCTTGGTGGCGACCTTGGTCATGGTGGCGACGTCGTCCAGCACGCTGGCGATGTCATCGAGCAGGACGAACAGGCTGGTTCCGGCCATGCGCTTCTTTTCCGGTCAGAGGTCAGGCGGAGCGGGCGGCGTGGCGGATCATTCCGGGCGCATCTGCGGGAACAGGATCACGTCGCGGATAGACGGGCTGTCGGTCAGCAGCATCACCAGGCGGTCGATGCCGATGCCGCAGCCGCCGGTGGGCGGCAGGCCGAATTCCAGCGCGCGGATGTAGTCGGCGTCGTAGTACATCGCTTCCTCGTCGCCGGCCTCCTTGGCCTTGGCCTGCGCCATGAAGCGCGCGGCCTGATCTTCCGGGTCGTTGAGCTCGGAGAAACCGTTGGCGATCTCGCGGCCGACGATGAACAGCTCGAAGCGCTCGGTGATCTCCGGGTCGGCGTCCGAGGCGCGTGCCAGCGGCGAGACTTCCACCGGGTAGTCGATGATGAAGGTCGGCTCCCACAGCTCGGCTTCGGCGCAGGCTTCGAAGAGCTGCAACTGCAGGCTGCCCAGGCCGCCAGGCTTCACCTTCTCGCCGAAGTCCTTGATCTTCTGCTTCAGCCACTCGACGTCGGCCAGCTGCTCCAGGCTGAAGCCCGGGTGATACTTGCGGATCGCCTCGACGATGGTCAGGCGGTGGAAGGGCTTGGACAGGTCGAGCTCGCGACCCTGGTAGACGAAGGACTCGGTGCCCAGCGCCTCGCGCGCAGAGTGGCGGATCAGCCCTTCGGTGAAGTCCATCAGCGTGCGGTAGTTCGCGTACGCCTCGTAGAACTCCATCATGGTGAACTCGGGGTTGTGGCGGGTGCTCAGGCCTTCGTTGCGGAAGTTGCGGTTGACCTCGAAGACCTTCTCCATGCCGCCCACCACCAGGCGCTTGAGGTAGAGCTCGGGCGCGATGCGCAGGAAGAGCTCCATGTCGAGCGCGTTGTGGTGGGTGACGAAGGGCTTGGCCGCCGCACCGCCGGGGATGGGGTGCATCATCGGCGTTTCCACTTCCAGGAAGCCGTGATTGACCATGTAGTTGCGGATCGACTGCACCATGCGGCTGCGCGCCACGAAGGTGAAGCGCGCCTCCTCGCTCATGATCAGGTCGACGTAGCGCTGGCGGTACTTCTGCTCCTGGTCGGTGAGGCCGTGGAACTTGTCCGGCAGCGGGCGCAGGCTCTTGGTCAGCAGGCGGATCTCGCTGGCCTGCACGGTCAGCTCGCCGGTCTTGGTCTTGAACAGGGTGCCCACGCAGCCGACGATGTCGCCGATGTCCCAGTGCTTGAAGTCGGCGTACACGTCCTCGCCCACCTCGTCGCGCTTCACGTAGAGCTGGATGCGCCCGGAGAGGTCCTGGATGGTGATGAAGCTGGCCTTGCCCATCACGCGCTTGAGCATGATCCGGCCGGCCACCCGCACCTGCACCGGGTTGGCCTCCAGCGCTTCGCCGTCCTTCTCGCCGTAGAGTTCGTCGAGCTTGCCCGCGGTGTTCTCGCGCGAGAAGTCGTTGGGATAGGCGCGGCCGGTGCTGCGCCACTGGGCGAGTTTCTCGCGCCGCTCGGCGATGATGTGGTTCTCGTCCTGCGGCGGCGTGGTGTTGTTCTGGTCGGACATGGTCTGGATTTGGGCTTGGTCGTGAATTTGGCGTTTCGTGCCGGACTTGCGCCCGCGGCGGCGCGCTTGCGGAAGTTCGTCGGAATCAAGGACGCAATTGTCGCAGGGGTGCATGATCCGGGCAAATCCGCGTGCATCGCGCCTGTGGGGGGCGTGCTGCCCGGATTGGGGCGCCGGCCGGCTTGCGTTACCCGTTTGCTGGGCTAAAGTCCGCCGTTACGATTCCGTTACAGCCAAAGCAATATACAAAACATAGAGAGAGGAGGCTTCGATGAGCACGTTCTGGCGGCTCTACGAATCGGTGGAGAAGACGTTCTGGAACTCGCTGACGAAGAAGCTGTGCAGCTTCCTGCTGCTGTTCTTCATCGACGTCTTCTACCTGGGCATCTATCTGCGGCAGAAGGGCGAAGTCGCCAATCTGCTGGCTTCCGGGCAGGTTGCGCCGGAGACGGTGTCGGCCATCGGCGCCTCGCTCGACGCCGGCCTGTACGCCATGCTCGGGCTCACCGCGCTGGCGCTGTTGATCAACGTCGGGCAGATCCTCTACATCCGTCACCTGATCGTGCGTCCGGTCAAGGTGATCACCCGCATCTTCAACGAGATCGCCCGCGGCGAAGGCGATTTCTCGCGCGACCTGCCGATGACCACGCACGACGAACTGCGCGAGCTCGCCCAGAGCTACAACCGCTTCGCCGACAAGATGCGGCAGATCATCAGCGAAGTGCGCAACATGAGCGTGAGCATCGCCCGCGAGGCGGTGCAGGTGAAGAGCAAGGTCGAGAGCTCGGCGCGCGACGCCACCGAGCAGGGGCGCATGACCGAGGTCGTATTCACCGCGAGCACCGAATCCACCAAGGCCATCGAGGAAGTCTCCGGCAGCACGCAGAACATCTCCGCGTCCACCAATGCCAACCTCGACATCGCCCGCGAGTCGCTGCACGAGATGCGCGACATCGCCGGCAAGATCAACGCGGTGAGCGACAAGGTCGAGCAGTTCAACCACACGGTGGACGAGCTCTCCAAGCGTTCCGAGAGCGTCAAGAAGATCGCTTCGCTGATCCGCGAGATCGCCGACCAGACCAATTTGCTGGCGCTCAATGCCGCCATCGAGGCGGCGCGCGCCGGCGAGGCCGGCCGCGGTTTCGCGGTGGTGGCCGACGAGGTGCGCAAGCTTGCCGAGCGGGTCAACCAGGCCACCGAGGAGATCCACGGCAACATCGGCGGCATGATCTCGCTGGTGGCCAACACCCGCGCCGAGAACGAGGTCATCAACGCCGACGTGCTGCGCACCCGCGAGGTGGTGGGGCGTTCTGCCGAGCAGTTCGGCAACATGGTGGGCGACTTCGAGCGCACCGGCGAGCAGCTGCTGCAGATCGCTGCGGCCATGGAACAGCTCACCGCCACCAACGGCCAGGTGCACGAGAACGTGAACGTCATCCACGAGCTGTCCACCTCGGTGGCGCGCGACATGGAAGAGTCGGAGAAGCGCACCGTCGAGCTCTCGCGTGCCACCGAGGCGGTGCAGGAGCTGGTGGCGCGCTTCAAGATCGGCAAGGGCGCCTTCGACCACGTGGTGAACGAAGCGCACACCTTCCGCGATCTCATCCAGCAGCAGCTCGAGGAGATGGTCGCCAACCGGGTCGACGTCTTCGACCGCCGCTACCAGCCCATCCCCAACACCAACCCGCAGAAGTTCAAGGTGTCCTGGGGCGACGAATACGGCCGGCGCTGCCAGGCCCTGCTGGACGACACCCTGGGCAAGATCAAGGGCGCGGTCTATGCCTGCGGGGTGAACACCGACAGCTACCTGTCGGCGCACAACAGCAAGTATTCCAAGCCGCTGACCGGCGACTACGACGTCGACCTGATCGGCAACCGCACCTGCCGCAAATTCGAAGCGCCGGCCGAGTTGCGCGCCGCGCGCAATGCCGCGCCCATGCTGCTGCAGACCTTCCTGCGCGACACCGGCGAAGTGCTGTGCGACATCGCCATGCCCATCCACGTGGGTGGACGGCACTGGGGTAACGTGCGTGTGGGCGTGCCGGTCGATGCCTTGATCGACAGCTGATCCGCGTGCTTCAGCCGCCCAGCTGTCGGGCGGCGAGCTGGCCGAGCGTCACCAGCGCGTGGATGTGGCGCTCGGAGAACGGATAGCAGCCGGACAGGCGGATGTGCCGGGTGTAGCGCCCCGAGGGCGAGAACAGCGTGCCCGGGGTGATGCTGATGCCGCGCGCCAGCGCGTCGTCGAACAGGCGGTTGGCGTTGCAGCCCTCGGGCAGTTCCACCCATACCAGGAAGCCGCCGGTCGGTTCGGTGGCCAGGGTGCCGGCCGGAAACACCTCGTCGATCAGGCCGCGCAGGCGGTCGATCTGCCCGGCGTAGGTGCGCCGCAGGCGGCGCAGGTGCTGGGCGTAGCCGCCGTTTTCCAGGAACACCCCGAGCGCCTCGCAGGTCACCGCCGGCTGCGCCACCGACGAGCAGAACTTGAGATCCGCCACCTCGCGCTGGAAGCGTCCGGCCTCCATCCAGCCGGCGCGGATGCCCGGCACCAGGGTCTTGCTGTAGGACGCGCACAGGATCACCCAGCCATCCCGGTCGAAGGCCTTCACCGCCGGCTGCAGCGGCACCGCGTACTGCAGTTCGGCATACAGCGCGTCCTCGATCACCGGCACGCGGTACTCGGCCGCCAGCGCCGCCAGCCGGCGCTTGGCCTCCACCGGCATGCTGGTGCCCAGCGGGTTGTGCACATTGGGCATGGCCACCACCGCCTTCACCCGCTTCTCGGACAGCAGCAGCTCCAGCGCATCCATCGACATGCCGCTGCCCGGGTGGGTGGGCACTTCGATGGTGCGCAGGCCCAGCGCCTCGGCCAGCGGGATCAGGTTGAAGTAGGTGGGCGACTCCATCGCGATCGCGTCGCCCGGGCGGGTGACGGTGCGCAGCGCGAACTGCAGGGCTTCCATGCAGCCGTTGGTCAGGATCACGTCCTCCGCCGCCATGGTCACGCCCAGGTCCAGCGCATGGCGGGCGATCTCGCGGCGCAGGCGCAGCGAGCCGGGCGGCAGCGCGTAGTCGGTGAGCAGTTCCGGGTGGCGGCGCGCGGTGTCGGCGATGATGCGCGCGAGCTTCTCGCCCGGGTAGAAGTCGCTGCCTTTCGGGCAGGCCAGCGACAGGTCCACGTTGTCGGCGTTCGACTGTGCCGACACCACCGTGGCGATGCGGTTCAGCACCGAAGTCTCCGCCGGCCGGGCCTGCGCCGGGCGGGCGGTGAAACGCGGCGCGGGCGGCGCCTGCAGGCGCGAGCGCACGAAGTAGCCGGACTGCGGACGCGCCTCCACCAGCCCGCGCGCCTCCAGGTGGCGGTAGGCTGCCAGCACCGTGTTGATGCTCAGGCCGCGGCTGCGCGCGGCCTCGCGCACAGAGGGCAGGCGCGCGCCGGCCGGCAGGCGGCCGTCGCCCATGGCGCCGCGCAGTTCGTCGGCAAGGGATTGATACAGCGGGGTCTGGACGGCTTCCATGGCGGATACAGAGTGTCTCGGGCGTTGAGGGTACAGTCGTGATATCGGCAAACTGTTGCCAGTATAGACGACGCATTCTGGCTCTGTAACCTTCCGCGGGACCCGACCAGAATGGAGGCTCGCAATACCGCCACCGGAGCCCGCCGCCATGATCGACCTGCCCTTGATGACCTACGTGGCCACCATGTCCGTGACCCCCGGACCCAACAACCTGATGCTCGCCGCCAGCGGGGTGAACTTCGGCTTTCGCCGCACGCTGCCGCACATGCTGGGCATCAGCGTCGGCCATGGCGTGCAGGTGCTGCTGGTCGGCGGCGCGCTGGCCTGGGTGATGGCCTGGCTGGACTCGCTGCGTCCGGCGCTGGTCGCAGTGGGCTGCAGCTACCTGCTGTGGCTGGCGTGGCGACAGGCGCATGCCGGCCAGCCGGGCGCGGGCGGGCAGGGGCAGCCGCTGGGCTTCATCGGCGCCGCGCTGTTCCAGTGGGTCAATCCCAAGGGCTGGATGATGGTGCTCAATGTGGCTCTGTTGTTCCTGCCCACGGGCGCCGGCTGGAGCGCCGCGGCCATGCTGGCGCTGCTGTGCGCGCTGGTGAACCTCCCCTGCATCGCGCTGTGGGCCGCGGCCGGCGACCGCCTGCGCGACCGCCTGCGCGAGCCGCGCCTGCTGGCGCTGTTCAACTACACCATGGCCACGCTGCTCGCGGCGACCGCGCTGTGGATCGTGGTGGAAGAGGGCTTGCTCGGCTGAGGGACGGCGCACCTGCCGGGAGGTCGCCCCTCACGCTCTCGGCCGAGACAGCGCCTGCAGGAGCGGCCTTGGCCGCGATGGCGGGGTCGCTTTCCCGGCGGGCGGATCGCGGCCAAGGCCGCTCCTACAGGGGAGGCTGTGCAGCGGTTCGGGCAGTCTGCCTCGGCCGGCGCCTCGACCACCAGCTGGGACGAATCGGCCACCAGGAACCCTGCCGGGCGAGACAGCGCCCGTAGGAGCAGCCTTGGCCGCGATTGCGGGGTCGCTTTCCCGGTGGGCGGATCGCGGCCAAGGCCGCTCCTACAGGGGAGGCTGAACAGCGGTTCGGGCAGTCTGCCTCGGTCGGCGCCTCGACCGCCAGCTGAGACGAATCGGCCACCAGGAACCCCGCCGGGCGAGACAGCGCCCGTAGGAGCGGCCTTGGCCGCGATGGCGGCGTCGTTTTCCCGGTAGGTGGATCGCGGCCAAGGCCGTTCCTGCTCGGGAAGCCTCGTTAACGGTTCAGCCAGCCCGCCTCGGCGAGCGTCTCGGCCACCCGGCCGGCCATGTAGGCGTAGCCGTCGGCGTTGGCGTGGATGCGGTCGGCGCGGTAGTTCTCTTGCGAGAGGGTTTCGGATACCGCATCGGCCACCAGCGCCACCTGGTGCTCGTCGGCCAGGCGCTCGTAAAGCGCGTGGTCGGACAGCATGCCCAGCATCTGCCCGCCCATCGACGGTTCCGGAATCGCCACCAGGGCCACGTGCGTGGCGGCGGCCTTGCTGGCGGTCAGCATGGCCTCGATGTTGCCGCGCGTGGTGTCCTCGCCGACACGGCGCAGGAAGTCGTTGCCGCCGATGGCGATGATCACCGCGTCCGGGCGAAGTTCGGACAGCAGGCCCTCCAGGCGTCCGCGCGCGTCGGCCGAGGTGTGCCCCGGCACGCCGGCATTGACCACCGACCAGCCGGTCGTCTCGGCCAGCACCGCCGGCCAGGACTGCGCCCGGCTGGCCCCGGTGCCGGCGACCAGGCTGTCGCCGATCACCAGCACGGTGGCACCGGAGGGCAGGGCGCTGGCGCGGGCAGGGCCCCGGTCGCCGCAGGCGGCCAGCAGCAAGGCGGCGCAGACCAGCAGGATCGCGCGGCCGAGCTGAAGGGGAAACGAGGCGCTGCGGGGGTAGTAGGTGCTCACGGCGAAGGTGCTCGATGAATCAGGACGGATCGGCCAACAATATCTCATAGCGCGCCAGGTCGTCGGCCGAGAAGCAGCAGAACACCACCTGTTCGATGCCGGGCAGCCGCGCCAGCGTGCTGCGCACCGTGCTCACCGCCACCTGCGCCGCTTCGTCCGACGGATAGCCGTAGACGCCGGTGCTGATGCACGGAAAGGCGATGGAGCGCAGGCCGTGCCCGGCGGCGATCTCCAGCGAGCGGCGGTAACAGGAGGCCAGCAGTTCCGCCTCGCCGTCCGCGCCGCCATGCCACACCGGTCCCACGGTATGGATCACGTGGCGCGCCGGCAAGCGATGGCCGCCAGTGATGCGCGCCTCGCCGGTGGGGCAGCCGCCCAGGTCGCGGCATTCGGCCAGCAGCTCCGGGCCGGCGGCGCGGTGGATGGCGCCGTCCACCCCGCCGCCGCCCAGCAGGGTGCTGTTGGCGGCATTGACGATGGCATCCAGCGCCAGCGTGGTGATGTCGGCCTGGCGGGCCTGCAGGCGGGCGTTCATGGGCGGTCTCCGCAGCGAATGGGTCAGGGGTTGAGAGCGTGGGCGGGCGTGACAGTTTCCCACGGCCTGCATTGCGCGCGCTGTCCGCCCGTGCTGTGATGGATGCGGATGCTCCTTTGCGCTGCGCTGTCCGGCCATGTCCCGTCCCCTGATCCTGTTCGGCGCCTTCGACCGCCACAACTTCGGCGACCTGCTGCTCGCGCGCTGCGCGGCGGCGCGGCATCCCGGGCGCCGGGTGCTTGCCGCCGGTCTGGCCGCGCGCGACCTGCGGCGCTACGGCGGCCACCGCGTGCGCCCGCTGGCCGGGGTGGTGCGCGAGTTCGGCGGGCAGGCGGCGGATTTCGTCCATGTGGGCGGAGAGATCCTCACCACCACCGCCTGGGAGGCGGCGGTGATGCTGCAGACGCCCGCCGAGGCGGCACGCATCATTGCGCGCTTCCGTGCCGATCCGTCCGCCGGCCGCGACTGGGCGGCGCGCGTGCTGGGCGACGAGGCGCCGCTGCCCTATGTGCGGGCGGCCGGCGACCTGCCGCGCGCCTGGCGGGTGTGTTTCGAGGCGGTGGGCGGAGTCGGGTTCGGGCAGTTGCCGGACGAGGCCCGTGCCGAAGCTGTGCGTGCGCTGCGCCAAGCCGCCGCAGGCAGCGTGCGCGACGCCGCGACCCGGGATGCGCTGGCGGGCGCCGGCCTGGACCTGCCCATCGCCCGCGATCCGGCCGAGGACTGCGCCGCGCTGTTCGGCCCGCGGGTGGCAGGGCGGGCAAGGGCCGGCGAGCCCGCGCGGGTGGCGGCGGCCATGCCGCGCAGGCTGGCGGTGCAAGTGGCGGCGGAATGGGGTGACGATGCGACCTTGTCCGGTGTCGCGCAGGGGGTGGCCGCCAGCGCCGCAGCGCTCGATGCCGGGGTAGTGCTGTTCCGCGCAGGGCTGGCGCCCTGGCATGACGACGCCGGGGTGCTGGCCCGGCTGGCTGCGCAGGTCCGCGACTGCAACCCGCGGATCGCCGTCACAGCGTTCCGCTCGGCACACGTCTTCGACATCTGCGCCCTGCTGGCCGGTGCCGCCGGCTGCATCGGCACCAGCCTGCACGCCTTCATCGTCGCGCGCAGCTTCCGCGTGCCGGCGGTGTGCCTGGTGAACGACGGCACGGCCAAGGCAGCGGCCTATCTCGATACCTGGCACGCCGAACCGCGCCGCTGGGTGGCGCGCGAGGACTCGGCGCGCTGCGGCGAGCTGTTCAGTTCCGCGTCAGCCAGTCCAGCACCTGCGCCATCAGGCGATTGATGCCGGCGTAGCGCTCCGGCGGCGCGGCGAGGATCTGCGCCTCGTCCTGCACGTAGCGCGCCGGACTCAGCTCGTCGCGACAGTGGGCGACGATCGCGCGCGCGGTGTCGGGCGTGGTTTCCAGGTGGAACTGCAGGCCGATCACCCGCTCGCCGAGCTGGAAGGCCTGGTTGGCGCAGCCGGCGCTTTCCGCCAGGCGGGTGGCGCCGGGCGGCAGGTCGAAGGTCTCGCCGTGCCAGTGGAAGACCTCGACCTGCGCGGGAAAACGGAACAGACCGGCACCCTCGGCCACCGCGCGCACCGGCAGCCAGCCGATTTCCTTTTCCGCATTCGGATACACCCGCGCGCCGAGCGCGGCGGCAATCAGCTGGGCGCCCAGGCAGATGCCCAGTACCGGTTTGCCGGCCTCGACCGCCGCGCGCACGAAGCGCTTTTCCGCGGCCAGCCAGGGATGGCGGTCCCCGTCGTTCACACTCATCGGCCCGCCCATCACCACCAGCAGGTCGATGTCTTCCGGTGCGGGCAGGTCGGCGGATTCGAAGAAGGCGGTACGGGTGACCCGCCAGCCGCCCGCATCCAGCCAGGATGCGATGCTGCCGGGGCCTTCGAAGGGTACGTGCTGCAGGATGTGGGCGCGTCGGTTCATGGCGGTGTGGCGCAGGAGCGCTAGCGGGGGGTCAGGGCCGGGTCTTCCCGTAGGCGCGCTCGACGCGGGCGATGCGCAGTTCGTAGTGCTCGTACCACTGCGCGCGTCCCTTCGCCTGCGCCGCGGCGTGTTCCATGTCGGCCTTCCAGGCGGCGATGGCCTCGGTGCTGGCCCAGTAGGACACGGTGATGCCGAAGCCGTCCTCGCCGCGCGCGCTTTCCACACCCAGGAAGCCCGGCTGGCGGGCGGCGAGTTCCACCATGCGCTGGGCGGTTTGCTCGTAGCCATGGTCGCCGGGCGTGCGGCGCGAGGAGAACACCACCGCGTAGTAGGGCGGCTCGGGGGTGGTGGCGAATTGCGGATCGCTCATCGGCGGCGGGCTCGGCAGTGGATGGCAGGGCGGGCATCGCGGCGGGCAAGGCGGACACCCGTCGTCGTGCCACGGCGCAAGATACCGCAAACCTGCCGTGCTGCGTCATTGGGGCGGCGCGGTCGTCCGTGCCGGGCTGACATATCGGCGGCATGAAATGGGTCTATAACGTACTTACGCCCGCCGCCGGGCGCGCACGGCCAGGGCAGCGGCTTGCGACCACAGCATCCAGCACAGGGAGATGATCATGGGTTTCTTCAGCACCATTCTTGCAAAGCTCGGCCTTGGCGAGGCCAAGGCGGCTTCCGCCCCCGCGCAGGCTGCCGCACCCGCGGCGCCCGCGCAGGCCGCTGCCGCAGCGGCCGCTGCGCCGGCGCCGATGGCGGCGGTGGACGTCGAGGCGCAGATGGAGCGTCTGGCAGCGGCGAATCCGCAGAAGCTGAACTGGCGGACGTCCATCGTGGACCTGCTGAAGCTGCTCGACATCGACAGCAGCCTGGCCGCCCGCAAGGAGCTGGCCACCGAGCTGGGCTGCCCGGCCGAGATGATGGGCGATTCGGCGCGGATGAACATCTGGTTGCACAAGACCGTGCTCGCCCGCGTCGCCGCCAACGGCGGCAAGGTGCCGCAGGACCTGCTCGACTGAGGTCGGGCGCTACAGCGCGGAGGCAAGACATGCAGATCACGGACATCCTCGCCCAGATGGGCGGGCTTCAGTCGGTGGCGCGCGAACTGGGCGTCAATGAATCCCAGGTCGCCACCGGCGCCGACGCGCTGATTCCCGCCATCCTCGGCGGATTCAAGCGGCAGGCGCAGGGTCAGCCGGCGGGGGCGGACGCCCTTGGCGGCCTGCTCGGGCAGTTCGGTGGCGGACTGCTGGACGATGTGCTGGCGCCGCAGCCGACCCACGTGGAGCGGGGCGATGCGGTGCTCGGGCAGATCTTCGGCTCCAAGGACGTCAGTCGCGCGGTGGCCGACAAGGCCGCCGCGCAGTCCGGGCTGGATGCCTCGCTGCTCAAGAAGATGCTGCCCATGGTGGCGATGCTGGTCACCGGCTACATGCAGAAGCAGGGCGGCGAGGGCGCGGCACAGGCCGCCCCCGGCAGCGCGCTTGGCGGTCTGGGCGCCCTGGGCGGCCTGCTCGGCGGGCAGTCCGGCAGCCAGGCCTCGGGCTTGCAGGGCATTGCGTCCATGCTCGACATGGATGGCGACGGCAACCCGTTCGACGACATCCTGCAGATGGTCGGCAAGGTGATGCGCTAGGGCTGCGGGGCGGTTCGGGGGTGGTGGCGAATCGCCGAGCGCTCAGGGCGCGTCCTCATCCGCCTGCGCGGATGGAGCAGGGGCGCTGCGCGCCAGCCAGCGGCCGAAGCGGGCGACGGCATACGCCACCAGCGCGCCCGCCAAGGTGAGGCCCAGCATGACGGCCAGTTCGCCGCCGGCTTCGCGTCCGCCGGTGCCCACGAAGCCCATCAGGAAAACCGCCGAGAAGCTGCCGCCGGCCATCACCACCCAGGCCAGCGCGGCCCATCCCACCACCATCAGGCTCTTGCCGATGAAAACACGCATGAGGTCCGCTCCGTCCTGGCCTGTTCCGTTCTATGGCGAAACTCTACACCGCCGGGCCGGGCAGCGGCTCATGCCTTGAGCGCCAGCGCCGATCCGCAGCCGATCATCACCACACCCGCGAGCCCCCGCAGCGGGCCGGTTTCCGCCCCGGCCCGCAGGCGGCGGACGATGCGCTCGGCCAGCAAGGCATAGGCCAGCTTCACGCCGCCGACGGTGACCGCCGTGATCGCCGCGATCAGCGCGGCATCGCCCGGGCCGATGTGCTCGATGTCCACCAGGGCCGGGAACAGGCTGGCGTAGAACAAAATAGCCTTGGCGTCGCCCAGCGTCAGCGCCAGCCCGGCGAGGAAGTCCCCGGCCGGCGAGGCCGTGCCCGCTGCCGGCGCCCTGGTTGGCGTCCCATCGCGCTGGCGAAGCAGGCGGATGCCCTGCCAGATCAGGTAGGCGGCGCCGCAGAACCTGAGTACCCCGAACAGCGCCCCCATCCACTGCGCCAGCAGGCTCATGCCGAACAGCGCGATGGCGACGAACAGCAGGTCGCCCGCGACGATGCCCAGCGCGCAGAAGGCGCCGCTCGCGCGGCCGCCGCTGCCCGATCTGGCCACCACCAGCGCCACGCTGGCGCTCGGCATCGCCGCCAGTGGCAGCATTACCAGGAACAGCGCCAGGGCCTGCGCGGCGCTCATCGGCCTGCTGCCCGCCGAAGCTGCCGGAAGCGGGTCATGCGGGCGGGCCCGGCTTTCTGGCGACGATGAAGATGGACTCCCGGGTCGGCTGCCAGGTGTGGTCCACCGCAAAGCCGGCGCCGGCCAGGATGGACAGCAGCCCCTGCCTGTCGAGCCGGCTCACATGGGGCGCCAGGCCGAGCGCCTGCATGGCGGCGATCAACCAGCGCCACAGGAAGCTGATCTCGCCGACCAGCGAGGTGCTGGAAACGAACACCCCGCCCGGCTTCAGCAAGTCGCTCACCCGCGCGACCGCCGCGTCCACGTCCTCGATGAGGTGCAGCACGTTGAGCCCCAGCACCGCATCGAAATGCCCGGCCGGCAGGTCCAGCGTATCCAGCGTGCCCTGGCGGAAGGCGATGTTGCCGACCCCCGCCTGGTCGGCCTTGCCGCGGGCGATCTCCAGCATGCGGTCGGAAATGTCGGTGGCGACGATGCTGCGCACATAGGGCGCATGGGCTATTGCCGTGCCCCCGGTGCCGCAGCCGAACTCCAGCACGTCGGAATCCGGGCGCAGGTACTCGCGCGTGATCGCCAGCTTCTGCTGGTAGGTCTTCTCGTCCTTGATCGGGCTGCGCGCGTAGCGCGGCGCCGACTTGTTCCAGAAATCCCGGGCGTTCTTCACTGGCCTGCCTCGCTGGCGGTTCGATGCCTCCCCGCAGTTCTACCCCAGTTTCCGGGCGACATACACCCCGTAGCTCACATGGTCCTTGTAGCGTTCATACAGGTCGATCTCCCGCTGCTCCGCGGCCACGACCGCGCGTGCCGCCGCGCTGTGGTCCTGGCGTGCCAGAAAGTCCGCAAAGCGCGCCTGCATCGGCCGGTAGTAGTTCTCCAGCCAGCAGTGCTCGGGCAGCGTGAAGTAGGCGACGGGCGAGTAGGCCTGCTGTTCCAGCACGCCGATCTTGGCCGAGGCCGGGGCGATCTCCGGGTACTCGCCGTCCCAATGGGCCTGGAGTTCCGCCGGGCGGGAGGCGGTGGTCCAGGTGATCTCGGACACCACCAGCAATCCCCCCGGTTTCAGGAAACGCCGCCAGCCGGCCACGCCCGCTTCGAAGCCGATGTTGTAGATCGCGCCTTCGGACCAGATCAGGTCGAACTGGCCGTCGGCAAAGGGCAGCTCGTCCATCGAGCAGGCCAGGGGCGTAATCCGCTCCGCCACGCCCGCCCGTGCGGCCCGCGCCTGCAGCACGTCGAGAAAATCCGCCAGAAAATCCACCGCGGTGATCCGCGCATTGGGCAACAGACGGGCGAGGAGCAGGGCGGATGCGCCGGTGCCGCAGCCGATGTCCGCAACCGCCAGGGGCGCAGCGCGGTCCACCCCGGCCAGGTCGAGCGCTAGCGCCGTTTCGGCGTCCCCGCCCGGTCCCTGGCGGTCGGCGTGCTTGTGAAGGTCGATCAGGATCTGGAGTTCGTCCATCGGGTGGTCCTTGCCGGCTCGGTGGGCCGGTATGGGTGGAGAGTGAGGGAGCGCGGGCCCGGCGCCTCAGGCTTCCGGGTCATCGTCCGGGCGTCGCCGCTTCACCGGAACCGCCCAACCGCCGATCAGCAACTCGGCAATGACCCGCAGCCTGTCCGCCAGCGAGAGCTTTGCCTCGGCTTCGACAGCCTCCTCGGGCTGGTCGAAACCGCTCAGCAGTTCCTTCGCCTCCGCGGCCCGCTCTGCGGGAACGAGGATGCGCTGGCCATTGAGCAAGGGCACCTTCATCCCGGGGTACAGTCCGCCAAAACCGCGATTCAGTACGAAGTGCGGGATACCGTAGGCTTCCAGCACGCTCACCATCACCGCCAGCTCGGACTCCGTCTGTGGCGACGCGACAGGCTGGAAATCCATCGAGGACGCTTCCACGCTTGCAGATTCTCCTTGCTCCCCGGTGCCGGCCATCCCGGGTGTCCTTTGCTGGGATCGAGGATTGTTGTACTGGCGGACAACGCGTGTCCTTCTCTTCAAACGCGAGGCACAAGCGGCGCCCAGTTCTCCGCCCAGGTATGGTTGGCACTTTCGCCCCGGGCCGCCAGGGCGTCGTTCAGAAAGTCGATGAACACCCGAACCTTGGCGGGCAGAAAATCACGTTTGGGGTAGATGGCGAAGACACCGCTACCGGGATCGGGAGGGCGGAAATACGGGTAAAGCGACACCAGGGCTCCGCTGTCCAGTCCTTCCTTGGCGAGAAAGTGAGGCAACTGTGCAAAGCCGAGACCATCTGCACACATGTACGCCATCGCTTCGCCATCATCCGTGAGATAACGCCGTTCCAGATCATAGGGCAGATACTCCCCTGACTCGTCGGGCAGGAAAATCGGCTGTAGTTGCTGGGTTTCCTTGATGCGAAAACCAATCCAGGCGTGCGAGTGAAAGTCTTCGCGACGGCGGGGCGTGCCGAACTCCTCCAGATACCGGGGCGAGGCGCAGACGAGAAAGTCCATCGGGCTGAGGCGCCGGGCCACCAGACGGCTGTCCTTCACGTAGCCGGTTCGCAGTGCCACATCGATGTCGTTGTCGATGATATCCACATGCAGGTCATTGATCTCGAGCTCCAGACGGATATCCGGATACCGAAGGCAGAACGCCCGCAACAAGGGGCGCAGATAGAGGTGTCCGTAGCAGACGGCGGAATTGATGCGCAGGGTGCCGCTGGGTGAGCGGTTGATCTGCTTGAGCTCCTCTTCGCAACCGGAGAGCTCCCGCATCATCTTGCGTACGGTGCCGGCGTAACGCTCGCCGGCGCTGGTAATCCGCAACTGGCGGGTCGAGCGCTGAAAGAGCGTCAGCCCCAACTGGGCCTCCAGGCGGCCAATGGCCTTGCTGACGGTGGATGGATCGCTGCCACACAACCTGGCTGCCGCTGCGAAACTGCCGCCATCACAGGTGGCGATAAAGATTTCCAGTGACCGTAGCTTGTCCATCGACCCAGTGTAGCAACAAAGAATCATGAACGATATTCACGACTGTTTGGGATGACAAGCCGATTTTCCCGATTTTTCAGGTGCCTAGAATTCGCCAACCAAGCACGCACCTGTCCGGGAAAAACCCTTGAAATACCGTCATCCAAATCCAATACCCGCCACCGGCACTCTGGCCTATTGCCTTCTGGCGTTTGTAGCCATGACAGGCCTTGCCTATATCAACTTCCTGCCCGGAGTCGTCAACGCGCTTGCGGGAAACATCGGCTTCAGTGACGCCCAGGCCGGGCATATCGTTGCGCTCAACGGCTACGGCGGCTTGCTCGGCAGCGCCATTGCGGTCGCCCTGATACGCCGGGTGCAATGGCAATACGCCATGCTGACCTTCCTGGCGCTGCTGAGCATCGTCGACCTGGCCACCGCCTGGGTGGAGCACTACCCGTTGCTGCTCGGCTGGCGCTTTGGCGCCGGCTTGCTGGGCGGACTCTGTGTCGGAATCGGGCTTGCGGCGCTGGCGCGTTTGAACGACCCCGACCGGGCCTTCGGCCTGTTGATGTTCGTGCAGTTCAGCCTGGGCTCCGTGGTCATCTATCTGCTGCCGGGGCTGGAAACCGTCCTTGGCCCCCACGCCGTGTTCTACGTGATGGCCGCCCTGGCGGCCCTGAGCCTGATCTTGCTGCCGTTCCTGCCCACGCTGAGGCTCGATCGCAGTCCAGTCGAACCATCCGCGCCCTTGCCTGCCAACACGACGCTGCTGCTGCTGGCAATCCTCGGCTACCAGCTTGCGGCCAGCGGGATCTGGGCCTACGTGGGGCTGATCGGCCGTGATGCGGGCATGGCCGCCGAACCGGTCAGCCAGTACATCGCCGCGACGGGTTTGCTGGGACTGCTGGGCGCCATGCTGCCGGTGATCAATGGCAAACGCCTTGGTCGCCTGTTCTGGGTGAGCACCGGCCTGGTCATGTCGATGCTTGCCGCGGTCCTGCTGAACCACGCCCAACACACCGTCCTGTATGTGGCGGCGATGGCGCTGCTGTTCTTCGCCTGGCCCGCGGTGCAGTCGTTCCTGCTGGCGGTTACCGCAGACATGGACCGCAGCGGGCGACTCTCGGCCATGGCCGGCCTCACCGTCTACGTCGGACTGGCGTCCGGTCCCCTGCTCGCAGCCAGCCTGCTCGATCACGACGGCTTCCCGGCAATGCTCTACAGCTGTGCAGGCCTTTTCTTCACGAGCTTTCTGCTGCTGTTACGCCCCGTTCAGGCCCAGGACTCTCCAGTGGGCGCCTTATCGTTTTCCCGATAAGCGGTCACAGGCCGAGCCCTGATTCGCCATTGCCTACATCGACACCCTAGCTCACGGAAGGTAGCAACATGATCCGATATCTCTTGAACAAGATGCTGGTGGCCATGCGCCGGCGATACGACTATGACGTTCGCTACATGCAGGAGATCCTGCAGACCGACCTCCCGGCCTTCCTGAAATACCTCGGCTTTCAGATGATGGCGGCCCACTCGGCGAAAGTACCTGCGGAACCGCTGTTTGCCGCCAGGGTAAGGGCGATCATCTGGGACGATTGCGGCCCCTGCACGCAACTGGTGGTGAACATGGCGCTGGAAGCCAAGGTCAGTCCGGACCGGGTTAGGGCCATGGTGGACATGGATCTGGCAAAACTGCCGGAAGGCACCGCCCTGGTGGCCCGTTTCACGGAGCTGGTGCTGGCTCATGACCCGGACGCGGATGAGCTTCGGGAGCGGATCCGCGCCTTGTGGGGTAGCAAAGGACTGATCGCCATCGCCTACAGCATCAGTTCCTCCCGGGTCTACCCGGCGCTGAAATACGCCCTGGGGTATGGACACGCCTGCAGCCGCGTCCAGATCAATGAACACACACTGGTCCCCACCCGCTCAGCGGAGGCGCAACATGGCTAGGCAACTGATCACCGTAATGGCGTCTGTCATCGGGCTGGGCCTGTTCGCCAACGGCGTGTTCATGCTGGTGGCGCCCGAAACCTGGTACTGGACCCTGCCCGGCGTACCGGTGCGGGGAGCGTTCAATCAGCACTTTGTGCGCGACATCGGCATCCAGTACCTGCTGATGGGCGTGGCCTTTGCCTACGGCGCCCTCAACAGCCAGCATCGGCTGCTGCTGTGGTGGCTGCCCACCACCTGGTTGGTCGGCCACGCGGTTTTCCATGTCCTGGAAGTCGCCGTGGGCCTGTGCGGGCCCGTATACCTGCTTGTGGACTTTGCCGGGGTGACCCTACCTGCACTGATCTGTCTGGGCCTGGTTTATGGTCACTATCGACTGCGGCGAGGGGGCAGCAAGGCTCATCGCAAGGCCGCCGGTGTCCCCGCTCACCCTGAGGCCAGGTGACGCGACAGGCTGGCAATCCATCGAAGGCGCCTCCACGGTGGTAGATTCGCCTTGCCGTCCCGTGCCGGACGTCCCGGATGCCCCTTACCGCTCGCTCGCCGCCAGTCGCGCCCCAAGCGCCGCGAACGCCGCTGCAAAGCCGTAGCGAAGCGCGTTCTGCACCCTGGCGGATTCGATCACGAACCGACGGAACGCGTGCGCAAGGAAACCGTAGACCACGAACACCAGGAAGGTCATCGCCATGAACACCAGGCTCAGCACCAGCAGATCGCCCACCGGCCGCGCGGAGGCCGGATCGACGAACTGCGGCAGGAAGGCCAGGAAGAAGATCGTCAGCTTGGGATTGAGGATGTTCAGCAGGAAGGCCCGCGCCACCAGACCGGCCGCGGAAACCCTGGAAACGCCGTCATCCACCGAGAACGCGGAGCGGTCCCGCCAGGTGGCGACCGCCAGATAGAACAGGTAAGCCGCCCCGGCGTATTTGAGCGCCTGAAAGGCCAGCGCACTGGTGTGCAGCACGGCAGCCAGCCCGAGCACCGTCGCCAGCAGGTGGGGAAGAATCCCCGCAGTGCAGCCCGCCGCCGCCAGAACACTGGCGCGCCGGCCCTGGGTGAGGCCGGTGGAAACCGTGTAGATGACACCCGTTCCCGGGATCAGGACGACGATCAGCGAGGTGAGGAGGAACTCGGGGGTGATCATGGGCGGCTCCGGGAAAGGTTTGGGTATGCGGATGGGTGACGCGCGCATGTGCGGCGGGTCATCAAGGCGCGCCGGCCTCATCGTTTGTAGAAGATCTATAGTGGCTTGGCCAGGCCATACGCGTAAAAAATGCAAGCAAGTGCTCGCAGTGGGGCAGACCGATAGCCCAAAGCGCAAGCAATAGGCGTTGGCGAGACGGCGACCAAACCACCAATACTCATCGCGGCATGAGCGCGAACACACCCCAGCCCAGGTACTCGCGCGTGTAAGCGGCATGGCGCTCAGGCTCCGAGCTCAGTTTGGTTCGAACCTCTTCCCCTAACTCGTCGTCGGGATTGGCTTCAAGCCATCGACGCATGGTGAGCCATTTGGCGGCCTCGTACCTGTCCCAGCCATCTTGATTGGCCAGAACCATTTCAACAACGTCGTAGCCGAGCTTGCCGAAAGACGCGATAAGTTCTGGAAGAATGAGGAAGTCGGAGATCGAGTTGGCAAGACATCCCTTGGCAATGTCTTCCGTTGGCGGCAATTGCCGCCAATAGGGCTCACCGATCAGGATGACTCCGCCGGCGCGCAGGCTGCGCGCCAGAAGCTCGATGGTGCCGGCAACGCTTCCGCCAATCCATGTAGCACCGACACAAGCTACTACGTCGGCCTTCTCATCAGAGACGTAACCTGCCGCATCGCCATGAATGAACTGGACTTGACGGGCAACACCGAGTTCTTCCGCACGCTGTTTCGCCTGTTCGGTAAACAACCTGCTCATGTCGATGCCGGTGCCGATAATTCCGTGGTCGCGTGCCCAGGTGCACAACATCTCCCCCGAACCGCTGCCAAGGTCAAGAACACGTGCCCCTGGCTCCAGACGCAATGCCGCGCCGAGAGTAGCGAGTTTGTCGGGTGTGAATGGGTTATGGATGCGGTGCGCACTTTCCGTGATGTTGAATATCCGCGGGATGTCCATTTGGTGAATTTCCTTACGAGTGCGAATAAATCTTGTAGAGGCTTAACGTGAAGGTAGGAGACCGGCAGCCGTAGGCGGACGGGCCCGATTGGGCGCAGTTCTAATGCTCACGTACCTGCTGTCACTACAACGGAAACATGCAACAGCAGGTGCCAGCCTCATCAACTTTCTTGTTCTTAAGGCAGGCTTTCCAAGGGAAGTTTGAGTACTCCTTTCCCTTGTGTTCTTTCGCTTGGAGCGCGGCAAACGCATTGGAGCAGCGAGCGAACCGACGAACTTGGAGAACAAAGAAGCGCAGGACTCCATAACGAAGCACGACACGGCGACCAAACTCAGAGCATGATGGGCCGCCGTGGAGCGCGCGATACGCGCAACAATACCCCTTGCGCGGGGAAAAGTGCTTCTGATAGCCGGTGATGGCACCTGCGATTGCGTATCGGAGAACCATTGCGCTCTAACGATTGACGTGAGGGGCCGCCGTAGCGGCGAAGCCGCGAAGGGAACCCACAAGCGCAGCTTGTGGGCGGTCCCTCTCGACGGAATTGTTAGGCAAACTTCGGGGCATGCATTTCAACCAAGAAGACTCTTTACCTTCTCAAGTAAAAAGCCGCCAAACAACCACAGCCCAGACGCGACAATGGACGCTGCCACACCACTGAAAAAACCGATGATTCGCTCTCGCGCCGGGCTGATTCCTAGAACAGAGCGCAAATTCTCTTTGTTTTGACTTAGTAGGTCCTGTGCCGTCTCTAGCTCTTGTACTGCCTGAGTATGCTCGTCGTGCTTCTTCTTTACTTCTTCAAGCAAGGTATCGAGTTTATGGCGCTCATCAATGGCTTGTTCCTTGATGAGGCTGATTGCCTCAATTGCGTCAGAAAGATGGTTCTGTGCAATCTCTACTTTCTCGATGGTTTCACCAAGAGGACTTTTAACGATTTGTATTCGCCGATGGCGTTTATCGACGTGCGTATATAAGCGCTCAAGCGCTTGAAATAGCAGCTCGAACAGCTTGATGTAGGAAGTGAGGATTTCAGTGATCATCACGAGGATTGCCTAACGCCAAGCTAAAGGGCGCAAATGGAGCGCAGCGGAATTTGCGTCCATTTTGAGCGCCGTGTTATGCATTTGGATTTGTGAATACGCCAGCTTTAACCAGAAACTCTGGACCCACAAGAAAAGGCCTGCGATATCCGTCTTCTATATTTTTGTCAGGCGGTATGAAAGTAAGGCATTGTTCTAGTGGGTGTTCCTCTCTGCCAAATATCAAATCCAAGTGTGCTTCTCCAGTGCAGTCTAAAATACTACCGTCTTGTAGGGTTAGCCATACATGAGATTTGATTGGCTCTCCCAGCATTGGATTATTTAGCTCTTTTTCAATTGCTTCATGTGACATTTCACAATACACATAATCCGACCAAAATATATCGCCTATTGTTATGTAGGTTTTCATTTTCAAATAGTGATAGATGGCACTCTGAAGCTTAAGGTGTACGGCTACACAATTCATTGCGAGATCTGATGATTGTCGCATTCCCGCAGCATCTAACACCTCTCGTGATAAAAGGAGTACATCCCGCGCTTTTTTTAAAGATATTTTGCCGCGCCAAGGAACTGGTTTTTCTCCGGGGTCGAGACCTAATTTTTCTGTGTATTTAAGTGCCGAAACAAATCTAGCCTTGTAAGAAGACATACATGCCCTAACCATTTGTAATGGATTGATGTTCTTATTGCATAACGTTTAGTGGACGACAGATGTCGGCGTAAAGGTGTTATGCGTCATGTCGGATAACACCACTCTGTCTGGTAAGTAATTGATCCTGCATCTATGATCAGGTCATGACAGATGCAACGTGACGTCTGTCATGGACACGGTCTCCGCTACTGCAAGTTCTTCCCCGCGGCTGCTTGATCTGCTGCGCGAGCGGATTCGGCTCAAGCACCTCAGCATACGTACCGAGCAGGCATATGTCGGGTGGGTCAGACGATACATCATCCACCACGGCAAGCGCCATCCCCGGGAGATGGGCAAGGTGGAGGTCGAGTCGTTTCTCACGTCGCTGGCTGTCGATCGCGATGTAAGTGCGGCGACGCAGTCACAGGCGCTGTCGGCAATCCTGTTTCTCTACCGGGAAGTGCTTGAGCCGCCGCTACCCTGGCTGGACGAGGTGACGCGGGCGAAGCGGCCTGCGCGCCTGCCGGTGGTGCTGGCGGTGGATGAAGTGCAGCGCTTGCTGGCGGCGGTTGGGAATCCCGATATGGCGCTGGTGCTGCGTCTGCTGTACGGCACCGGGATGCGGCTGCTGGAAGGGCTCAGGTTGCGGGTGAAGGATGTGGATTTCTGCCGGCGCGAGATCCTGGTGCGGGAAGGCAAGGGGGCCAAGGACCGGATCACCATGCTTCCCGAATCGTTGATGCAGCCGCTGCGCGCCCAGGTGGCCAAGGTGAAGGCGCAGCACGACGCCGATCTGGCCTTGGGGAGGGGCGAGGTCTGGCTGCCGAACGCGCTGGCGGTGAAGTATCCGGCGGCGCCGCGCGCCTTCAGCTGGCAGTACGTGTTTCCGGCGGCGGGCTTGTCGACCGATCCGCGTTCGGGGGTGGTGCGCCGCCACCACATTGACGAGCGGCAGGTGCAGCGGGCGGTGAGGCGCGCTGCGGCGAGTGCGGGAATCAACAAACCGGCCAGCCCGCACACCTTGCGCCACTCGTTCGCGACCCACCTGCTGGAGAGCGGTTACGACATCCGCACGGTGCAGGAGCTGCTGGGGCATGCGGACGTGTCGACGACGATGATCTACACGCACGTGCTCAATCGGGGTGGCCGCGGGGTGCGCAGTCCGCTGGATGGGATGGTTGCGGGGTGAAGGGGGGCGTATTCAGCCGCGCGCGACCGAGCCGAAGACGCTCAGCGTGCGGGCCTTGTGAGCGGACGCCATGCGCATGAGTGCGGCGCGATGGCGATTGAGCTGTTCAAGGGTGGTCATGCCGGGGACTCCTTCGGGTTGCTGTCCGCAGTGTAATCACTCTGCGGACAAGCTGCAGCTTGGCGGCACGAAGGGCGGCCGGATCGATGTCGTCGCCTCTCCGTGGCGGCGCGTGTGGCGTAGGAGCGGCCTTGGCCGCGATGCGGCCTGTGGGGAAACGAACGCCGCATCGCGGCCAAGGCCGCTCCTACACGGCGCGGGCCAGCACGCCGATGGTTGGTGCCCAGTCGTCGCCGGGCTTCTTCTTGCGCGTGACCAGGGTGAGCTGGGCGGGGGCGAAGACGTTGGCGTTGTGGGTGACCGGGGTGGTGATCAGGTATTGCGCGCGGGTGGCGCGCAGGAAGGTGCCGACGCGGTCGATGTTGGCCACATCCAGGTGGGCGAAGGGCTCGTCGATGAAGACGAAGCCGCCGGGGCGGGCGTCGTCCATCAGCAGGGCGATGAGCAGGATCAGTGATTTCATCACCTGCTGGCCGCCGGAGGCTTCGCCGTCGTTGAGGCCCACCGCGCCCTTGCGGTCGAAGTCGAAGCGCACTTCCAGGCCGGCCTGGGCGAGCGAGAGGTCGTCCGCGCCCAGTGCGGGCGCCGGGCAGTCCACGCCCACGCCGGCCAGCTCTCCCAGGGCTTTCAGGTTCTTGCCGTACTGGCGCACGGTGGCGCGCAGCTTGGCAATATAGGCGTTGCGCGCCTCCTCGGTGAGCCGGCGGGTGGTGGCGCAGTAGCCCTGGCGTTCGCGGTAGTCCTGCTCGCGCTTGGCGACGTCGGCCTTGAGGCGTTCGGAGAGCGTGAGCACGGCGGGGTCGGTGATCCAGTCGCCTTCGTCCAGGTGGCGGCGCAGGCGTTCGGCCTGCAGGCGGGCGCCGCGGGCGTCGCCGTATTTTTCTGCGAGCAGGGCGATGTCGGCCGGGTCGCGCCAGTGCGCGGGCATGCCGCGGCGCAGGCTGCGCAGGCGCTTGAGGCGTTGGGCCTGGGCGTGGCGGCGCGGGGCGGTGGTCTGGTCGAGTTCGAGCAGGCGGTGGTCGATGAACTTCAGTTCGCGCTCGCGGCGTTCGAGCTCGATGCCGATGCCGGCGAGCTTGCCGGAGATCTGTTCCTGGCGGGCCTGCATCTGGCTGCGCTGTTCGTCGGCGGTGGCGAGCGCGGCGCGCGCCTGTGGCAGTTCGGTTTCTGCCGCGGCGTAGGTTTCCGCCTTGGCGGCGAGCAGCTGGGCGGACTGCAGGCCGAGCAGGCGGCCGCGCAAGGTGGTGAGCTGGTCGGCGGCGTCCTGCACCTGCGGGCGCAGCGTGGCGAGCTGACGGTCGAGCGCGCGGATGTCGTCTTCCAGCTGGGCGATGCGCGCCTGGCGGGCGAGTTCGCCGAAGTGGAAGTCTGCCGGGCGGCCCAGGTGGCGGGCGCCGCGGCGTTCGCGGTGGTAGGCGTCGCGGGTGATCCATTCGATGTCGCGCGGCAGGTCGCGGGCGGCGTCGACGCTATCCACGCGGCGGATGCGGTTGAGCAGGTCGGTGAGCCAGCGCGGCACCGGGGCGGAGAAGTTCACCACCTCGGCCAGGCTCTGCGGGCGCGGCGGCGGGGCGGTTTCGCGTTCCGGCACGACGAAGTGGCGGAAGCGTTCGCGCTCGCCCAGCGCCCAGGCGGCGTGACGGTCGGATTCGCGTTCCAGCAGGATGACGTGGCGGTAGGGGCGCAGCACCGCTTCCAGCGCGGCCTGCCAGGCGACGTCGGTGACTTCGACCACTTCGGCCAGCCCGCGGTGGGCGATGCCCTGCTCGTCGAGGAGTGCGCGGAAACGGGTGACGTCCGGCTCGCCCGGCGGGCCGCTGCGGCTCTTGGCGGCGCGCAGGCTGTCGGAACGCTCCTCGAACTTCGCCACCAGCTCGCGCTCCTGCGCGCGCAGGCGGGCGAGGGCGGCTTCCGCCGCTTCGTGCTCGCGTTCCAGTTCCACCGCATCGGCGCCGTGTTCGGTGGCGAGCTGGGCGCGCAGGGCGTCGCGTTCGGCGAGCAGTTTCTCCAGGTCGCGCACGCGGTCGCGCGCGGCGAGGTAGGCGGCCTCGATGCCGTGGCTGTCGTCCTTGAGGCGGGCGCGTTCGGCTTCGGCCGTGGTCTTCTCGCCGTGCACTTCTTCCAGGCGCTGCTGGGCGTGGCGGCGTTCGGCGTGACGGGCGGCGCGCTCGCTCTTTTCGGCGGCCAGTTGCTGGCGTTCGGCGCTGGCGTCGCGGGCCAGTTCGGCGGCTTCCAGGCGCGGTACGATCTCGGCGTCCAGCGCCTGCACCTCGTCGGCAAGCTGCTTCCACTGCAGGTAGTTGTCGGCTTCCAGGCGGCGCGCTTCGGCCTGGGCGCGCAGGCGGTCCAGATCCAGGCCGAGGTCGTCGAGTTCGCGCTCGGCGCTCTTCTGCTCTTCGCGCGCGGCCTCGTAGTTGTCCAGCACCTCCTTGTCTCCGAACACGTCGAAAACCAGTTCCAGCAGGGCCTTGGGGGAGTATTCGCAGAGCTTGTCGGTGTCGCCCTGCTCCAGGGCCAGCACCTTGGCGATGGCCGGGGTCAGCCCACCCCAGGCGAGCCGGCTCTGGTAATCGCGCAGGCCGACCCAGTCTTCGGTGCGTTCCAGTTCCTCGATGGCCACGTCGCCATCGACGATGGTGTAGTCGCGTGTCCATTCGCCGCCGGCGCGGCGGATGCGGCAGGCCAGGGTGACTTCGTCGTGCAGGCAGGGGAAGAAGGGGCGCCGCCCGGTGCTGCCGGGCTGGTTGGCGACCACCGCGCGAATCCACGCAAAGCTGCGGTCGGCGCGGCGCACGTAGCGGCGGAAGTCGCGCTTGCCCGAGCAGCGCAGCGCGAAGAGCGTGCGCAGCGCGTCGAGCAGGGTGGTCTTGCCCGAGCCGTTGGGGCCGACGATGGTGATGATCTGCGCGTCCAGCGGCAGCGAGAAGCGGCGCCAGTAGTCCCAGTGGACGAGTTCGAGTTGCTTGATGTGGAACATGTCAGGCGTCTTCCTCTACGTCGTCCTCGTCGGGCAGCACGTCGGCGACTTCGAAGGCGTTGGTCTCGGGCAGCGGATGGCCGGCGCGGGCGATCACCTCGGCGAGCGTGCCGTGGATGATGCGGTCGGCCATCACGCGGTAGTCGAGCGCGACGTCGAGCAGCGGGCCTTCCAGCACGATGCCGTTGCGGCGTTCGATGAAGCCCAGGCGGGCGAGCTTGCCGAGCATGAAGTTCTTGACCCGGCTGCGTCCGCCGAGCAGCGGGCCGAAGTCGGCGATCAGCGAGGCTTCCGAGATGCCGGCGGACACGGTATCGCCGTGCTCCACCGGTTTTTCCGTGCCGAACATGTCGCCTTGGCCGTCGTCGGCCACTTCGCGCCGGGTGACCTGACGCTCGCGCTTGGGCAGCACGATGAGCGACCAGATCACCACCAGCAGGGCGATCTCGTCGCGGGTGAGGCCGACGTTGCTGGCGGCGTATTCGCGCTTGGCGCCGAACACCGGTTCGATCATCTCGGGCACCAGCGCGGCGGCGACGTGGCCGGCGTAGGGGTTGTCCTGCAGTTGCAGGCCGACGGCGGCGAGGCGGTGGTCGAGTTCGACGCGGAAGGTTTCGTCCACCAGCGCGCGGCGCACCAGGCGGTCGTTGCGCGGCAGCCAGCGGTTGGCCAGCAGGCGGGCGGTGAGGGTCTTGATGTCCTGTTCCATCAGCGGATGTCTTCCAGCGTGGTGGCGGATGGGGTGTCGGTGGCGGGTGCCGTGCCGCGCGGGGTGACGCGGCCGGCTGAGATCAGCGCGATCTCGTCTTCTTCCACCGCTTCCAGGGTGTCGCCGAACAGCACGTCGAGCGGCAGGCGCATGAACTCGCCCACCGGGCCGTCGGCCGGGCCGGCCGATTCGCCATCGGCGAGCAGCGCCAGCAGCGACAGGCGGTAGGAGGCCGGGGCGAAGCCGCCGCCGGCCACCACGTCGGCCAGGCTGGCGGACTGCGATACGCCGCCGAGGCGACGGGCAAAGTGCTGCAGCAGGGCGAGGTCTTCGGTTTCCGGCGCGGTGTTGACCTCGGCGGCGTCCGGCGGGGGCAGGGCGGCATCGACCTCCTGCGCGCGGACCTCGTCGGAGAGCACCGCCTCGGCGCGGTCGAGCAGTTCGTGCCCGCCGGCCAGCAGCGGGATCTCCGGCACCAGCGCGAAGGCGCCGTCGGCAAAGGCGGCGAGCTTGTCGGCGGTGAGCGTGCGCAGCCAGGCGGACACATCCGACGAGGAGATGCCGGAGGCGCCCAGGGTGACGCGCTGCGCCTCGATCTTGTTGAGTGCGCGCTGGAAGCTGGCGTCCGCGCGCGCCAGGCGCGACTGCGCCAGGCCGATGCGCTGGGCGACATGGGCGACCTCGAAAGGTACTTCCGGGTCGGCGAGCAGTTCGCGCAGGATCTCGGTACCGCGCGCCAGCCATTTCTCGTTGGCGGACAGGCGCCGCCGCGCGGCGACGATGTTGAACTCCGAGCCGGAGGCGATCGCCTCTTCGAAGTGCCAGGTGAGGTCGTTGAGCTTGCTGAGCAGGTGGCCGAGCGCTTCCGGGGTGAGGCTGCCCACCGCCTGCAGGCCGGCCAGTTGCGCGGTGAGAAAGCCGAGTTCGGCGTCTTCCTCTTCCGCAAAACGCAGCAGCATGGCGAGCGCCGCCACCGCGTTGCGGCCGATGTCGGACAGGTGATAGAGGCCGTCGTCGGCGAAGGCGAGCAGGGCGTTGTCGCGCAGGCGCTTGAGCACCGTTTCCAGCTTCACCGGGTCGAGATAGGTGAAGCGCGCGCGCAGGGCTTCCGGCGACCAGCGCGGGGCGTCGGACTCGCGGCCGATCTCGCGCAGCACCAGCAGGCGCATCAGCACCTCGGCCTCGGAGCCGCGGAAGAGCGTGATGAAGGCGTCGAGCAGCGGCCGCGCGGCGGCCAGCGAGGCCAGTTCAGGCACGTCGTCGGCGGCCACGCCGGGGGCGAGGAATTCGGCGAGGTCGAGGGGCTGGGTCAAGGTCGTCGGACTTCGTTGAAGGCCAATGCTGGTGCGGATAAGCCGTCGGTGTTCCCCCTCCCCTTCAAGGGGAGGGCCGGGGTGGGGATGGGTTTCGGATCAGGTTCACAAGGGCGCCGGTCGATCCCGAAGGAAACCCATCCCCCTCCCAGCCTCCCCCTTGAAGGGGGAGGAGCGTTCTTTGTGTTCCGGGCGCCTGGATCAAACGCCCTGCTTCAGACTCGCAGCGATGAAGTCGTCCAGGTCGCCGTCGAGCACGCCCTGGGTGTTGCCGACTTCGTAGTTGGTGCGCAGGTCCTTGATGCGCGACTGGTCGAGCACGTAGCTGCGGATCTGGTGGCCCCAGCCGATGTCGCTCTTGCTGTCTTCCAGCTTCTGCTGCTCGGACTGGCGCTTGCGCAGTTCGGCCTCGTACAGACGCGCCTTCAGCATGGACATGGCCTCGGCCTTGTTCTTGTGCTGCGAGCGGTCGTTCTGGCACTGCACGACGATGCCGCTGGGCTCGTGGGTGATGCGCACCGCGGAGTCGGTCTTGTTGATGTGCTGGCCGCCGGCGCCGGAGGCGCGGTAAGTGTCGATGCGCAGGTCCGCCGGGTTGATCTCCACTTCGATCGACTCGTCGACCTCCGGATATACGAACACCGAGGTGAAGCTGGTGTGGCGGCGGGCGTTGGAGTCGAACGGGCTCTTGCGCACCAGGCGGTGGATGCCGGTTTCCGTGCGCAGGAAGCCGTAGGCGTAGTCGCCATTGACCTTGATGGTGGCGCCCTTGATGCCGGCCACCTCGCCTTCGGACTCTTCCAGCAGTTCTGTGGCGAAGCCCTTGCGTTCGCAATAGCGCAAATACATGCGCAGCAGCATGCCTGCCCAGTCCTGCGCTTCGGTGCCGCCCGCGCCGGCCTGGATCTCGATGAAGCAGGCGTTGGGGTCCATCGGGTTGGAGAACATGCGGCGGAATTCGAGCTTGTGCACGCTCGCTTCCAGCTCGCCCAGGTCGGTCTCGACCGCCACCAGGGTGTCCTCGTCGTCCTCGGCCTCGGCCAGGTCGTAGAGATCCTTCAGGTCGGTGGACTGCTGGTCGATGTGCTGCAGGGTCAGCACCACGTCTTCCAGCGTGCGCTTCTCCTTGCCGAGTTCCTGCGCGCGTTCGGCGTTGTTCCACACCGCCGGGTCTTCCAGCGCGCGGTTTACCTCTTCGAGCTTCGATGCCTTGGCATCGTAGTCAAAGATACCTCCGCAGTTCGCGGCCGCGCGCGGCGAGGTCGGCCAGTTTTTCGGCGATGGCGTTGAGGCGTTCGGCTTCCATGGTGCTGCTCCGGGCGAATTTCGGAAAACCGGGGATTATACCGGGGATGGACGGCGCGCTCGCGGATTGGCGATCAGGCGGGTCTGGCACATGGCACGGAAGCGGATCACTGGCCGGTGCTTGGTCGAACCGGAAAGCCGTATCGCGGCCAAGGCCGCTCCTACAGCACACGCGCACCGCTTCAGTATCGCGGCCCGCCTCCGGCCAGCGGAGCGTAGGAGCGGGCTTGCCCGCGATGCGGTCGGCGAGGAAACCACCGTCGTATCGCGGCCAAGGCCGCTCCTACACGGGCACGGCGCTGGCGCAGGAGCGGCCTTGGCCGCGATGCGTTCAGGCTCAAACCGCCTCGAAGTGCTCCAGCATCAGCTGCACGCTGGAGACCCCGTTGTACTCGTTGATGCCCAGGCGGAAGGCGGCGCGCAGGTCGGGCGGGGCGCCGTCGGCGTGGTTGAAGCGGATCGCGTCATAGCGCGTGCTGCCCTTGGTGAGCTGCAGCTTGAGGTGGCGCTCCTTGAGCAGGCGCTGGTTCTCGACGCGGAAGACGTCGTCGAAGAGCGGTGCGGGGAAGCCCTGGCCCCAGATGTCCTGCTCGATCAGGCGTGCGCCTTCCAGGCTCATCCAGCCGGATTCGAGCGCGCCGTCGGTGTCCATGCGGCGGGTGAGGTCGGCCGGGCTGACCAGGCCGGCGACCACTTCCTCGAACACCTGGCTGAAGCGCTCGTAGTCCGCCTCGCGGATCGCCAGCCCGGCGGCCATGGCGTGGCCGCCGAAGCGCAGGATCAGCTCGGGTTCGCGCTTGCTCACCAGGTCCAGCGCGTCGCGCAGGTGCAGGCCGGGAATCGAGCGCCCGGAGCCCTTGATCTCGCCGTCGGTGCCGGGGGCGAAGGCGATGGTGGGGCGGTGCAGGCGTTCCTTGATGCGCCCGGCGACGATGCCGATCACGCCCTGGTGCCAGTCCGGCTGGTAGAGGCTGATGCTGGCCGACTCGGCGGCGTCGAAGCCTTCCAGGCGGGCGAGCGCGCCTTCCTGCATGTCGGCCTCGATGGCGCGGCGCTCGCGGTTGAGGCGGTCGAGCTCCTGGGCGATGTTGAGCGCGCGGCCGGCGTCGTCGGTGATCAGGCATTCGATGCCCAGGCTCATGTCCGACAGGCGCCCGGCGGCATTCAGCCGCGGGCCGATCAGGAAACCGAGGTCGGTGCTGGCGGCGCGCGCCGGGTCGCGCCCGGCGGCGGCGAACAGCGCGCGCACGCCCGGCTGCAGGCGCCCGGCGCGCATGCGCTGCAGGCCTTGCGAGACCAGGATGCGGTTGTTGTGGTCGAGTTGGACCACGTCGGCCACGGTGCCGAGCGCCACCAGATCGAGCAGGCTGGCGAGGTTGGGCTCGGCCTGGCCGGCGAAGGCGCCGCGCTCGCGCAGCTCGGCGCGCAGCGCCAGCATGACGTAGAACATCACGCCGACCCCGGCGAGTGACTTGCTGGGGAAGTCGCAGCCGGGCTGGTTGGGGTTCACGATCACGTCGGCCTCGGGCAGCACATCGCCCGGCAGGTGGTGGTCGGTGATCAGCGTGGCCATGCCGTGGGCGCGCGCGGCGGCGACGCCTTCGACGCTGGCGATGCCGTTGTCCACGGTGATCAGCAGGTCCGGCTCCGTGCGCGCGGCCAGTTCCACCATCGCCGGGGTGAGGCCGTAGCCCATGGTCACGCGATCCGGCACCAGGTAATGCACGTCGGCGCCGAAGGCGCGCAGCGCCCGCACGCCGACTGCGCAGGCGGTGGCGCCGTCGCAGTCGTAGTCGGCGACGATGACCATGCGCGCGCCGGCCTCGATGGCATCCGCCAGCAGTTCGGCCGCTTCGCGGGTGCCGCGGAGCGCGGCCGGCGGCAGCAGGGCGCCCAGCGAATAGTCGAGGTCGGACGGCGCGCTGGCGCCGCGCGCGGCGTACAGGCGGGCGAGCAGCGGGTGGATGCCGGCCTGGGTGAGGGTGGCGAAGGCGCGCTGCGGTACCGGGCGGGTGTGGATGTGAGGCTGTACGGTCATCGAGTCGCTCAGGGCAGGGTCTTGTGCAGGGCGTCCAGGCTGCGCGGGCGCTGCCAGAACTTCCACAGATCGCGCGCGGCGACCCCGAGTTCCAACGTGGCGCGCTCGCCGGGGGCGCTGATCTGCAGGGTCTTCAGGCGGCCGGCGCGCAGGGCCTCGAGCAGCGGCGCGCACCAGTCGCGCTCCAGCGCCACCAGCGCGTTGCGCCAGCCGTCGAGGTCCAGGTGCAGGGCGGGGCGGGCGAGCGTTTCCAGCACCGTCAGGGTGGGGGCGGTCAGCAGCGGCGCCGGGGCTTGCGGCTCCACGCCGGCGGCACGCACCAGGCCGCGCGTTTCCGGCGTGGCGGCCTGCACCACGGCGAGCGGCGCGCGCGCCCCTTCCGGCGCCGTGCCGTTGCCCCACAGCCACAGGCTGTTCACCAGAGGCTGGCCGGCGTCCTCGCGGGCGCGGTTGACCGGGTGGTTGTGCAGCACCACCTGGGCCTCGTTGGCCAGGCGCTGCCAATCGCGCGCGTCCTCGCCTTCGGGCAGGCAACGCGCCACCGGGCGGCCGACCGCCTCGGCGAGCGGCACGAAACGCGCCTGCGCCGGGGTGTTGGGCAGCAGATACCAGCGTTCCGGGGTGGGCGCCTCGAAGCGGCCGATGTCGGCGAATGTTTCGTTGAGCGTGGCGACCAGCGCCGCGGCCTCCTCGGCGGTGATCGCCAGCGTGGCGGCGTCGGCGAGGATCAGATGCTCGCGCGCGAAGCGCAGGTTCACCGGGTCGGCGCACAGCCAGCCGGCGTCCGCGCGCCCGGCCGGCAGTTCTTCGCCAAGGCGGCGCAGCGCGGCTGCGGAGACGGCTTGCGGGTCCAGGCCGAAGTGGCGCAGCAACCAGTGCTCCGCCGACGATGCTGCGGCCGCGCGAACGCGGGCGTGGCCGAGCAGGCGTTCGAGCGCGGGCAGGGCGAGCCCGGCCGCTGGATCGGCGGTCTGCGCGCCGGGCCACAACAGGCCGGGCAGGACGAGGTGAAGGTGCATGGCGGGAGAGCTGCTCCGGAAGGGCGCAAGTCTAGCAGTCGAAGGACGTTTGACGCATCCGGGACAGTCGTCACGCAGCCTGCTGAGTCAAAGGACTGGAAATGCCATGAGAATGGTCGGATAATCCGCATCCAATTTATATGGCATTCGAAAATGACATCAGTCTATCGGTTGAAGCCTGCCTTTCAGGCGCTCCTTCGTCCGTTGGTGAAACGACTGGCCCGGGCAGGCGTTACCGCCAACGCCGTCACAGTCGCCGCGCTCGCGGGGTCCGTCGCGCTGGGATGCGCGCTCTTCTTTTCCGGGCAGACGGCGCTCTTCCTGTTGCTGCCAGTGTGGATGCTGCTGCGCATGGGCCTCAACGCCGTCGACGGCATGCTCGCGCGGGAGTTCGGCCAGCAGAGCGCGCTCGGAGCCTATCTCAATGAGCTTGCCGACGTCGTATCTGATGCCGCGCTATACCTGCCCTTTGCATTGATCGCCCCGTTTGGCTGCTTGTCGGTCGGCGCGGTGATCCTGCTGTCGGTCATCGCCGAGATGGCCGGCGCCATGGCGCCGATGGTCGGGGCTCCCCGGTGCTATGACGGCCCGATGGGCAAGAGCGACCGCGCCTTGGTTTTCGGCGCTCTCGGCTTGTGGGTCGGGTTGGCCGGAGGGCTTCCCGACTGGCTCGCCTGGTCCATGCCCGCCATCGCGCTCGCCATCGGCGCCAGCATCATCAATCGCGTGCGCAGCGGCGTGCGCCAGGCCGTCCGCCCCCACCCTAAGGGATAATTCCATGACCGATCGCCCTCATCAGTCGTACGCCTTCACCACCCACGATGGCGAGCAGTTGTTCTACCGGCACTGGCCCGCAGTCGAGCGGCGCCGGGGGTGCGTGGTGATGTTCCATCGGGGCCACGAGCACTCCCTGCGCATGGCCCATCTGGTGGACGAGCTCGATCTGCGCGCCTTCGATCTCTTCGCCTGGGATGCGCGCGGGCACGGTCACTCGCCTGGAGCACGCGGCGACTCGCCAAGTTTCGGTACCTCGGTGCGCGACGTGCAGACCTTCATCGAGCACATCGAGCAACAGTGGGGAATCGCTCCGCAGGACATGGCGGTGCTGGCACAGAGCGTCGGCGCCGTACTGATCTCCACCTGGGCGCATGACTACGCCCCTCACGTGCGTTGCCTGGTGCTGGCTTCGCCTGCCTTCAAGGTCAAGCTCTACGTGCCCTTTGCGCGCAGCGGCCTGGCATTGATGCGCCGCTTGCGCGGCAATTTCTTCGTCAACAGCTACGTCAAGGCCAAGTTCCTCACCCACGATCCAGCGCGCCAGGATTCATATGACAAGGATCCGCTGATCGCCCGCGCGATATCGGTGAACATCCTGCTCGCCCTCTATGAAGCGGGGGAGCGTGTGGTGGCCGATGCGCAGGCCATCACAATACCTACGCAACTG
Organism: Thauera sedimentorum; assembly: GCF_014489115.1. Taxonomy (NCBI): domain Bacteria; kingdom Pseudomonadati; phylum Pseudomonadota; class Betaproteobacteria; order Rhodocyclales; family Zoogloeaceae; genus Thauera; species Thauera sedimentorum. The sequence continues at coordinate 1,837,531 of NZ_JACTAH010000001.1, read as the reverse complement.
TTGATCTCGGGTGCGGATTGGGTGGTGCATCAAGGCCCGCAGCACGCCTTCTTCGAGCGTCTCGGTGCTCCCGACAAGGAGAAGCACGTGCTGCCCGGCTTCTTTCACGACACTCTCGGCGAGCGCGACCGCCGGATTGCGGTGGACAAGGTCCGCGGGTTCATCCTGCGCCAGTTCGACAAGCCCTACGAGCAGGTCGACCTGCGCGCAGCCCACCTCGCCGGAGCGAGCCACGAGGAGGCCCGCGCGCTGGCAGCCCCGCTGCCGGCGTGGTCGCCGCGCGCGTTGTACTGGGCGTGTTACCGGCTCGGCCTCAAGCTCGGTGGCTTGCTGTCAGCGGGAGTGCGGCTGGGGCATCGTACCGGCTTCGATTCGGGCAGTACGCTGGATTACGTGTATCGAAACACGCCTACCGGCCGCGGGCCGCTGGGGCGCCTGATCGATCGCAGTTATCTCGACGCGGTCGGCTGGCGCGGCATCCGCCAGCGCAAGTTGCACGTGGAGGAACTCCTGCAGCACGCTCTCGAGCGCCTTCACCGCGAAGGCAGACCACTGCGGCTTGTGGACGTGGCTGCCGGTCACGGCCGCTATGTGCTCGACGGTCTCGCCCGCGCGGAGCTTCGTCCGCAGAGCGTCGTGCTACGCGATTTCAGCGACCTCAACGTGCGCGACGGTGCGGCTCTGATCGCTCAGCGCGGCCTTGAAGGGGTGGCCCGTTTCGAGAAGGGCGACGCCTTCGATTGCGACAGCCTCGCGTCCCTGTCTCCGAAGCCCACGCTGGGCATCGTCTCTGGGCTCTATGAATTGTTCGCGGACAATGAGCTCGTAGGCCGTTCGCTGGCAGGTCTCGCTGCGGGCCTGGAGGAGGGGGGATACCTGATTTACACTGGACAGCCCTGGCATCCGCAACTGGAGATGATCGCCCGCGCGCTGACCAGCCACCGTGGCGGGGCAGCGTGGGTCATGCGCCGCCGGACGCAGGCCGAGATGGATCAGTTGGTCGCCGCCGCCGGTTTCGAGAAGTTGACGCAGCGCATCGACGAGTGGGGGATCTTCACCGTCTTGCTGGCCCGGCGGCGGCCTGCATGACTGCGCAGTCGGGAGCCGTTGCCACGCTGCCCGCAGACTGGGGCGGGACCGCCGGGCGCATATGCTGGCGGCGCAGCATCGGCTGGCTGCTGCTGCTCGGGCCGTTCTTCTTCCTGAGCTACGGCTACGCGAATGCGGTGGCCGCCGACAGGGAGATCGGTACGGCGGTGGTCTTCGCCTGGGAGCGGCAACTTCCATTCTGGGCGTGGACCATCGTGCCCTACTGGTCCATCGATCTGCTCTACGGTCTGTCCTTCCTATACTGCCGCGATCGTTTCACGGTCGACCGGCATGCCTTGCGCCTGCTCAGCGTACAGGTGCTGTCAGTGGCCTGCTTTCTTGCGTTTCCCCTGCGCTTCTCGTTCGCGCGTCCCGACACCGACGGGCTGTTCGGCCTGCTCTTCGATGTCCTGATGGACTTCGACCAACCGTACAACCAGGCGCCTTCGCTGCACATCGGCCTATTGGTGGTGATCTGGATCCGCTTCGCACTGGGAACGCAAGGGCTCGCTCGTCTCGTGGTGCATGGCTGGGCTGCGCTGATCGCCCTGTCCGTCCTGACGACCTACCAGCATCACTTCATCGACGTGCCCACCGGCGCACTGGCCGGCCTGCTGTGCGTATGGCTGTGGCCCGACCGCGGAGCCTCGCCGCTGGCGGGCTGGCGATGGACCCGGGATTCCACCCGCCGGCGGCTGGGTGCCATCTACCTGGGTGCCGCGTCCTTGCTGGGAGCGATCGCGCTTCTCGGCGGTGGCGCAGCGCTGTGGCTGCTTTGGCCGGCCGTGGCGCTGCTGCTGGTGGCCCTGATCCATTTAGGACCGGGTGCGCGCGGCTTCCAGAAGCATGATGGACGACCGGGCGTCGCCGCACGCTGCCTGCTCGCGCCTTACATGTTGGGGGCATGGCTCAACTCGCGTTGGTGGACGCGCGGGCGGCGACGCGCGGATCGTGTGGCGGGTGAGGTCTGGCTGGGGCGCATGCCGTCGGCGGCCGACCTGCGTGCGGGGCGTTTCGGTAGCCTGGTCGACCTTACCGCCGAATTGCCTGCGCCGCGCGGCAACTGGCGCTACGTGGGGCTGCCCTGGCTGGATCTGGTGGCGCCCGACGCCCGTGCGCTGCTGGCGGTCGCCCGGCACATCGAAACCCTGAGCGCCGAGGGGCCCGTGCTGGTGTGCTGCGCACTGGGTTTCTCGCGCAGCGCCTGCGCGGTGGCCGCGTGGCTGTTGCTCAGCGCGCGGGCGGACGGCGTCGATGATGCCGTGGCGCAGGTCGAACGGGCGCGCCCTGGCGTGGTGCTGGGGGCAGCTCATCGCCGCGCGCTGGCGGCATGCCTGGTCCTGATCGGCGCGGAGGAACAGCCTTGAGCGTCGACGCGGCACGAGCGGATGCTGCCGCATTGTCGGCCTGGTGCGCCGATCTGCTGATGCTGGGCCGCCCGCTGGGCAGGTGGTCGGCCATGCTGGCCCTGTTCGCGCTGGTCGGACTGTTCGTTGATGCGGCCGGCAGGCCCTGGCTTTCGGGCAGTCTGGTGGCCGCCCTGGCTGCGCAGGGCTACGGCCTGCGTGTGCGGGTCGACGAAGCTGTTTTCCGACGTTGGGGGCAGGCGTGGGTCCTTGCCGGGGTTGCCGATCCGCTGCGCGACATGGGTGCCTTCGATCGTGCGCGAGGTTTCCGGGGTGCGGCACGGTCGCTGGAGCAGCGCTGCGCCGGAGCGCGGCGACTCTTGTGGCGCCAGGGGGCGCTGGTCTTGCTTCAGACCGCCTGCGTGGCGACGGCGGCGATCCTCGAAGCACGGTAGCGGGCGTCCTTATGATCATCGAGGAGACAGGACGGGAATGAGCATTGCCAGATTGACCGGTGCGGCACTGTGCAGTTTTGCCAAGCTGCTCACCGGAGTGAGGCCGACATGGGTCGGTGCGCCGCCGGCCGGACAGTGCGTGTACTTTGCCAACCATCGCAGCCATGGTGATTTCCTGCTGATCTGGGCGGCGCTGCCGGCCGCGATGCGCCTCCGGACCCGCCCGGTGGCGGGGGCCGACTACTGGTTGCGCGGCGCGGTGCGTCGTTATGTTGCGCAGTCGGTGTTTCGCGGGGTGCTGATCGAACGCAACGGGCGCCCGCCGGCCGCCGATCCGGTCGGCAAGATGGAAGCCGCCCTCGCGTGCGGGGATTCGCTGATCGTCTTTCCCGAGGGTACGCGCAATCTCGGTGACGGCCTGTTGCCGTTCAAGAGCGGCATGTACCGGCTTGCGTGTGCCCAGCCGCAACTCCACTTCGTCCCGGTGTGGATCGAGAATCTCGGTCGCGTCATGCCCAAGGGCAGCATCGTTCCGGTGCCGCTGCTGTGCACACTGAGTTTCGGCCCTGCGATGAACCTCAGCGAGGGAGAGAGCAAGGCTGACTTCCTGAACCGCGCGCGTGCCGCCCTGACCGCGCTCGCGCCTGCAGGAGCTTGAGCATGGCCAGCCTCGACCAGACCCTGTTCCAGGTCTTCGGCGGCATCTTCGCGGTGCTGGCCATTGCCAGCGCGATCGGCGCGGTGCTCAAGTGGCGCCTCGCCGACGGAGACCTCCAGGGGACGATCGACAACCTCAATTCCCGCCTCAAGGCCTGGTGGGCGATGATCCTGCTCATCGGCGCCGCAATCTGGGCGGGGCAGGGCGGGGTCATCGTGCTGTTCGCCTTCATATCCTTCCAATGCCTGCGCGAGTTCGTCTCGCTCACCCATACGCGCCGTGGCGATCACCGCGCATTGATCTGGTGCTTCTTCGTTTTCCTGCCCTTGCAGTACTACCTGATCTCGATCTCGTGGTACGGCCTGTTCTCCATCCTCATACCGGTCTACGCGTTCCTGTTGCTGCCGATCTCCGCGGCATTGGGAGCCGACACGACGCGTTTCCTGGAGCGCGCGGCCAAGGTGCAGTGGGGACTGATGATCTGCGTGTATTGCCTGTCCCACGTGCCGGCGCTGCTGCTCCTTGAAGTGCCCGGTTTCGAGGGGCGCAACACCCTGCTGATCGTCTTTCTCATCCTCACCGTGCAGTCCAGCGATGTCTTTCAGTACGTATGGGGGAAACTCTTCGGCAAACGCCTGATTGCACCGTCCATCTCGCCGTCGAAAACGCTTGAGGGGCTGGTTGGCGGCGTACTGAGCGCCACCTTGGTGGGAGCGGCGATGTGGTGGATCACTCCGTTCACTCCACTGCAGGCCGCCGCGATTGCGCTCACCATCAATGTCCTCGGCTTCTTCGGTGGTTTCGTGCTGTCGGCGATCAAGCGCGATCTCGGCGCCAAGGACTGGGGATGCATGATCGAGGGCCACGGCGGCATGCTCGACCGTGTCGATTCGCTGAGCTTCTCGGCACCCATCCTCTTTCATATCGTCCGCTACTGGTGGGTGCCCTGACCGGTTCCACAGGCCGGGCCGACGAGCGCGCGGGGGTGGTGTAACAGGGGCTCACAACACAAGCCTGCCGCAATGCCCCGCCGTGCGTCGCCTTGCGGCACAATGGCGCCCTTTGGATACCGGGGCGGCTTGCGCTCGATGCGATACGAATTCCTCGTCGGTCTGCGTTACACCCGCTCGCGCCGCCGTGCGCAGGGGCGCAACCGTTTCATCTCCTTCATCTCGGCGGTGTCCATGCTGGGCACCGCGCTGGGCGTGGCGGCGTTGATCGTCGTTCTGTCGGTGATGAACGGCTTTCAGGAAGAACTGCGCACCCGCATCCTGGGCGTGGCTTCCCACGTGCAGGTGACCACCTTCGGCGGCGAGCTCGAATCCTGGCAGCGGGTGGCCGATCAGGCCGGGCAGCACCCGGAGGTGCTGGCTGCTGCGCCCTATGTGCAGGAGCAGGGCATGCTGTCCTTCGACCAGGTGGTGCGCGGCACCCTGGTGCGCGGCGTGCTGCCGGCCGAGGAGGAGGGGGTGGCCGACTTCGCGCGCTACATGAAGGCGGGCAGCCTGGATGCGCTGCAGGCCGAGCGCTTCGGCATCGTGCTGGGGCGCGATCTGGCGCTCTCCTTGCGGGTGCATCTGGGCGACAAGGTCACGCTGATCGCCCCGCAGGGGCTGGTGACGCCGGCCGCGGTGCTGCCGCGGGTGCGCCAGTTCGAGGTGGTGGGCATCTTCGAGGCCGGCATGTACGAGTACGACTCCGGCCTGGCGCTGATCCACCTGCGCGACGCCCAGGTGCTCTACCGCCTGGACGAGGCGGTGAGCGGGGTGCGCCTGAAACTCGGTGACCTGTTCTCCGCGCCGCGGGTGGCGCGTGAGCTGGCGGGCTACATCGACGACCGGGTGATCGTCACCGACTGGACGCGCAGCCACGCCAACTTCTTCCGCGCGGTGGCACTGGAGAAGACGATGATGACCATCATCCTGTTCCTGATCGTCGCGGTGGCGGCGTTCAACATCGTGTCCACGCTGGTGATGGCGGTGCAGGAGAAGCAGGCCGACATCGCCATCCTGCGCACGCTGGGGGCGAGCCCCGGGTCGATCATGTCGGTGTTCGTGCTGCAGGGCGCGATCATCGGCCTGGTGGGCCTGGCTGGCGGGGTGGCGGCCGGCCTGCTGCTGGCCAACAACCTGGACGTGGTGATCCCCTTCCTGGAGAAGATCACCGGCGCCACGCTGTGGAACAAGGAGATCTACTACATCAGCGAGCTGCCCTCCAAGGTGCTGGCGAGCGACGTGAGCACCATAGTCTCGGTGTCCTTCGTGCTTACCCTGGTGGCCACGCTCTACCCGAGCTGGCGCGCCTCGCGGGTGAATCCGGCGGAGGCGCTGCGCTATGAGTGAGGTGACGATGAGCCAGGGATCGGACGGCCCGGTGCTGGCCTGCGAGGGCCTGTCGAAGTCCTTCCGCGAAGGCGCGGACGCGGTGGAGGTGCTGCGCGGCATCGACCTGAGTGTGGCGCGCGGCGAGCGCATCGCCATCGTCGGCGCCTCGGGCTCGGGCAAGAGCACGCTGCTGCATCTGCTCGGCGGGCTGGACGTGCCCAGTGCCGGCGCGGTGCGCCTGCAGGGGCGTGATTTCTCGCGCATGTCGGACGCCGAGCGCGGGCGCGCGCGCAACGCCGCGCTGGGCTTCGTGTACCAGTTCCACCATCTGCTGGCCGAGTTCTCCGCGCTGGAGAACGTCGCCATGCCGCTCTACATCCGCCGCATGCCGCGGGCGGAGGCCGACGAGCGCGCCGCGGCGATGCTCAAGGAAGTCGGTCTCGGCCACCGCCTGGATCACGCCCCGGGCGAACTCTCCGGCGGCGAACGCCAGCGCGCGGCGATCGCCCGTGCGCTGGTCACCCAGCCGGCCTGCGTGCTGGCCGACGAGCCCACCGGCAACCTCGACCGGCGCACCGCCGAGACGGTGTTCGACCTGATGCTCTCGCTCAACGAGCGTCTGGCGACCAGCTTCGTCATCGTCACCCACGACGAGACGCTGGCCGCGCGCGCGCAGCGCACGCTGCGCCTGCAGGACGGGCAGTTCGCCTGATTCCCCTGTCCTGTGTTCGCCCCGCAGGGTGAGGCGGGGCGAACTCGCACCCCGGGCGCTTGTCCATTCACTTGTCAACATTCGAGGCCTGCATCCTCCTGGATGCGGGCCGCGCCCGTTTGCCGGCGGGCTTGCAGTGTCGGTCGCGGACGCTACAAAAAGAAGGGGAGGCGACAATGAACAAGGAAGAAGCAGCCAAGGCAGAGCTGGTTGACGAGGTCATCGACCAGTTGCGTCACAAGCTCCCGGCGGAGCAGGCCGAAGTGGCCCAGACCTTCGCCCGGCACTACTTCGCCCAGGTCGATCCGGAGGATCTGCGCGAGTACGCGGCGGCCGACCTTTACGGCGTGGCGCTCAGCCATTTCAACTTCGTTCGCCACATCCAGCGCGGCAGCCCGCGGCTGCGCGTGTACAACCCGCGCCTGGAAGAGCATGGCTGGCAGTCCACCCACACGGTGATCGAAATCGTCCAAGACGACATGCCCTTCCTGGTCGATTCGATCACCCTGGAAGTGAACCGCCAGGGCATGACCCAGCACCTCATCATCCATCCGGTGATGAAGATCCACCGCGACGCCGAAGGCCAGCTGCTGGCGATTGCGGCGAACCGCGACGAGGGCGAGGGGCGTTTCGAGTCCATCATCCACATCGAGGTCGACCGCCGTACCGAGGCGGCCGACCTGCAGGCGCTGGAGCAGGGCATCCTGCGGGTGCTGGCCGACGTGGCCGCCGCGGTGGAGGACTGGCGCAAGATGCTCCACCGGGTGACCGAGGCGGCTGCAGAACTCGAACAGAACCCGCCGCCCGGTACCGCCGACACCGCCGAGGAGCGCGCCTTCCTGCAGTGGATGGCGGCCGACAACTTCACCTTCCTGGGCTACCGCGAATACCAGCTGGTCGAGGAAGAGGGCGAGACGCAGCTGCGCGTGGTGTCCGGCAGCGGGCTGGGCATCCTGCGCGAACTCGGCAGCGACCGCTCCAGCGGCTTCTCGGCGCTGCCGCAGGAAGTGCGCGAGCGCGCCCGCGAACCCAGCGTGCTGATCCTCACCAAGTCCAACACCCCGGCCACGGTGCACCGCCCCGGCTACCTCGACTACGTGGGCGTGAAGCGCTTCGACGGCGAGGGCCGGGTGGTGGGCGAGCGGCGCTTCCTGGGGCTGTACACCTCGGCGGCCTACCACAGCGATCCGGCCGACATCCCGCTGCTGCGCCGCAAGGTGGCCCATGTGATGGCCGGTTCCGGCTACCTGCCCCGCAGCCACGGCGCCAAGACGCTGAGCACCCTCCTGCAGCAGTACCCGCGCGACGAACTGTTCCAGATCGAGGCCGACGAGCTATCCCGCATCGTCACCGGCATCCTGCACCTGGGCGAACGCCAGCGAACCCGCCTGTTCGTGCGCCGCGACCCCTACGGGCGCTTCTTCTCCTGCCTGATCTACGCGCCGCGCGACAACTACAACACCGAACTGCGCCAGCGCTTCCAGGCCATCCTGATGCAGGTCTTCGACGGCCACTCGTCCGACTACGAGGTGCAGCTCTCGCAGTCGGCGCTGGCGCGCATCCTGATCGTGGTGCGCACCCGCCCGGATGCGGCGCCGGTGGATTACGACGTGCGCGAGATCGAAGCCCGCCTGGTGCGGGCCTCGCGGCGCTGGGAGGACGACCTGCGCGAAGCCCTGGTCGAGTGCTGCGGCGAGGAGCGCGGCAACGGCCTGTTCGTGCGCTATCGCGCGGCCTTTCCCGCCGGCTACCGGGAAGAGCACGACGCCCGCAGCGCGGCGCAGGACATCGAACTCATCGAGAAGCTCGCGACCGGCGAGGGCCTGGCGCTCAGCCTCTACCTGCCGCTGGAGGCCGGACCGGGGCAGCTGCGCTTCAAGATCGTGCACGCGGACGAGCCGGTGCCGCTGTCGGCCAGCCTGCCCATGCTCGAGTGCATGGGCGCCAAGGTGCACGACGAGCAGCCCTACGAGATCGTCGCCGCGGACGGCAAGGCGGCATGGATACACGACTTCGGCCTGCAACTCGGCGAGCTCGCCGAGGTTCCGCTGGAACGCCTGCGCGAGGTCTTCCAGGAAACCTTCCGCCGGGTGTGGCGGGGCGATGCCGAGAAGGACGACTTCAACCGCCTGGTGCCGCGTGCCCTGCTGAGCTGGCGCGAAGTGGCCCTGCTGCGCGCCTATGCGCGCTACATGCGCCAGGCCGGTGTGGCCTTCAGCCAGGCCTACATGGAGCAGACCCTGAGCGCGCATGCGGGCCTGGCCCGTGCGCTGGTCGAGCTGTTCCGCCTGCGCTTCGATCCGGCCGGCGGCGAGCGCGGCGGGGAGCGCGAGCAGGCCCTGCTCGAACGCATCCGCGGCGGCCTGGACGCGGTGGCCAATCTCGACGAGGACCGCATCCTGCGCCAGTTCCTCGCGCTGATCGATGCCACCCTGCGCACCAACTACTTCCAGCGCGACGCGGACGGCCAGCCCAAGGCCTGGATCTCCTTCAAGTTCGATCCGTCCGGCATTCCCGGCCTGCCCGAACCGCGGCCGGCCTTCGAGATCTTCGTGTACTCGCCGCGCATGGAAGGCGTGCACCTGCGCGGCGGCGCGGTGGCGCGTGGCGGGCTGCGCTGGTCTGACCGCATGGAGGACTACCGCACCGAGGTGCTGGGCCTGGTGAAGGCGCAGATGGTGAAGAACGCGGTGATCGTGCCGATGGGTTCCAAGGGCGGCTTCGTGGTGCGCAACCCGCCGCCCGGCGGCGAGCGCGAAGCGATCCTGCAGGAGGGCCTGGCCTGCTACCGAACCTTCCTGCGCGGCATGCTGGACCTCACCGACAACCGCGTGGGCGACAAGGTGGTGCCGCCGCCCGACCTCGTGCGCCGCGACGGCGACGACCCCTACCTGGTGGTGGCCGCCGACAAGGGCACCGCAACCTTCTCCGACTACGCCAACGAGGTGGCGCACGAATACCGCTTCTGGCTGGGCGACGCCTTCGCATCGGGCGGCTCGGCCGGCTACGACCACAAGAAGATGGGCATCACCGCACGCGGCGCGTGGGAGTCGGTCAAGCGCCACTTCCGCGAACTCGGGCGCGACACCCAGAGCCAGGACTTCACCGTGGTGGGGGTCGGCGACATGAGCGGCGACGTGTTCGGCAACGGCATGCTGCTGTCGCCGCACATCCGCCTGGTGGCGGCCTTCGACCACCGCCACATTTTCATCGACCCCAACCCGGACGCGGCGGCGAGCTACGAGGAGCGCAAGCGCCTCTTTGCGCTGCCGCGCTCGTCCTGGGCGGACTACAAGCCGGAGCTGATCTCCAAGGGCGGCGGCGTGTGGCCGCGCAGCGCCAAGTCGATCAGCCTGCCGGCGCCGGCACGCGCGGCGCTGGGCATATCCGCCGAGACGCTGACCCCGCAGGAGCTGATCCGCGCCATCCTGCTCGCCCCGGCCGACCTGCTGTACTGCGGCGGCATCGGCACTTACGTGAAGGCCAGCGCCGAGAACAACGCCGAGGTGGGCGACCGCGCCAACGACGCAGTGCGGGTGGATGCCGCCGACCTGCGGGTCAAGGTGGTGGGCGAGGGCGGCAACCTCGGGGTGACGCAACGCGGGCGCATCGAATACGCGCTGAAGGGCGGCAGGATCTACACCGACGCCATCGACAACTCCGGCGGGGTGGATTGTTCGGACCACGAGGTGAACATCAAGATCCTGCTCGACGCGGTGGTGGCCGCCGGCGATCTCACGCCCAAGCAGCGCGACGCCCTGCTGGTGGAGATGACCGACGAGGTTGCCGCCCTGGTGCTGCGCGACAACTACTTCCAGGGCCAGGTGATCTCGGTGACGGCGGCGCGCGGGGTGGAACTGCTCGACAAGCAGGCGCGTTATCTCCGCCACCTGGGCAACAGCGGACGGCTCAACCGCAAGCTGGAGAACCTGCCCTTCGACGAGGAGATCGCCGAGCGCAAGGCGCGCGGCATCGGCCTCACCGCGCCGGAGATCGCGGTGCTGCTGGCCTACAGCAAGATGGAGCTCTACGAGGCGGTGCTCGCCTCCGACGCGCCGGAAGACCCGTGGATCGCCACCGCCCTGGTGCGCTACTTCCCCAAACCGCTGCGCGAGCGCTTTGCGGCGGAGATCGCCCGCCACCCGCTGCGCCGCGAGATCATCGCCACCCACGTGGTGAACAGCATGATCAACCGGGTCGGCGCGAGCTTCGTGTTCCGCGTGCGGGAGGAATCGGGTGCGAGCGCCACCGAGGTGGTGCGCGCCTACCTCGCCACCCGCGAGGCCTTCGGCCTGGTGGGCTTCTGGAAGCAGGTCGAGGCGCTGGACAACAAGGTGGCCGACGAGACCCAGACGATGATGCTGGTCGCCGTGCAGCAGCTCATCCTGCACGGTACGCTGTGGTTCCTGCAGCGCCGCGCGGAGCTTTGCGACCTGGCCGTGCTGCTCGGGCGCTTCGCCCCGGGGGTGGGGCAACTCGCCCGCAGCCTGCCGCACCTGCTGGCGCCCGACTACCTGCAGGACATGGAGGCGGAAGCCGCGCGTTTGGGCGAGCTGGGCGTGCCGGACGAACTCGCCCGCCGCGCGGCCTGCCTGGATGCGCTGCACAGCGCGCTCGACATCGTGGAGCTGGCCGAAGCGGTGGGGCGCGAGCCCGAGGCGGTGGCCGAGGTCTATGCCGCGCTCGACGCACGGCTCAACCTGCACTGGCTGTGGCGCCAGATCGCCGCGCTGCCGGCCGACAGCCACTGGCAGGGCATGGCGCGCAAGGCCATGCTGGACGACGTGGCGCGCTGCATGCGCGAGCTCACCGCCGGCGTGTTCCGCAGCGCGGCGGCCGAGGCCGGCAGCGAGGAGCTGCTGGCGCGCTGGGCGCAGCAGACCGCCAGCCAGCTCGGCCGCTGGGAGCAGGTGCGCGCCGAACTGCAGGCGGCCGGCAGCCTCGACATGCCCATGGTGTCGGTGGCGCTGCGCGAGTTGCGCGCCCTGGCGCCGCGTGCAGTGGGCTGAACGCCGCTTCGCACAATCCGTAATGTGAGCCTGCCGGTCAGGTGCGGTAATCTGCGCACTTCGCGGACGCGGCCAGGTATCGCTAAAGATTTACCGCCGGCGTCCGTTCAAGACCATACCAACAAGTGCCGGCGGCCCCATACCCCGAGGGAGACGTGCGAGCCGGCCGTACGAGGAGAACTCCATGTCGTTCCTGTTTGCCCCCGCCATCGCGGTCTTGAACCGCCTGCGCTTCCGCTGGAAATTCGTGCTGCTCGGCCTGGTGTCGGCGGCCACGATTGCCTATCTGCTGACCGCGCTGGTCATGTCGCTCGGGCGGGACATCGATATCGTCGACCACGAGCGCGAAGGCCTGGAGATGGTGGTGCCGCTGCTCAAGGTGATCCAGGCGGCGCAGATGCGTCGCGGCCTGGCTGCCGGCGCGCTGGACAATTCCGACGACACCATGAAGCAGCGCCTGCCCGACGCGACCCAGGCGCTGGACCAGGCCTGGGCGGAGGCCGAGCGCGTGCTCGCCAAGCTCGAACCAAGCTACGGCGGCGAGGGTACCGACTGGCGCGAGCAGTGGAACGAGGCGGCGGAGATGTACGCCAGCCTCAAGACGCCCAACAACAATGCCACCGTGCAGTGGGTGTTCGACGGCCACACCCTGGTGATCAAGAACGTCACCCTGGTGCTGCACGATCTGGCCGAGCACACCGGGCTTTCCCTCGACCCGGAGGCCAACACCGCCTTCCTGATCTCCCTGGTCACCGACACCATTCCCGACGCCACCGAGCGCATCGGCCGCCTGCGCGGCCTGGGGGCCTCGGTCCTGGCCGAACGCTATCTCAGCGGTCCGCTGCGCCAGCGCCTGACCCTGCAGGTGGGCGAGCTGGACCATTCCATGCAGGCCGCCGAGGAGATGCTGCAGCGCGCCGCACTGGCCAACCCGGATCGCAAGACCGATCTGGAGGACCTGCAGATCGAGCTGGCGGTAACCGTCGAGGCGGTGCGCGGGCGGGTGATCGACGACATCCTTACCGAGTTCTTCTCGCAAAGCCCGATCGAGTACTTCGATGCCGCCTCCGGCACGCTGAAGGTGGCCTTCGACAAGGCGGCCACGATGATCGTGCCGACCATCGATGCCCTGCTGGTCGAGCGGCGCGAGGGCCTGATGCGGACCGCCACCATCCTGGTGGTGATCTCCGCCGCGGCAGTGGCGGTGCTGGCCTACTTCCTGATCGCCCTGTACCTGGCCATCGAGCGCTCGCTGCAGGAACTCGGCGCCGGTGCCGAGCGGCTGGGCAAGGGCGACCTGACCAGCCGCATCGTGCTCACGGCACGGGACGAACTGAGCGTCGCCGCCGACCGTTTCAACGCCATGGCCGCTTCCTTCTCCGAGGTGATGCAGCGCGTGCAGCGCAGCGCGGACGAAGTCAGCCAGGCGGCTGCGGCGATGGCGACCTCTTCCACCCAGGTGAGCCGCAGCTCGGCCCACCAGAGCGAGGCCGCCTCCAGCATGGCCGCCGCGGTGGAGGAGATGACCGTGGGCATCGACGAGATCGGTCGTCACGCCAACGAGGCCGAGAGCATCTCCAGCCGTTCCGGCGAGATCTCCGAGAGCGGCGCCCAGGTGGTGCAGCAGACCGCCGCCGAGATGGAACTGATCGCCCGCGAGGTCGATGCCACCGCCACCACCATCGAGGTGCTGGGCAAGAAGTCCGAGGAGATCAGCAGCATCGTCAACGTGATCCGCGAGATCGCCGACCAGACCAACCTGCTGGCACTCAATGCCGCCATCGAGGCGGCGCGCGCGGGCGAGACCGGCCGCGGCTTCGCGGTGGTCGCCGACGAGGTGCGCAAGCTCGCCGAGCGCACCAGCGGCGCCACGCAGGAGATCTCCACCATGGTGCAGGCCATCCAGAGCGGCACCGGCGAGGCGGTCGAATCCATGAACCGCGGCGTCAAGCGCGTGCGCGAAGGCGTGGAGCTGACCCAGCGCGCCGGCGCGGCCATGGACGAGATCCGCAGCGGTGCGCAGACGGTGGTACAGTCGGTCAGCGACATTTCGATGGCGCTCAAGGAACAGAGCGCCGCCAGCAACGACATTGCGCGCAACGTCGAGCAGATCGCCCAGATGGCCGAGGAGAACAACGCCGCGGTGGGCGAGGCCGCCAGCACCGCCGGCCGCCTGGAGCAGCTCGCCGAAGTGCTGCGCAAGGAAGTGGGACACTTCCGCCTCTGACCAGGAGTAAGGCCCCCGCATGCCGCTCGCCAACGCCGTCCAGCTGATCGCCTATCCCAACCGTATCGGAAACGGCCTGCGCGACCTGGCGGCCTTCGTGGAGCGGCATCTGGGTGCGGCGGTGGGCGGCCTGCACATCCTGCCGCCGTTCCCTTCCAATGCCGACGGCGGCTTCTCGCCGATCACCCATACCCGCATCGATCCGGCCTACGGCGAGTGGGCCGACATCGAGCGCCTGGCCGCGCGCTACGACCTGTGCCTGGACCTGGTGCTCAACCATATCGCCGACGAGGCGCCGGAGTTCCAGGACTACCTGCGCCACGGCAAGGCCTCGGTGCATGCCGGGCTGTTCGTGGACGTGGATGCGCTGGGCGAAATCGGCCCGGACGACCTCGCCAAGATCCACATCCGCAAGGAAAAGGAGCCCTTCCGCGAGGTGGTGTTTGCCGACGGCACGCGCGGGCGGGTGTGGTGCACCTTCACCGAGCGCCAGGTCGACCTCAACTACGGCTCGGCGCAGACCTACCGGCTGATGGCCGACAACATCGCCGCGCTGGCCGCGCACGGCGCCAGGCTGCTGCGCCTGGACGCCTTCGGCTACACCACCAAGAAGATCGGCACCAGCTGCTTCCTGGTGGAGCCCGAGGTGTGGCAGATCCTCGAATGGTTCCGCGAGACCGCCGCGCAGCATGGCGTGGAACTGCTGCCCGAGGTACATGACCACCCGAGCTGGCAGTACGCCATCGCCCGCCGCGGCATGTGGTCCTACGCCTTCGCGCTGCCGCCGCTGGTGCTGTATTCGCTGCTCGACACCAACAGCCACTACCTCAAGGCCTGGCTGCGGATGTGTCCGCACAACCAGGTGACCGTGCTCGACACCCACGACGGCATCTGCATCCCGGACGTGGAGGACATCCTGCCGCGCTACCACATCGAGGCGCTGATCGCGAACGTCTCCGAGCGCAGCGCCGACCCCATCCTGCGCCGCTCGGCGGCCAACGCCCACAGCGTGGGGGCGATCTACCAGCTCACCTGCACCCTGTTCGACGCCCTGCAGCGCAACGAGGACGCCTACATCTGCGCGCGGGCCATCCAGTTCTTCGCCCCGGGCATCCCGCAGGTGTACTACGTCGGCCTGCTGGCCGGCAGCAACGACGCCGAGCTGATGCAGCGCACCGGCGAGGCGCGCGACATCAACCGCCACTACTACACGATGGCCGAGGCCGAGGAAGCGCTGGCGGCGCCGGTCGCGCAGCGCCTGCTGCGCCTGATGGAACTGCGTTCCACCCATCCGGCCTTCGGCGGGGCGTTCGAGCTGGAGTATTCCAACGATTCGAGCGTGTCCATGGGCTGGCGCGCGGGCATGCAGCGCTGCCATGTCTTCGTGGACCTGAACTTCCGCACCGCCACGGTGACCTGCACCGACCCCGAGGGCGGTGGCGAAGTGAGCTATCGCTGCTGACGGCGCCGCCAGGCGCGGATCAGCCATACCCGCCAGGCGGCCTTGACCCCGAAGTAGCCCGCCGCCGACAGCCCCGAGGCGAGCAGCACCAGGCCTACCGCCAGGGGTTTGCCCAGCCCGCCCATCCAGTCCAGCAGTTCGCCCGCCCACGCGGCGATGTTCATCCCGCTCAGTTCCGGCGGCTCGACGAAGCCGTCCACCGTGCCGTTGGTGGCCAGCGAACCGATCGCGTAGGCCACCAGGTAGAGCGGCACGATGGTGAACGGATTGGAGTACAGGGTGGTGATCAGCGCCAGCGGCAGGTTCACCCGCAACAGCACGCAGGCCACCGCCGCGCTCAGCATCTGCAGCGGGCCCGGCACCAGCCCGCAGAACAGGCCCACCGCCACCGCGCCGGCCGCCGAGTGGCGGTTGAGGTGCCACAAGCGCGGGTGCAGCAGCGTATTGGCGAACGGGCGCAGCCAGCGGTTGTTGTGCACGCTCTCGTGATTCGGCAGGATCCGCTTCAGTGTCTTGCGCATGGGCGACTCGGGCAGGGGAGGCGAATTCTAGCCCGCATTTCTCACATTGCCCCTACTGCGGGTGCCGATACGCCGCCGTGGCACGCCAGTGTGAGAAACGCGGGCTAGCGCAGCGGAACTTGCCGCCGCCGAAAGTACCGATCATGATGAATGGGTATGCGATATGCCGTCATCCTGTTCGCCCTCGGCGTGTGGATCTTCCAGCAACTGCCCTCGGTGCCGCCGGCGGAATGGATGCTGCTGGGCACGCTGGCGTTGACCGCTGCAGCCGTGGCCGGGTTTCTTGCCCGCGAGCGCCTGTCGGTCCGCTGGAGATGGGTGCTGCCCGGCCTGCTGGCCTTGTCGGCCGGTCTGCTGTGGGCCGGCTGGCGGGCGGAATGGCGCCTGGCCGACGAACTGCCGATGGCGGTGGAAGGGCGGGATGTGGTGGTCAGCGGTGTGGTTGCCGGTCTGCCGCAGGCCCTGGGCGACAGTGTGCGCTTCGTGTTCGAAGTCGAATCGGCCGATGCGGCGGTGCCCGTGCGGCTGCTGCTGTCCTGGTATGCCGACCGGCGCAGCGGCGAGCTGCCGCCGCCGGTGCATGCAGGCGAGCGCTGGCGGCTCACGCTGCGCCTCAAGCGGCCGCACGGTTTCAGCAATCCGCACGGCTTCGACTACGAGGCCTGGCTGCTGGAGCGTGGCCTGCGCGCCACCGGCTATGTGCGCAAGGCCGAAGGCAACCGCCGCCTGGCGGAAGCGGGCGGGCAGCCGATGCTGCGGGTGCACCGCCTGCGCGAGTCGGTCCGCGAGCGCTTCGCCACGGTGCTGGGCGAGGGCGCGCAGGCCGGCATCCTCACCGCGCTGGCGATCGGCGACCAGCGTGCGATCGCGCCGGCGCAGTGGGAGGTGTTCCGCCGCACCGGCGTCAATCACCTGGTCGCCATCTCGGGGCTGCACGTGTCGCTGGTGGCCTTGTGCGCGGGTGGCCTGGCCGGGTGGCTGTGGCGACGGGTGCCGCGCCTGCTGCTGCATGTGCCGGTGCGTCGCGTGGCGCTGCTGGCGGCGGTACTGGCCGCTACCTGCTATGCCCTGCTGGCCGGGATGGGGATTCCGGTGCAGCGGGCGCTGATCATGCTGGTGGTGGCGGCCGCGGCCTTGCATGGCGGGCGTGAGCTGGCGGGCAGCAGGGTGCTGGCGCTGGCCTTGCTGGCGGTGCTGGTGGTCGATCCGTGGGCGGTGCTGTCGGCCGGTTTCTGGCTGTCCTTCGCTGCGGTCGGGGTGATCCTGCTGATGCTCGCCGGGCGGTTGCAGGCGCTTACCGGCTGGCGGGCCGCGCTGCGTGTGCAACTGGCCATCACCGTGGCGCTGGTGCCGGCGCTGCTGGTGCTGTTCCAGGGCTTCTCGCTGGTCTCGCCGCTGGCCAATGCGCTGGCCATTCCGCTGGTCAGTTTGGTGATCACCCCACTCGTGCTGGTTGCGGTGCTGGTCCCGCTGGAGGCGCCGCTGCATCTCGCCCACTGGGTTGCCGGAACGATGATGGGTGCGCTGGAGTGGCTGGGGGCGCGGGACTTTGCCTTGTGGCAGCAGGCTGCGCCGCCTGTGGTGGCGGTGGCGGCGGCCTGCGCCGGGCTGGCCTGGCTGCTCCTGCCGCGTGGCACGCCTGCGCGCCCGGCTGCGGCGCTGGCGGTGGTGCCGCTGCTCATGTGGGCGCCACCGCGTCCGCCTGCCGGGGCCTTTGTGGCAACGGTGCTGGACGTCGGACAAGGGCAGGCGGTGCATGTGCAGACCACCGGACGCGACCTGTTGATCGATGCCGGACCGCCCTACGGTCCGGTGGCCGATGCCGGCGAGCGGGTGGTGTTGCCCTATCTGCGCGCGGCCGGTGTGCAGCGCCTGGATCTGCTGGTGCTCACCCACGGCGACGCCGACCATGCCGGCGGGGCGGCGTCCGTCCTCGATGGTATCCCGGTATCGGCGGTGATGACCGGCGACGAAGCCGTGCCCGCGACCGATGGCTCACGGCGCCGCTGCCGGGCCGGTGAGGCGTGGACCTGGGACGGCGTGCGCTTCCGCGTGCTGCACCCTGCGGCAGAGGATGCCGGATTGCGCAGGGACAACGACCGTGCCTGCGTGCTGCGCATCGAGGCGGACGGCGGGGCCATGCTGGTGGCGAGCGACATCGAAAAGGCCGCCGAACGCGCGCTGCTGGCGCGTGGCACGGAGGGGCTGGCGAGCACCGTGCTGGTGGCGCCCCACCATGGCAGCCGCAGTTCGTCCACCGCGGCGCTGGTCCAGGCGGTGCGCCCGCGCGAGGTGTTGTACTCGGTGGGCTACCGCAATCCCTTCGGCCACCCGCATCCCGAGGTGTGGGCGCGCTGGACCGCGTCCGGCGCGCGGGCCTGGCGTACCGACAGCCAGGGCGCGCTGCGGGTGGTGGCGGACGGGCAGGGCGTGCGGATCGAGGCCGAGCGCGAGCGGCAACCGCGCTACTGGCACGGACGCTGATAGACTCCGGTCAATTGTCATCTCTACGCCGACCATGAGCCTGTTCGATTCGCTGAAAAAGTTGTTCGCCCCCGTCCCGCAACCGCTGCGGCCCTACCACGGCATGCGCGAGCGCTCGGTGCAGTGCATCGGTCCGCACGGCCTGCACCGCATGGCCTACACCGAGTGGGGCGACCCCGACAACCCGCGCGTGGTGGTCTGCGCGCACGGGCTGACCCGCAACGGGCGGGACTTCGACTTCCTCGCCCAGGCGCTGGCCGACGACTACCGGGTGGTCTGCCCGGACGTGCCCGGGCGCGGGCGCAGCGACTGGCTGGGAGTGAAGGCCGACTACGGCTTTCCGCTTTATGTCTCCGACATGATCACGCTGCTCGCCCGGCTCGACGTGGAGACGGTGCAATGGGTGGGTACCTCGATGGGCGGCATCATCGGCATGCTGATCGCCAGCCAGCCGCATACGCCGATTACCCGGCTGGTGCTCAACGACGTGGGGCCGGTGATCACCGCCGCCTCCTTGCGGCGCATCGGCCAGTATGTCGGCACGGCGCCCAGGTTCGCCTCGATGGCGGAGGCCGAGACCTACATCCGCACGGTCAGCGAGCCCTTCGGCAAGCTCACCGACGCGCAGTGGCACCACCTGACGGTGCACAGCGTGCGCCCGGTCGAGGGCGGATTCGCGATGATCTACGATCCGGGCATCGGCGATGCCTTCCGGCTCAACCCGCTGGTGATGGATGTGGACCTGTGGCAGGTATATGAGGCCGTTTCCTGCCCGACCC